>JAQZBG010000138.1 GCA_029239165.1 Microbacterium sp. | reverse complement strand
GCGCCCAGACGTCCGGCTCGAGCGACGATCTCGGCCTCACGCGCGTGGTTCTTCGCATTGAGGACCTCGTGCTTGACGCCCTTCTTCGCGAGCAGACGCGACAGGTACTCGCTCTTCTCGACGCTCACGGTTCCGACCAGCACCGGCTGACCGGCGGCATGACGCTCCGCGATGTCCTCGACGACCTGCGCGAACTTCGCCGTCTCGTTCTTGTAGACGAGGTCCGACTGGTCCTTGCGGATCATCGGCCGGTTCGTGGGGATCGGGATGACGCCGAGCTTGTACGTCGACATGAACTCGGCGGCCTCGGTCTCGGCCGTACCCGTCATGCCGGCGAGCTTGTCGTAGAGGCGGAAATAGTTCTGCAGCGTGACCGTCGCGAGGGTCTGGTTCTCGGCCTTGACCGGCACGCCCTCCTTGGCCTCGATCGCCTGGTGGATGCCCTCGTTGTAACGGCGTCCGACCAGGATGCGACCGGTGTGCTCGTCGACGATCATGACCTCGTCGTTCATGACGACGTAGTCGGTGTCCTTCTTGAACAGCGCGAGCGCCTTGATCGAGTTGTTGAGGAACGAGATGAGCGGCGTGTTCGCGGACTCGTACAGGTTGTCGATGCCGAGGTAGTCCTCGACCTTCTCGATGCCGGGCTCGAGCACGCCGACGGTGCGCTTCTTCTCGTCGACCTCGTAGTCCACGCCCACCTCGAGCGTGCGGGCGATCTTCGCGAACTCGGCGAACCAGCGGTTGGCCTCGCCCGAGGACGGGCCCGAGATGATGAGCGGAGTACGTGCCTCGTCGATGAGGATCGAGTCGACCTCGTCGACGATCGCGAAGAAGTGCTCGCGCTGGACGAGATCTTCCTTGCGCCAGGCCATGTTGTCGCGCAGGTAGTCGAAGCCGAACTCGTTGTTCGTGCCGTACGTGATGTCTGCGGCGTACTGCTCGCGGCGCACCGCCGGCGTCTGTCCGGAGACGATGATGCCGGTGGTCATGCCGAGGGCGCGGAACACACGTCCCATCAGCTCGGCCTGGTAGCTCGCGAGGAAGTCGTTGACCGTGATGACGTGCACGCCCTTGCCGGCGATCGCGTTCAGGTACGCGGGGAGGGTCGCGACGAGCGTCTTGCCCTCACCCGTCTTCATCTCAGCGATGTTGCCGAGATGAAGGGCGGCACCGCCCATGATCTGCACGTCGTAGGCGCGCATGCCGAGCGTCCGCTTGGCCGCTTCCCGCACTGCGGCGAACGCCTCGGGCATGAGCTGGTCGAGCGTCTCGCCGTTCTCGAAGCGGGCACGCAGCTCCACGGTCTCGTTGCGCAGTTCGTCGTCGGTGAGCTTGGAGATGTCCTCTTCCAGCGCTCCCACTGCCTTGACGACCTGATTCAGGCGGCGGATGACCCGCCCTTCGCCAGCACGCAGCAGCTTCTCAAGAGGATTGGCCACGGATGTCATCTCCCTGTCAGTGGGTAAATAGCCGGCCACCGGGGAACCCGAGGCCAGGCATGCTTTGCCATGTTACCGGCCTGTGACCTGCACGTCGCCTGCACAGGGCCTGACCGGACGGAATCACGCAGTTACCCAGTATGTATATACTCGGCATTGTTTTCATCTCGACACCAAGGGAGCCCACCATGTCGGTACGTCAGAGCCTGCTCGCGATCCTCGATCAGGGCCCCTGCTACGGCTACCAGCTCCGGCACGAATTCGATCGCCGCACGGGCTCGACCTGGCCGCTGAACGTCGGCCAGATCTACAACACACTCGAAAGGCTCGAGCGCGACGGTCTCGTGGAGCGGGGCGACGCTGACGAGCAGGGCCACGTGTACTGGCAGATCACGGACTCCGGTTCCGCCGAAGTCGCTCAGTGGCTCTCCTCCCCGGTGGTGCGGACCCAGGCGACACGAGACGAGCTCGCGATCAAGCTCGCCGTCGCTGCGACGCTGCCGGGGGTCGACGTCGCCGCAGTCATCCAGTCGCAGCGAACCGCGTCGCTGCGTCAGCTGCAATCTCTGCAGCGGGCGAAGTACGCCGGCGGGGACGCGGACGGACCGGAAGAGCTCTCCTGGGCGCTGGTGGTCGATTCGATGATCTTCGCCGCGGAGGCAGAGGTGCGGTGGCTCGACCACACGGAACAGCGCCTCGCTCTGCACCCGCGTCAGGCGATGGCGCTCGAACTCGCGACCGAGCGGCCCAAGCGCGGCCGGCCCTCGAAGGCAGGAACCGCATTCGTCGATACGGCTCCCTCGCTGTGAGCGCTGAGACGGTCCTGCGCCTCGTCGGGGTCACGCAGCAATTCGGCGCCGGGGCGACGGCGGTCTCCGCGTTGTCCGGGGTGGACCTCGAAGTCCGACGCGGTGAACTCGTGGCCGTGATGGGCGCGTCGGGGTCGGGCAAATCGACGCTGCTCGCCATCGCCGGTGGACTCACTCGGCCGACCACCGGGGAGGTCGTGATCGAAGACGCCTACCTCAGCGAGCAGAGCGGCTCGGAGCTCGCGCGCCTGCGTCGACGCTCCCTCGGTTTCGTCTTCCAGGACTTCAACCTGATCCCTACGCTCACCGCCATCGAGAACGTCATCCTTCCCCTGGAACTCGATGGCTTCCGTGCTCGAGTCGCCCGCCGGGCGGGGCGGGATGCGCTGGAGTCGGTCGGTCTCGGTGACAAGCTCGACTCCTTTCCGGACGACCTCTCCGGCGGCCAGCAGCAGCGTGTCGCGATCGCGCGCGCCGTGGTCGGCGGACGCCGACTCATCCTGGCTGACGAACCGACCGGCGCCCTCGACTCCGTCACGGGTGAACTCGTGCTCAGGATGCTCCGGAGCCGAGTGGATGCCGGCGCCGCAGGCATCCTCGTCACGCATGAAGCGCGTCACGCGGCTTTCGCGGACCGGATCGTGTTCCTCCGCGACGGCAGGATCGTCGACGAGACGCGCCGCGACGACGCCGAGGTGCTGCTGGGCGGAACACGCCGATGACCTCGACCGCCGAGCGGCCCGCGACGCGGACGGACAGCCGTGCCGACGCGCGCCGTCCGCGGGGCGCGAGCGGCGCCCGGCTCTTCGTCGCGGTACGCCTCGCCCGTCGACAGCTGCGGCGCACGCTCCTGTCGAGCACACTCATCGGCGTACTGGTCCTGTTGCCGATCGCAGCCATGGCGGCGTACGCGGTCATCGCGGCCAGCATGATCGGCACTCCTCAGGAGCGAGTGACGGCCGAGCTGGGGCGGATGCAGGCATGGGTGTCGGTGGCGGGACTGCCCGGCAGCGGCTTCGCACAAGCGCCGACAGATCCCACCTGGTACGGCTACCCCCCGGACTTCGACGAGCCGGAGGGGACGCCGATCTCCGATCCCACCTCGGTGCTGCCTTCCGGCGCAGAGACGATCCGCGTCATCGAGTCCGACGTGCGCGTTCGGACCGCGGACGGCGTCACCATGATGCGGACGTGGCAAGGCGAGGTGTGGGACTCTCGCTTCGAAGGGCGTTACGACCTCCTGGACGGCGACGTACCGACCACCGGACGCGAGATGATGACGACACCGGCCGCACTCGACCGACTCGGGATCGCGATCGGAGAGGACGTCATCCTCGCCGACGACGACCGGACGTTCACGGTCGTCGGCACGCTGGACTCCGCCGTCCTTCCCGACGCGACTCCCGCACTCTTCCTGCCGGCGAGCGCCACGATCGACGGGGAAGCCCGCTGGTACCTCCCCGACCTGTCATTGAGCTGGCCGGACGTCGAGGACCTGAACGACGCCGGCGTCGTCGCCTATTCCTGGGAGGTCGTCCTAGACCCGCCCGACATCGCTCCGGCCGGCTTCTCCGGGGCGTCCGGGATCGAACAGGGCGTTCTCTGGACGACGCTCATCGTGCTCGCCGCCGGGGGGCTCTTCTCCGCGTACGTCGTGGTGATGCTCGCGGGCGCCGCATTCGCCGTCGCCGCGCGCCGCCAACAGCGATCTCTCGCGGTCGCCGCGAGCGTCGGCGCCTCGGCTTCGGACCTCCGCAGGATCATCCTGTTCCAGGGCAAGGCGCTCGGCCTGATCTCCGGCATCCTCGGACTCGCCGTCGGAATCGGAGCGGCCGCCGGCACGATGGCTCTGCTCGCAGACGGATCGGCCACCCAGTTCTGGGGCTTCCACGTCCCGTGGCCGATGCTGGCGGGGATCCTGACCTTCTCGGTGCTGGTCGGAACCGCATCCGCAACTCTGCCCGCGCGCACGGTCGCGCGCGCCGACACGCTCAGCGCACTGCGCGGCGCGCGTCGTCCGCAGATGCCCCGCGCCTCTCGGCCGATCTGGGGATCGATCCTGCTGGTCGTCGGCGTCGCACTCACGATCGGCTGCGCCTTCGCGATCCTCGCGATCGAGGTCACGGATCTGCCGTGGGACTCGCCATTGCGGGCCATCCCTCCGTTCGGGATCGTGATCGGACCGATCCTCGTGCAACTCGGGATCCTGCTCTCCGGACGCTGGCTGCTGTGGATCACCGCCAAAGCGCTGTCGCCCCTCAGCCTCGCCGCTCGCATCGCCGCCCGCGACGCCGCTGCGAACTCCTCACGCACGGTTCCAGCCTTCGCCGCGATCGCCGCGACGGTCTTCATCGCGGTCTTCGCCATCGGACAGACCTCCATGCAGAACGCGTGGACCGCGCGGGACTGGGCGTATCAGGCGCCCGTGGGCAGCCTCGCCATCGGTATCCAATCGACCGGAGCGGAGTCGACCGTCGACCCCTCCTTCACGTCCGACGCGACGAACGCGGGGATGGCTCTCGCACACGGCGTGGGAGCTTCGGGCACCGCCGTCATCGCCCGCCAGCCCGAGGTATGGGACTACGCGCGGTCCAGCGACATCCCTCCGGACGAGACAAGAGTCATCGCGGTGATGCCGGAGCCTCATCTCCTCGATCCGGAGACCGAGAACTCCTTCACGTCGAACGGTCAGAACCGGCCTAACCCGATCGCGGTGATCTCGGCCGATGAGCTCGACGAGGCGCTCGGCGTCACGGTGAGTTCCGCACAGCGCACCGCCTACCGAGACGGCGCGGCGATCGTCACGGACCCGCGCTACGTCACCGACGGCACGATCGAGGTCGGCGCCTGGAGCGGTCGGGACGCGTACGACGGAAAGGTCCCAGACAACATCTGGGCCTTGTGGGAGGACGCCCCTCCTCGCAGCGAGCCTCTCTGGGAGCGGAACGTCGAGGCCATCGAGCTCGACCTCCCCCACCAGGCCATCGCCGTGGCGATCGCTCCGGAGACCGCTGCGGAGTTCGACATGGCGACACGTCCCAGCGTGGTGATCGCCTCGTTCGACGCGCCGGTCCCGCTGGAGGTGCGCGACCGCGTGCAGGAACACGCCGATGCGCTGGGCACCGCCGACTGGTTCCTCTCTCCCTACTTCGAGAACGGTCCGCCCGAGGACGCGCTGTGGATCGTCCCGATCCTGAGTGCCGTCGGCGTGCTCGTCCTCGGTGCGAGCGGTGTGGCCCTGAGCCTCGCACGGTTCGAGCGCCGCCCCGACGACGCCACACTCTCCGCGGTCGGCGGCACGAACGGACTCCGGCGTCGGGTCGGCCTCTGGCAGGGACTCATCATCGCCGGATTCGGCACGCTCGCGGGCGCTGCAGCCGGTGTGCTGCCCCCGATCGGGTTCGCGATCCAGTCACGAGGCGTCCTCCTGATCCCGGACATCCCCTGGGCGATGCTCGCCCTGCTCGCCGTCGCTCTGCCTCTCGCGATCGCGCTGGTCAGCTGGCTCGTCCCACCACGCCGAGCAGAGCTCACCCGGCGGACCGCGATCGCGTGACGTGCCCTGAGCGAACACCGCCCGCCCGGAGCGGATGCTCAGCCACCGCCGGTGCGCGAGAAACTAGGATCGATCCATGGCTGGATTTTGGGGCAAGCGCAAACGCGAACAGGAAGAACTCGCCGCACAGGACGCGGATCTCGCGCGTCGCGCCGAGCAGGCTCTGGTCGGCGCGGACGAGCGGATCCGCACGACGTCGGATGAGCTCTCCTTCGCCGAGGCCGAGCTCGGGGAATCCCTGACCGCCGATCTGCGCAAGGCTCTCACCGCGGTGCGCACACACCTGCGCGAGGCATTCCAGCTCCACCAGCTGAATCACGACGAGATCCCCGACACGGCCGAGGAGCTGCGCACACGGAACGCACGCATCCTTCAGCTGTGCGACTGGGCTCAAGACCTGCTCGACGAGAAGACCTCGGTGCTCGCGGAGTCCGTCGCCAAAGTGCGCCGCGCGCCGGAGATCATCGCGCAGGTGCGGGCTGAGGCCGCCGCGCTCAGCGAACGGATCCCCCAGACCAACGAGGCTGTCGCACGCCTCTCGGCTCGCTACGCCGAATCGGCCATGCACCAGATCACCGCCAGCGCTGCGGAGGCGGAGCAGCTCATCCGCTTCGCCACCCACAGCGCCGACATCTCGGAACGCCGTCGCGCGGCCAAGCAGAACGAAGAGGCCAACGTCGCCCTCGAGACGGCCACCGAGGCCACCCGTCGCGCATCCGCGCTCCTCGACGCGGTCGAGGACTTCGAAATCGAAGCGCTCCGAGCGGAATCCACCCTCGCCGAGGTCGTAGCCGACTCGCGCGGTGACCTCATCGCCGCGCGCAACGCTCCCTCGGCACCTGCCGTCGCGGAGGCGGTCGCAGCGCTCCAGGCCGCCCTCGCCGCACTCACGCCGTCCGGCAAGCCGAACGACCCGTTCGCCGAGCTCTCTCAGCTGCGCGACGCCAACTCCGCGCTCGACGAGGCCATCGCCAAGGCGCGCCACCGCGCCGAGAATCCCCTCCCCAGCATCACGCAGGTGCAGCACGCGATAGACGACGCCGACCGCCAGCTCGGGGTCGCACGCGGCCTCATCGCCGGCCACCGCGGCTGGATCGGCGCCGACGCCCGCACGCGTCTGGCCGAGGCCGAGCGCCTTCGCGTCGACGTCTCCGATCTCCTTCCGGCGGAAGACACGCGCGAGGCCGCGCTGGTCCAGGCTCGCCGGGTCGCGCACCTCGCCTCCGAGGCGCTCCAGCTCGCGCAGCGCGACATCGACTCTTCACGTCCGCGAGATCAGGACTGGGGCGGCGTTGGCGGCTGGGGCGGCGGTCCGCGTCGGGGTGGCGGCGGCGGCGACATCGCATCCGGCATCCTCGGCGGACTCGTGATCGGAAGCCTCCTCGACGGCATCTTCGACTGACGATCCGCTTCCGCGGTATCCGAACGCCGAAACGGCCCGGCCCTCGCGGGCCGGGCCGTTTCGCGTCCTGTCAGGAGGCGAGAGCCTCGGAGGGCGGAGCCTGCGTGCTCAATGCGATCACACCGTAGTCCCAGCCCTTGCGCCGGTAGACGACGCTCGGGTGGTCGGT
>JAQZBG010000137.1 GCA_029239165.1 Microbacterium sp. | reverse complement strand
TCGACGGCGTTGTTCGGCATCAGCTCGCGGAACTCGTTCGCCAGTTGGGCCGCGAGGGTCTTGTTGTGCGCCAGGACGAGCGTCGGTCGCTGCACCTGCTCGACCAGCCAGGCAGTGGTCGCCGACTTTCCGGTACCCGTCGCGCCGAGCAGGACGACGTCGGTCTCACCCGCGTTGATCCGCGCCGCCAGGTCGGCGATCGCCGCCGGCTGATCGCCGGCGGGCGCGTACTCGCTGATGACCTCGAAGGGGCGGACACTGCGCGTGGGTTGCATACCTCCAGCGTATGCCGCCCCTCCGACATCGAGGCCGTCAGGCGACGATCGTGGCTGTCTGAGCCGACGGCTCTGAGGACCACGTCGTCTCGCCGCCGTTCAGAAGCCTCATCGTGGCCGTCGAAGTGAGCGCACCGGGCGCCGACGCGACCACGTTGAACGACAGGGCGTCGCCGAAGCTCGCGGGCGTCTTGGTGAACGTGAAGGTCTGCGAAAACGAACCGCTCGCGGGAGCCGGGGCCCATGCCCCGAGGGACGAACCGGGGTCGAGCGTGACAGGCGAGCTGAACTCCACGACGACGACGAGTGAGCCGCCGGCCGGCGGGTTCATCCATGGGGTGGCGCGATAGCTGATCTGCGTGCTGAACGTCGCCTTGAGCGCTCCGGCGGCCGGCACGAGCGCCGTGTATCCGCCCTGGGCCTCGGCGTCCCAGTAGTAGTTCGCCGCGTTGTTGCTGATGTTGCTCCCGCTCGCGGCTGCCATCGGCAATGCCACAGTTGCGGCGATCACCGGCACCGACCAGGCTGCGCCCCGCACAAGGGCTCGACGCGAGATTCCACGGTTTTCCTGAGTCACTTCTCCACTCCCCAGAGCGCGGAAAAGCTATCCCCCAGCAGACCATCCCCTGGTGCGTCCCCACGCCCGCAACAAGAATACCAGCGGCCCCGAGCAGCCCATCTGAACGGAAGTCGCGAAGGGCGCGTGCCCGGAGACGCTCACCGCGTTCGGATCCGCTCCCAGAGGGCGTCCGTCTGCTCGTGCGTCTGCCCCAGTGTTCCGGCCGTATCGATGACGACATCTGCGATCGCGAGTCGTCTTTCATCGGAGACCTGAGCGTCGATCCGCTCCTGGGCAGCCTTCTCTTCCATGCCTCGCAGCTCGATCAGACGTCGCAACCGCTCCGCAGCGGGTGCGTGTGCGACGACGATCAAGTCCCACGGGTCGTCGGCCCTCGCCTCGACGAGCAGCGGGACGTCGTACACGACCACGGCATCCGCAGCCGCCGCCAGAGCCGCGTCGAACCGACGCTGCGACTCCTCCCGCACAGCCGGGTGCACGATGGCGTTCAGGTGCCCGAGCATCTCCGGGTCCCCGAAGACCTTCGCGCCCAGCGCTGCACGATCCAGCGCCCCATCACCGTCTATCACCGACGAACCGAACGTCTCCGCGATCAGCTTCAGCACCGGCGAGCCCGGCGCCTGCACCTCGCGGACGATCTGGTCGGCATCGACGATCACCGCTCCATGCTCCGCCAGTCGCCGGGCGATGGTCGACTTCCCCGACGCGATGCCGCCGGTGAGCGCGATGAGAGGCATGCCGCCAGTCTACGTTTCGCTCAGAGCGTCCCTCAGCGGGCGAGCAGCTGTCGACGCGAGCTGATCACGCCCGTGTCGAAGCCGGCGAGGTGCAAGCCGCCGTGGAATCGCGCGTGCTCGATCTTGATGCAGCGGTCCATCACGACCGCCAGCCCTGCGGACTCGGCGATCGCCGCCGCCTCCTCGTTCCACGAGCCCAGCTGCAGCCAAAGCGTCTGCGCACCGACATCGATGGCCTCCTGCGCGACACCCGGAAGGTCGTCGTGCCGACGGAACACGTCCACGATGTCGGGGACGACGGGCAGGTCGCGCAGCGATGGGTAGACGGGCCGGCCGAGAATCTCGGTCTCGCGCGGGTTCACGAGGTACACGTCGTATGCCGTGCTGGAGAGCAGGTACGTCGCCACGAAGTACGAGGCCCTCGCCGGGTTGTTCGAAGCCCCCACGATGGCGATCGATCGGGCGCGCCGGAGCAGACCGAAGCGTTCCTGATGGCTGGGGCCCGTCCAGGTCCGCTCGGGATGCCCCGTCGGCGCTCCGGGCAGTGCACAGGCGACGGCATCCGCCGCCTGCGGAACGTCGCAGGAATCCCCGACGGTCGTCTGGCTCTCGCTCATCGGTTCGCTCCCGTCGCGGTGGTCAGGGCCTGGTCGAGGTCCCAGATGATGTCCTCGGCGTCTTCCAGGCCCACCGAGATGCGGATCAGGTCGGCGCGCACGCCTGCGGCGACGAGCTGCGCCTCGGTGAGCTGGCGGTGGGTCGTCGAGGCCGGGTGGATCACGAGGGTGCGAGCGTCGCCGATGTTCGCGAGGTGCGAAGCGAGCTGCAGGTTCTCGATCAGTTTCTCCCCCGCCGTCCGGCCGTCCTCCGCCGCGACGCCGAATGCGAACACCGAGCCCGGGCCGAGCGGCAGGTACTTCCCCGCCCGATCGTGATGCGGATGCCCGTCGAGACCCGCCCACGTCACGTAGGCGACCCGCGGGTCGGAGGCGAGCCAGTCGGCGACGATGCGCGCGTTCGCGAGATGCGCGTCGATGCGCTGCGGGAGCGTCTCGATCCCCTGGAGCAGGTTGAAGGCCGACTGCGGGCTGAGTGCCGGGCCGATGTCGCGCAGCTGCTCCGACCGCAGCTTCGTGAGGAACCCGTACTCGCCGAAGTTATCCCACCACTTGATACCGCCATACGACTCGACCGGTTCGGTCATCTGCGGGAACTTGCCGTTGCCCCAGTCGAACGTCCCCTTCTCGATGACGACGCCGCCGAGGGTGGTGCCGTGTCCGCCCAGGAACTTCGTCACGGAGTGGATCACGATGTCGGCGCCGTGCTCGAGAGGACGTGCCAGGTACGGCGTGGCCAGCGTCGCGTCCACCACGAGCGGGACGCCGGCCTCGTGTGCGACGGCGGCCAGCCCTTCGATGTCGGCGATCTCCCCGGACGGGTTGCCGATCATCTCGACGTAGACGACCTTGGTCTCCGGACGGATGGCCGCCGCATAGTCCGCAGGGTCGGTGGACGCGACGAACGTCGTCTCCACGCCGAACCGCCGCAGCGTCACGTCGAGCTGGGTCACCGTTCCGCCGTACAGCTGCGCCGCAGCGACGACGTGGTCCCCGGCTCCCACCAGCGCGGCGAACGTGATGAACTCGGCGCTCATGCCTGAGGCGGTCGCGACGGCGCCGATACCGCCCTCGAGCGATGCCAGGCGCTCTTCCAGGGCGGCGACCGTGGGATTGCCGATGCGCGAGTATATGTTGCCGTACTTCTGCAACGCGAACAGGTTGCCGGCATCCGCCGCGTCCTCGAACACGAACGAGGTCGTCTGATAGATCGGCACCGCTCGTGCGCCGGTCGCCGCGTCTGGTGTGCCGCCGGCGTGGAGGGCTCTGGTGCGAAATCCGAAGCGGTGTTCTTCCGTCATGCTGTCCTCAGTTCGGCGGCGGCGAGCACGTCGGCGATGTCGTCGACGGCCCAGGGGTTCTGCAGCGATGTGGTGTCTCCGAGGGGCTCGGGGTCGCGGCCCGCTCGGCGATCCTGCTCGGCCTCCCACAACTGTGCCAGGAGTCGGCGCATGATCTTGCCCGATCGGGTCTTCGGCAGGTCGGGCACGACCACGATGTGCTTCGGCTTGGCGACGGGGCCGATCGCGTTCGCCACCTGCGTCCGCAGGTCGGACGGCGTGACATCGGCACGTCCGGACGGAGTCACGAACGCGACGACGGCCTGCCCGGTGACGGGATCGGAGACTCCGGCGGAACCGGCCTCGCCTACGGTGTCGTGTGCCACGAGCGCCGATTCGATCTCGATCGTGGAGAGTCGGTGACCCGAGACGTTCACGACGTCGTCGAGTCGCCCGAGGATCCAGATATACCCGTCGGTGTCCCTGGTGGCTCCGTCACCGGCAACGTAGAATCCGCCGTGCTCGCCGCGACCTGCGAACAACGACCAGTAGGCATCGCGATAGCGCGTCGGGTCGCCCCAGACGGTTCGGGCCATCCCGGGCCAAGGTCTGCGGACCACGAGCGTTCCCGAACGCCCGGCCGCGACCTCGTCGCCCCGCTCGTCCACCACGGCCACATCGATGCCCGGGAGCGGGACCGAGGCCGACCCGGGCTTGAGTGCGGTGACGCCAGGCAGCGGAGCGATCATCGCCGCGCCGGTCTCGGACTGCCACCAAGTGTCGATCACCGGCAGTTCGTCGCGGCCGAAGTTGCGTCGGAACCACACCCAGGCCTCGGGGTTGATCGCCTCCCCGACCGTTCCGAGCAGTCGTAGGGTCGAGAGGTCGTGCCCCTGCGGGAGTTCCGCCCCGAACCAGGTCATGAACGTGCGGATCAGCGTGGGCGCCGTGTAGTAGACGGTCACCCCGTAACGCTCGATGATCTCGAGGTGACGCTCCCGGTGTGGCGCGTCCGGCGTCCCTTCGTAGATGACCTGCGTGAGACCGTTCGATAGCGGACCGTAGATCTCGTAGGTGTGGGCCGTGACCCAGGCCAGGTCTGCGGTGCACCAGTGCACGTCGTCGGGCTTCGCGTCGAAGTGTGCCCAGTGCGCCCAGCTCGCCTGCGTCAGGTAGCCGCCGGAGGTGTGCACGAGCCCTTTCGGCTTCCCGGTCGTGCCGGACGTGTAGATGATGAAGAGCGGATGCTCCGAATCGAAGGCCTCCGCCTCATGCACCGGCGATGCCGTGTCGACGACGTCGTGCCACCAGACGTCGCGACCATCCGTCCACGGGACGTCCTGCCCGGTGCGGCGCAGCACGAGGATGTGCTCGAGGCCGGGAAGATCGGCCGCAGCGAGGTCGGCTGTCGTCTTCACCTCGGTGGCGGTGCCGCGGCGGTACTGACCATCGCTGGTGACGAGCAGTTTCGCGTCGGTGTCCGCGAGACGGAACCGCACGGCCTCAGCCGAGAAACCGCCGAAGACGAGCGAGTGCACGGCTCCGATCCGCGCGCACGCCAGAGTGATCACGACGGTCTCGACGAGCACAGGGAGATAGATCACGACGCGGTCGCCTGGCTCGACCCCCAGAGCTGTGAGGGCGTTGGCCGCCTGCGACACGCGGCGCTGCAGATCTACGTAGGAGACCGAGACGCGATCGCCCGGCTCACCCTCGAAGTGCAGGGCGATCTTGTCACCTCGCCCGGCTTCGACGTGGCGGTCCACGCAGTTGACTGCGACGTTGAGCTGCCCGCCGAGGAACCAGCGCGCGGCCGGAACCGCGTCGCCGAGCGGCGGTTCCCATTCGTGCGCGGTGTGCCACGGGTCGGACCAGTCCAGGCGGCGAGCGGCCTCTTCCCAGAACGCGATCGGGTCGGCTGCCGCCTGTGCATACGCACCGGCAGTGACGTTCGCATCACCGAATCCCGTCGGGGCGTACACACGCGACTCCTGCAGGCGAGCCTCTGTCATTTTCACACCCATCGACGGAGCAGGTACTTCTCGACCAGCACGAGGATCGCGTTCGTCAGCGTCCCCAGAAGGGCGAGCAACACGATGGAGAGCAGGATGCGGTCGACGCGACCGCTGCTCTGCGACTCGGTCAGCAGGAAGCCCAGGCCCATGGATGCCGCGATGAGCTCGGCCGCGACGAGGAACAGCCAGGCTTGCGCGAGAGCCAGACGCAATCCCGACACGACCGATGGCACCACCGCCGGCAGCTGCACGATCCGGAACAGCGACCAGCCACGGAGGCTGAACGAACGCCCGGCCTCGACGAGCTGCGGATCGACGTGTCGGAGCGCCGACGAGACCGTCGTATACACGGGGAAGAACGCACCGATCGCGATCAGGGTGACCTTCGACTCCTCGCCGATCTGCATCCACAGGATCAGGAGCGGCACCCAGGCCAGTGAAGGCACGGCGCGGACCGCGGTCAACGTGGGGCTGAGGAGCAGCTCCCCCAACCGGGACAGCCCCACCACGCCCGCAGCTGCGAGCCCGATGATGGCCCCGATCCCGAAGCCGAGCAGCACGCGTTGCACCGAGATGGCGATGTGCGTCCAGAGCTGTCCGGTCTCGGCCAGCTCCACGCCGGCCTGGAACACCGACGCCGGCGTGGGCAGGCGGTAGGGCGGCACCATCCCGCTCGTCGTCACCACCTGCCAGGCGGTCAGGATGATCGCGGGCAGCAGGAGCCCGGCGATGATCCGGACGACCGGCCGATCCCACGAACGCCGCGCAGCCCCGCTCCGGGGCTGCGCCTTGCCCTTCGCGAAGTCGAGCGCGTCTCGCGATTCCTCAGGAACGATCAGTCGGTCGGGAATGGTCACTCGCCGTCGACCGCCTTCTTCGCGAAGGTGTCGTTCACGATCGACGACAGCGCCTTGTCCACGGAGTCCTGGCCGCCCTGCACATCGCCGGACTCGACGAGGACGGGCGCGATCTTCTCGAGCACCGCGATCTGGTCGTCACCGGGGATTCCGCTCACGTCGAGGTTCGAGCGCTCCTGAATCACGGTGGTGGCGACGTCGGGGTCGATGCCGGCGACCTCGGCGAGCAGCGCGGCGGTCTCCTCCGGGTTCGCAAGAGCCCACTCACGGGCCTGCTCGTACGCGTCGACGACGGCCTGAGCGAGGTCGGAGTGGTTCGTGATGAAGTCCTCGGTGGCATTGAGGAAGCCGTAGGTGTTGAAGTCGACGTTGCGGTAGATGAGCTGGTCGCCCGACTCCACTTCGGCCGCGGCCATGATCGGGTCGAGCCCGGCCCAGGCGTCCACCGATCCACCGTCGAGGGCGGCACGGCCGTCGGCATGCTGGAGGTTCTGCACCTCGACGTCGGCGAGGGACAGGCCGCCCTCCTCGAGCGCCTGAAGCAGGAAGAAGTAGGGGTCAGTTCCCTTGGTGGCCGCGACGGATGCTCCCTTGAGGTCTTCGAGCGAGGTGATGTCGCTGTCCGGGCCCACGACGATGGCCGACCATTCGGGCTGCGAGTAGATGTCGATCACCTGGATGGGCGAGCCGTTCGCCCGAGCCAGCAGCGCGGCCGATCCCGCCGTCGAGCCGACATCGACGGAGCCGGAGCGCAGCAGTTCGTTGGCCTTGTTGGATCCGGCGGACTGCACCCACTCGACCTCGACCTCATCGCCGAGGATCGCCTCGAGGATGCCCTGGTCCTTGATGACCAGGCTGAGCGGGTTGTAGGTGGCGAAGTCGATCGACAGGGTGTCCGACGACCACTCGGTCGTGCCCGGCGTGCTCTCGGTGCCGGATGCCTTGGCGTTCTCTCCGGCGACGCAACCGGTCGCGACGAGCATCATCGTCCCGGCGATCGCGATCGCGGGGATGATTCGGCGGGTGGTGATGCTCATCGGG
>JAQZBG010000136.1 GCA_029239165.1 Microbacterium sp. | reverse complement strand
TGGCTCGGTCGTCCTGGTCGCCCGAGGTGTGCCGGTGCGAAGATCCCGGTGCCGCGCAGCGCGAGGCGGCGGCGTCATCGGCATGACAGCCCGTCGGACGCTGCGCAGCGCCGCCGCCATGCTGGTGGTCGCGGCGTCTCTGCTGCTCCTCGGAGCCACCGCCACGCCACCGCCGATCCCGGACGACCCGACCGATCCGACCCGCGCGTCGGAGTACTGGCTCGACGGGGCGCGGATCCGGGAAGCATGGCAGACCACCCGCGGCAAGGGCGTGACGATCGCGGTGATCGACACCGGTATCGGCAAGGTTCCGGAGGTGTTCGGCGATGCCGTGGTCGGCGGCACGGATGTGTCCGGTGCCGGCACGCCGGACGGACGGACGCCACTGGGCGCGGTGGACGGAAACCACGGGTCCTGGGTGGCCTCGCTCGCGGCAGGACGCGGCGCGGCCGACGGCACCGGCATGATCGGCGTCGCACCGGAAGCCAACCTTCTCTCCATCTCGGTGGGCTTCGGCGCGGCCGCCGCCGTCCCCTTCACGGAGCAGGTCGCGAAGGGCATGCGCTGGGCCGTCGACAACGGCGCCGACATCATCAATCTCTCGTTCACGACGAACACTCTCGACTGGGACGAGAGCTGGGACGATGCGTTCCTCTACGCGTTCGAGCACGACGTGGTGGTCGTCGTCGCTGCAGGCAACCGGGGGAGCGGCACGAACATCATCGGTGCTCCGGCGACCATCCCCGGTGTGCTCACGGTGGGTGGCGTGGACCAGACCGGCACGGCGAGCGTCGAGGCATCCACCCAGGGCATCACGATCGGGATATCCGCTCCGAGCGAGGGCCTGATCGGTGTCTCCGCCGACGGCAAGGTCGAGCACTGGCGCGGGACGAGCGGCGCGGCACCCATCGTCGCGGGGGTCGCCGCACTCATCCGCTCCGCACACCCCGACATCAAGGCGATCGACGTCATCAATCGCATCATCAAGACTGCGATACCGGTTCCGGATGCGGTCAAGCCGCAGGACCCGCTGTACGGCTACGGCCTCGTGGATGCCGCTGCGGCGATCTCGGCGAACATCGCGCCGGTGAGCGAGAATCCGATGGGCGACCTCGCCGAATGGGTGCGCTACTTCCGTCGTGCGGAGTCGGAGCCGCAACCCGTTCCCTCGATGACACCGGTGGCCGTGCCTCCGCTGCCTGCGGCCGACGCCCCCAGCGAGGCCGCTTCACCGTTGCTTCCCAGCGCCGATTCACTGCGCTACGGTACCCTGCCGCTCGTGGCGCTCACCGTGCCTGGTATCCTGGTAGCGCTTGGCGTCACCGCAGCTGCCCGGCGCATCCGATCGGCGCGCGTTTCCGTACGCCAAATCCCCGACTCCGAGGAGTAGTTCTTCTGTGCCTCAGAACAGCACTGTGCCCAAGATTCTGATCGTCGGCGGAGGGTACGCAGGTTTCTACACCGCGTGGAAGCTCGAGAAGCACCTCCGCAAGGGTGAGGCCGACGTGACCATGGTCGACCCGCTGCCGTACATGACGTATCAGCCGTTCCTGCCCGAGGTCGCCGCCGGCTCGATCGAGGCGCGTCACTCCGTCGTCGCGCATCGTCGTCACCTCAAGCGCACCCATGTCCTCACTGCCAAGGTGACGAACATCAACCACGCGCAGAAGGTCGCGACGATCACGCCGCCCGTCGGCGAGCCGTACGAGTTCGCGTACGACCAGATCGTCGTCACCGCGGGAGCCGTCTCGCGCACCTTCCCGATCCCGGGCATCGCCGACAATGCGATCGGGCTGAAGACCATCGAGGAAGCCGTCGCCATCCGCGACAAGGTCATGTCGAACTTCGACAAGGCCGCTTCGCTTCCGGCCGGCCCCGAGCGCGACCGTCTGCTGACCGTCGTCGTCGTCGGTGGTGGCTTCGCCGGTATCGAGGTGTTCGCCGAGCTGCGTTCGCTGGCATCGGCACTGGTGGGCAAGTACCCGCAGATCAGCTTCGAGGACACGCACTTCCACCTCATCGAGGCCATGGGCCGCATCATGCCCGAGGTCTCGCTGAAGACCAGCGAGTGGGTGCTCAAGGACCTGGGCAAGCGCGGCGCCAACGTGCACCTCGACACGCAGCTCACGAGTGCGGTCGACGGCAACGTCGAGCTCTCCACCGGCGAGGTCATCCCGACCGATGTCATCGTGTGGACCGCCGGTGTGATGGCGAACCCGACCGTGGTTCGCGGCGGCGACCTCCCGGTCGAGGAGCGCGGTCGCATCCAGACCCGTGCCGACCTGCGCGTCGGCACGCCGGAGGCCTTCGTCGAAGGCGCCTGGGCCGCCGGTGATGTCTCGGCCGTCCCCGACCTCTCGGGTGGTGGCGTCGGTGGCTTCTGCGTACCGAACGCCCAGCACGCGGTGCGTCAGGCGAAGCTCCTCGCGAAGAACCTCGTCGCCGTGCTGCGCGGGGAGAACCCGAAGGAGTATCTCCACAAGAACCTCGGCGCTGTCGCGGGTCTCGGTCTGTACAACGGCGTGTTCCAGTCGGGCAACCTGGCCCTCAAGGGCTTCGTGGCCTGGGTCGCACACCGTGGGTACCACGGTCTCGCGATGCCGACGTGGGAGCGCAAGTTCCGTGTGATCTGGGGCTGGTGGAACAACCTGTGGCTCGGTCGCGACCTCGTGAACCTCGAGACGGTGCAGAACCCGCGCTATGTCTTCGAGGAGTTCGCGGCGCGTCCGCGTCCGGCGGCTCCCGCAGCTCCCGTGGCAGACGCTGCCCCGGCCGCGAAGGCTGAGCCTGCTGCCAAGAAGGCGACGGCGAAGACCGCACCGGCAGACGCTGCGGCCGAACCGGCAGTCAAGAAGCCGGTGGCCAAGAAGCCCGCTGCGAAGAAGGCTCCCGCCAAGGCGGCCGCCGAGCCCGCTGAGGCGACGGCGAAGTAGTCGACTTCCCTCAGACGATCGGCCCCGTGCGCTCCGCGCCGGGGCCGATCGTCTTCTCCTCGGAGTGGCTCCGAGGCGAAGCACAGGTGCGCCCGCTAGCGTGAGGGCAGCAAGGGGAGTACTCCCGTCTGCGGCGACGTCGTCATTACGAGCACGAGATCGTGCTCCGGCCCGCCGGCCCGTGAAGGTGGAGGAGACCTTGGCACCCGCATCGCGGGCTGCCGAGAAACCCCTGCCGTCGCTTCGAGGTGGGAAAGCCCGGTGGTCCGCACCACGAAAGGGACACCCATGGGAAAGCTCTCCCGACTGATCGGACTCGCCACCGACGCTCTCGAGAAGAACGCCGGCTCGGGGCGCAACGGTCATGCAGCAGATGGATCGCGCGCGCAGGACGGATCCCGCTCGACGGACTGGGGCGGGATGCTCCGCGGAGCAGTGGATGCGGTCCGTGGCCCGGCAGACGGCGCCCCTCGCGCAGATCAGAGCGCACGGCCCGCGGCTGCCGATCCGTATGCTCCGCCGGCACCAGGTGCTCCGAGCGTCAGGGCCGGTTCGACTCCTTCGCGGGGTTCTTACACGCCGCCGGTCGCCGGATCCTCCCACGCACCGCATGCGGCATCCGAGGCCGACCGGGCAGCGATCGCCCGGTACGACTACTTGCTGCAGACGGCGGATCCGCAGCGCGTCGAGCAGATCCACCGCGACGCCTTCGCGCGTCTGACGCCGCTGCAGCGCCAGCTCGTCGAGGCGCGGATGCGCGATGAGCTCGCGCCGGACGAGCGTCCGAGGTCGTCGTCACCGGAAGATCTCGCGCGCGCCGCCGGGCGGGCCGAGGCCATGCGGCCGGGCCGGATGCGGGGACTCCTGTCGCGCGTGCGCGGCGCGGGTGCAGGTGGTGCTGCGGTCGCTGCAGGTGGCGCAGCGGTAGGACTGCTCGGCGTCGTCGCGGGTGGTGCGGTGCTCAGCACGGTGGCCGGTCCGCTTCTGGAGCAGGCCGCGAACATCGGCGTCGACTTCGGAGCCCTGGCCGAGGGGATCGACATCGAGTCGCTCGCCGCAGGCATCGACGTCGAGTCGCTCGCCGGCGGAGCAGGCGATCTGATGGGCTCAGCGGGCGAAGCGGTGACCGGGCTCGGCGAAGCGGCCGGCGGGTGGGGTGAGCGGCTCGGCGACCTCGGCATCCCGGGCATCGGCGATCTCTTCGGACGCTGAGCTCGGATGTTCCTCGCCACCGATACCGAACACGGCTTCACCGGACTGACCGGATTCGCGGCCGACGTGCTCACCTCACTCGGCGACGTCGGGGTCGGCGTGCTCGTCTTCCTCGAAGTGCTGATCCCGCCGATCCCGAGCGAGGTGATCCTGCCGTTCGCGGGGTACCTCAGCCAAAGCGGACAGCTGAATCTGGGCTGGCTCATCTTCTGGAGCACGCTGGCCTCCTGGCTCGGAGCGCTGCTGCTCTACGGGCTCGGTGCCTCGATCGGGATGCAGAGGGCCATACGACTGCTGGCGGCGACCCGGCTGGTGAGCCGCTCCGACCTGGAACGGGGAGCGGACTGGTTCACGCGCAGCGGCGGCTGGACGGTGCTGGTGGGACGGATGGTCCCGGGGGTGCGCAGTCTCATCTCCATCCCCGCCGGGGCGTCGCGCATGAACCTCGTCACCTTCAGCATCTACACGATCGTCGGCAGCGGCGCCTGGAACACCCTGCTGCTCGGCGTCGGCGCGGCTCTCGGCACGCAGCACGAGCAGCTGGAGCAGTACCTCGGATACCTCGACTACGCCGTCTACACGGCCATCGCGATCGCGCTCGTGGTGCTGGTGGCGCGACGGGTGCGAGAGGCGACGGGGCAGCGGAGGGCCGTCGCCGACGGTGAAGAGTGAGATCGGGGTGCCCCCGCTGGGACTCGAACCCAGACTGAAGCGATTTTAAGTCGCCTGCCTCTGCCATTGGGCTACGGGGGCCGCGCCGCCAGCCTATCGCCGCACCATGGCTGAGCCCCGGTGCCACGGGGGATGATCCGGAGTATGAGGAGGCCATAAGGTGGGGGAGTGCTCGACCTCATCGACGAACTGAGCCCCGTCCAGGGTGCGCCCACGATCGCCCCCGCGTGGGAGGATCCGTCCCGGTACTGGCCACGCCTTTCCGCCGCCACCGGTCACCTGCCGGCCCCGGTCGGCGTGATCGATCGAGAGGCGCTCCGCTACAACGCGATGGATCTGCTGGTGCGCGCCGGGGGACTCCCTATCCGTGTCGCCTCGAAGTCGGTGCGCGTGCGGGCCGTGCTCGACGCGGTGCTGAAGCTCCCCGGATTCCGCGGCATCCTCGCGTTCACGCTCGACGAAGCGCTCTGGCTCGCCGAGACCCACGACGACATCATGCTCGGCTATCCGACGGTCGATCGCGCCGGTCTGGAAAAGCTGTTCGCCGACGAGCACGCGGCCCAGCGCATCACTCTGATGGTCGACGATCTCGTCCACCTCGACCTGATCGACAGCGTCGCCGGCCCGGCCGCGCGCCCGGAGATCCGTGTCGCGATCGACGTCGACGCCTCCTGGCGCTCCTCGCTCCTCGGCCACATCGGGGTCAGGCGATCGGCGCTGTTCACCGCCGGCGAGGTCGCCGGCTTCGCGCGCAAGGTGGTCGCGCGTCCCGGTTTCCGCCTCGTCGGACTGCAGATGTACGACGCGCAGATCGCGGGACAGGGCGATGATGCCGGGCCCGACGCGCCGTTGATCCGCATGGTGCAGTCGCGCTCGAGGAACGAGCTGCGAGAGCGTCGGGCGGCGATCGTTGCAGCGGTGGGTGCGATCGCTCCGCTGGAGATCCTCAACGGCGGCGGTACCGGCTCTCTCGAGTTCACGGGGAGTGACGAGTCGCTCACCGAGGCGAGCGCCGGGAGCGGGCTCCTCGGCGGCCATCTGTTCGATGGATACCGTTCGTTCCGCCCGGCCCCTGCTTCGGCGTTCGCGTTCGATGTGGTGCGTCGCCCGGCCGCCGACATCGCCACGGTACTGGGCGGAGGATGGATCGCCTCCGGTCCTGCTGTGGCCTCGCGCCAACCTCGTCCGGTTTGGCCCGAGGGGTTGCGCACACTTCCACGTGAGGCTGCCGGTGAGGTGCAGACGCCACTCCAGGGGCCGGCAGCGACGTCGCTGGGCGTGGGCGACCGGGTCTGGTTCCGGCACGCGAAGAGCGGCGAGCCTGCGGAGCGCATCGAGCGCTATCACCTGGTGTCGGGGGAGCAGGTCATCGACGAGCTTCCCACCTATCGCGGCGAGGGAAAGGCGTTCCTGTGACGAGAATCGGCGGATCCTGGCAGAACTGGGGCCGCTCGGCTTCGGTGCGCCCCGTACGCGTCGAGCGTCCGCGCAGCCCGGAAGGTGTGCAGCGTGCGGTGATCGCCGCGGTGAAGCACGGACTCAGCGTGAAGGCCGTCGGCGCGGGGCACAGCTTCACCGGCATCGCCGTCGCACCCGGCGTTCTGCTGGAGCTCGATGACCTGCAGGGACTCGTCTCGGCCGATACGGCGAGCGGACGGGTGACGTTCCTCGCGGGCACGAGACTGCACCGCATCCCCGGGCTGCTCGCGCCCTACGGCCTGGCGATGGAGAACCTGGGCGACGTCGACCGCCAGTCCATCGCGGGAGCGATCTCGACCGGAACCCACGGCACCGGCGCGCAGTTCGGCGGCCTGGCCACTCAGGTCGTCGGCATCACCATGGTCACGGCGGCGGGGGAGTTCCTCCGCATCGACGACGAGCACGAGAGCGAACTGCTGCCGGCAGTGGCGCTCGGCCTCGGCGCGCTCGGCATCATCGTCGAGGTCACGCTGCAGTGCGTCCCCGTGTTCGCGATGCACGCCATCGACGAGCCCGCGCCCCTGGATGACGTGCTGGCCACGCTCGACGAGCGCGTGACCTCGTCGGATCACTTCGAGTTCTATTGGTTTCCGCACACGGAGGTGGCGCTGACGAAACGTCAGACGCGGCTGCCGGAGTCGACGGTGCGCAAACCGCTCCCGGTGGTGGGCCGATGGATCGATGAGACGCTTCTCTCCAACGGGGTCTACCGCGTCGTCTGCGCCGCGGGGCAGGTCGTGCCGGCACTGACGCCGCCGTTCAGCAGGTTGGCGGTCAAGCTCACCGGGGACCGCGAGTACACCGAGCTCTCCCATCGGGTGCTCATCCAGAGCAGGACCGTGCGGTTCCGGGAGATGGAGTACGCGCTCCCGGTCGAACACGTCGTGCCGGCGTTCGAGGCGGTCCGCGCTCTCATCGCCCGGCGGGGATGGCGCATCGAGTTCCCCATCGAGGTGCGTTTTGCGGCGGAAGACGACCTGTGGCTGTCGGCGGCGCACGGGCGGCCGAGCGCCTACATCGCGGTGCATCGGTATTGGCGCGCCGATCCCACGGAGTACTTCAACGCGGTGGAGGAGATCATGCTCGAGTTCGGCGGGCGCCCGCACTGGGGCAAGCTGCACACGTTGACGGAGGAGACACTGCGTGAGCGCTACCCGCGGTTCGACGACTTCGTCGCGC
>JAQZBG010000003.1 GCA_029239165.1 Microbacterium sp. | reverse complement strand
TATGTCGACACTCACGCGAACGTACGCGGCTCCCTGCACTTCCGGGCTCGTTTCACGTCGGCTGTCGACGAGGAGGCGGTCGTCTTCACCGCCGACAACGGCATGACCTTCGAGATGGCGACGCCAGGCGGCGTGGCCGACAGCCACGTGGGTGTCCCCCAGAATCCGGAGAAGTGGGGGTCTGTGAATTCCGACGGCAAGTCCATGACGTGGGCCCTGAACATCCCCGCCGAGCTCTTGGCTTCGGCCGACGGGACGCCGGTGACGGTCGTCGATGAGTACGACCAGGCGCTCACCTTCGATCCGGAGGCGACCTCCGCCCGCTGGACTCTGGACTCGGATTGGGACGACGCCACGTGGCACCCCGTCTCACAGGGAACAGGACCGGGAACGTACTCGATCGTCGCGGATGCGGGCGCTCACACCTTCAGCGTGACCTTCAACGAGCCCGTGACCAGCGATGATCGCGTGTACCAGTTCATGACTGTGATGAACTTCCCGCCCGGTGTCCAGGACGGCGAGGCCTTCGGCAACACCATGACGGTCGCCGGTCACACGGTCAATGCCGCCCCCATCCAGTACGTCGAGTCCGGAGGCGAGGGTGACGGCGACGACCTCGGCGGGTTCGATGTGAAGAAGACCGTGACTGGGGACGGTGCGGATGCGGTGGACGGCGCTCAGTACACGGTCGGCTATTCGTTCGTCGTCGGCGACTCCGCGACGGCGGGTGAGTTCATGCTCACTGCAGGCGCGACCGATGGGCTCTCCGACCTGCCTGTGGGCACAGTGGTCACCCTTTCCGAAGTTGAAGCTGCCGCCGACGGCGTCGCCTACGGCACACCGGTCTACACGGGCATCGGCGTCACGGACAACAGCGACGGCACCGCGACGTTCGTCATCTCCGACGACACCATCTCGATCGGCCTGGAAAACCCCGTGACGTCGATTGTCCCCATTGAGCCGCCCGTCGTTCCCGAGACGCCCAGCAACCACGAGACGCCCGGTGGCCCTGAAACGCCGAAGGCGTCGGCCGCGCGAGACGGTTCGCTCGCAGTCACCGGGACGGACTCGGGTCCAGCGGCGCTGATCGGAACGGCCACCCTCCTGACGGGTGTTCTTCTCCTCCTGGCTGCGCGCAGGGTTCGACGCAAAGGCTGAGGTGGTACCCCGGGAGGCGAGCCCGGGGTACCACGCGAGACCTGGTGGGCTGACCGCCTCACGGTCCGGATCGCGCGTCGGGACCTCTCAGGTCAGGCACCTACGTATTCGGCGAGGTGCTCCCCCGTGACCGTGGACTTTTGGGATACCAAGTCGTGCGGCGTCCCTTCGAACACGACCTTCCCCCCGTCATGCCCAGCACCCGGTCCGATGTCGATGACCCAGTCGGCGTGCGCCATGACTGCCTGATGGTGCTCGATCACGATGACGGTCTTTCCCGAGTCGACCAGACGATCGAGCAGGCCGAGGATCTTGTCGACATCCGCGAGGTGGAGGCCTGTGGTGGGCTCGTCGAGAACGTAGACGTCGCCCTTCTCCCCCATCTGGATCGCGAGCTTGATGCGCTGACGTTCACCGCCGGACAGCGTCGACAGCGGCTGCCCGAGTGACAGGTAGCCGAGCCCGACGTCTTCCAGGCGGCCGAGGATCGCCGTGGCCGCCGGAAGCTTGGCCTCGCCGTCACCGAAGAAGACCCGAGCTTCGGAGACGGGCAGATCGAGCACCTGGGTGATGTCCTTGCCCGCCAGCTTGTACTCCAGCACACCTGCCTGGAAGCGCTTACCCCCGCAGTCCTCGCACGGGGTCTCGATCGTGTCCATGAACCCGAGCTCGGTGATGATGACCCCCGAACCCTTGCACGAAGGACAAGCGCCCTCGGAGTTCGCGCTGAACAGTGCAGGCTTCACTCCGTTGGCCTTCCCGAAAGCCTTGCGGATCGGCTCGAGCAGCCCTGTGTAGGTAGCGGGGTTGCTTCGTCGGGATCCCTTGATCGCGCCCTGGTCGATCGCCACGACACCGTCGCGCTTCGACACCGAACCGTGGATCAGCGAGCTCTTGCCGGAACCTGCCACACCGGTCACCACCGTGAGGACGCCGGTGGGGATGTCGACGTCGACGTTCTGCAGATTGTTCGCCGTCGCGCCCCGCACCTCGATCGCGCCCGACGCCGAGCGCACCGTTTCCTTCAACTGCGCACGGTCATCGAGGTGGTTCCCGGTCTTGGTGCCGCTCACCTTCAGGCCCTCGACCGTGCCCTCGAAGCAGATCTCGCCACCGGCGCTCCCGGCCCCGGGACCCAGATCGACCACATGGTCGCCGATAGCGATGGTCTCCGGCTTGTGCTCGACCACCAGCACGGTGTTGCCCTTGTCCCGCAGTCGGAGCAGCAGGCCGTTCATGCGCTGGATGTCGTGGGGATGGAGGCCGATGGTGGGCTCGTCGAAGACGTAGGTGATGTCGGTCAGGGACGATCCGAGGTGTCGCAGCATCTTGATTCGCTGCGCCTCTCCCCCGGACAGTGTGCCCGAGGGCCGTTCCAGACTGAGGTATCCGAGGCCGAGCGTCACGAAAGCGTCCAGGTTGGCGCTGAGCGCCTGGAGCAGTGGTCCGGCGCCCGGCAGGTCCCGTCCACGGACCCATTCGGCCAGATCCGTCACCTGCATGCGGCAGGCATCGGCGATGCTGATGCCGTCGATCTTCGAGGAACGCGCGCCTTCCGTGAGCCGGGTTCCATCGCACTCCGGGCAGACGGCGAACGTGGCGACGCGCTCGACGAAGGCGCGGATGTGCGGCTGGAGCGCGTCGAGGTCTTTCGACAGCATCGCCTTCGTGATCTTCGGGATCAGACCCTCGTAGGTCATATTGATCCCCGAGATCTTCACCTTCGTCACCTCGCCGTACAGGAAGAGATGACGCTGCTTCTCGGTGAACTGCGCGATCGGCTTGTCGGCGGGGTAGAACCCGGACTGTGAGAACCCCTTCACCATCCAGCCGTCTGCCGTATACCCCGGCACCATGATCGCGCCCTCGTCGAGCGATTTCGATTCATCGACGATCTGCGCCAGGTCGAGGTCGGACACCGCTCCCCTGCCCTCGCACCGCGGGCACATACCCCCGAGGTAGATCGCATCCTTCACGATCTTCTTCTCTCCGCCGGGTCCCGTCATCACTCCGCTGGCCCTCTGGGTGGGGATGTTGAAGGAGAACGCCGTCGGCCCGCCGATGTACGGCTGGCCGAGCTTGCTGAACAGGATGCGGAGCATCGCGTTCGCATCGGTCACGGTACCGACGGTCGACCGCGGGTTGGCGCCGAGCCGTTCCTGATCCACGATGATCGCGGTGGTCAGCCCCTCCAGGACATCCACGTCCGGGCGGGGCACCGACGGCATGAAACCCTGCACGAACGCACTGTAGGTCTCATCGATCATGCGCCGGGACTCGGCAGCGATCGTGTCGAAGACGAGGGAGCTCTTACCCGAACCGGACACGCCCGTGAACACCGTCAGTCGGCGCTTCGGAATGTCGACGCTCACGTCTTTCAGATTGTTCTCGCGTGCGCCCTGCACTCGGATCAGGTCATGGGTGTCCGCGGGGTGCTGATCGTGGGTCATCTGCGTCCTTCGTGGATCGGTGGAGTGTTCAGGCTGCCTGGTTGATACGCAGCAGGTTGCCTGCGGGGTCGCGGAAGGCGCAGTCTCGCACGCCGTACGGCTGATCCATCGGCTCCTGCACGACATCGGCTCCGCGTTCGACCAGGCGGGAGAACAGCTCGTCGACGTCCTCGCTCGCGAGGGTCAGTGCCGCGTAGCTGCCCTTGGCGATGAGTTCGAGGATGGTCTGACGCTCGGCCTCCGTGATGCCGGGGTCGGTCGCCGGCGGGTGCAGCACGATCGACGTCTCCGGTTGTCCTTCCGGACCGACCGTGAGCCAGCGGAGGCCGTCGTAGCCGACGTCGTTGCGCACCTCGAACCCGAGGGCATCTCGGTAGAAGGCGAGTGCGGCCTCGGCGTCGGTGTGCGGAAGGAAGGCGTAATGGATGCTGATCTTCATGGTTTCACGTTAGATGCGTGTCGGTGCGCGGTGCTTCTTGATTCCTGATCGGTCTGGTGACCTGTTTCGCCTGGAACGAGGGAATCCCTTCGACGTTCGCGGCGCGTTCACGGTACACGCTGGGTGGGACACCCACCAGCTCTGAGAATCTCGTGCTGAAGGTGCCGAGCGACGAGCACCCGACCTCGAAGCACACTTCGGTCACCGTGAGGTCTCCGCGGCGCAGCAGAGCCATCGCACGCTCGATCCGCCGGGTCATCAGGTAGGAGTAGGGCGACTCGCCGTAGGTCTCGCGAAAACAACGGCTCAGGTGGCCCGCCGACATGTGCACGCCGCGAGCGAGTGCCTCCACATCCAGCGGTCGCGCGTACTCCCGGTCGATGCGGTCTCTGACCTTGCGCATCACGATGAGCTCGCGCAAGCGGGCGTCGTCGGGGCCTGTCACCCATCGATCTTGTCATGTCGCTCCGAGTCCTGCGATGACTTCGGGCAACACGGACGGCTGAGCCTCCTCCCTCTCGGGCGAGGGCCGCGCTACTCTGAGGGCATCCTCACAGGATGTTCTCAGAAAGGGGTCCCCACCATGTCTGAACCACTCGCCCAGGCGAAGTCGCTGTTCAAATCGATCCGCGTCTCCCTCGCCGTCGCCGGCGTGCTCGCCCTCATCGCAGGTATCGTCCTCCTGGTATGGCCGGTGAAATCCGCGGTCATCGTGACCGCGATCTTCGCGTCGTACCTGGTCATCGCCGGTCTCGTCTACATCGGCCTCGGAATCTTCTCGGGCGCGAAGGGCGGGTGGGCCCGCGTAGGTCACATCGTCCTCGGCCTGCTCTATGTCGTCGCCGGTGTCATCGCCTTCTTCAACCTGAGCGCCGCCGCAGCCACGCTGGCCTTCGTCGTCGTGATCTTCATCGGCATCAGCTGGATCGTCGACGGCGTCGTCGCCCTCACGCTTCTCGGGAGCGATGGCTCGCGCGTGTGGACGCTCCTCTACGCGATCCTCAGCATCGTCGCGGGAATCATCGTGCTGTTCTCCCCGCTCATCGCCGGTTTCGCGTTCTGGCTGCTGCTCGCCATCTCCCTGATCGTGCTCGGCATCATCCAGATCGTGCGTGCCATCACGCTCGGCAAGGATGAGAAGGAGTACGTCGCAACGGTCCAGGGAGAGCCGGCCAGCTGAGGCCTCCCCCGTGACAGATCGGCCCCGTCCTGCATCAGCAGAACGGGGCCGATTCTCGTCTGCGGCTACTCGGCGACGAACGCGCTCACATCTCCGACGAGCCGCGTGTTGTCGGCGGGCACCGGATCCACAGCGGCCAGCGCGACCTCGGCTGCGAACTCCGAGACGTTGTAGAGCTTGCCCGCCGACTCACGGCGCTCGGCGATCGCGCCCGGGTTCGCTCGTTCCAGCAGGGTGGCGGTGATCGTGCCCTCGATCATGTCGCCGGAGACGACCGTGAAGCCGATCCCCTTCTCCGCGAGCGCGGGGATGAGTTCACGGAGCGCGTCTTCGCCTGCTCGCTTGGAGAGCGCGACCGGCTCATACTCCGGCATGGTCGGTGTGGTCCGGATGAAGTGCGCCTGGTGGCTGGTGACGAACACGACACGTGCCCCGTCGCCGAGCAGAGGGGTCGCCGCGTTCAGGACGTTGAGCTGTGCGTCGCGGTTGAGCGTGAGCGCATAGTCTTCTGCCATCCCCGACTCCATGCCGCCGGATGCGTTGAGCACGAGGACATCCAGCCGCCCGTACTCCGCACGGATCGCATCGAACATGTCGCCCACGGACGCGGGGTCGGTGAGGTCGGCTCCTACCACGAGCGCTCGACGACCGAGTTCACGCAACTGGGCGGCGAGCTTCTCCGCCCGCGGTGCCTTGTTACGGAAGTTGATGACGACGTCGGCGCCGGCCTCGGCGAGGTAGCGGACGGTGTCTGCGCCGATCCCGCGTGATGAGCCGGTGACAAGGGCGACCTTGCCGTCGAGGGATCCTGCGGGAAGAACGTCGGTCACGGTGACTCCTCATGATGCGCGAAAAGGCCGTGATCGCACGGCCCACTCACACTATCAAGGGAGCGCTGTGGCGCCCGGATCGGCGGCCGCCCGCGTGATACGTTGACCACAAAAGGAGGCCGCATGGACAACTTCTCGACATTCGTCACGTTCATCGACCAATGGGCATGGATCGGGTGGCTGATCCTGATCGCCGTTTTCCTCGTCATCGAGATGCTCTCGTTGGACTTCACGTTCCTCATGCTCAGCTTCGGCAGCGTCGTCGGGCTGGTGACCGATCTGCTCGGCGTACCGGTCTGGGTCCAGGTGATCATCGCGGCCGCGGCGGCAGCGGTGTTCATCCTCCTCCTCCGACCGCCGTTGCTCAAGCGGCTCCATCGTGGCGAAGACCCCACGAAGTCCAACGTGGACGCCCTTCTCGACCTGCGCGGCATCGCGCTGGTCGAGATCACGCAGATCTCGGGTCAGGCGAAGCTCGCCAACGGCGACACCTGGACCGCCCGTACAGCCACACCGGTCCCCATCCCTCAGGGCGCACAGATCGCCGTGAGCGCGATCAACGGCGCGACCGCCATCGTCCGACCCGTCAACGACTAGGAGAACCCCGTGGACGACGCATCGTTCATCCCCGCAGCGATCGGCTGGATCCTCGCCATCGCAGTGATCATCTTCGTGGTGGTCACCGTCGCGCGTGCCATCCGGATCATCCCGCAAGCGACGGCCGGCGTGGTCGAGCGCCTCGGCCGGTATCACAAGACCCTCACACCCGGACTCAACATCCTCGTCCCGTTCATCGACCGGCTCCGTCCGTTGATCGACATGCGTGAGCAGGTCGTATCGTTCCCGCCGCAGCCGGTGATCACGGAGGACAACCTGGTCGTCTCGATCGACACGGTCGTCTACTTCCAAGTGACGGATGCACGGGCGGCGACCTATGAGATCGCGAACTACCTCGGCGCCGTCGAGCAGCTCACCACGACGACACTGCGTAACGTCGTCGGTGGTCTGAACCTCGAGGAAGCCCTCACCAGTCGTGACAACATCAACGGTCAGCTCCGGGTCGTGCTCGATGAGGCGACCGGCAAGTGGGGCATCCGCGTCGGACGCGTCGAGCTGAAGGCGATCGATCCGCCCATCTCCATCCAGGACTCGATGGAGAAGCAGATGCGCGCCGAGCGTGATCGCCGCGCGGCGATCCTGACCGCGGAGGGCACCAAGCAGTCCGCGATCCTCGAGGCAGAAGGCGCCCGCCAGGCCGAGATCCTGCGGGCGGAGGGAGACAAGCAGGCCGCCGTGCTCCGTGCTCAGGGTGAGGCCGAGGCGATCCAGAACGTCTTCACCGCCATCCACCAGGGCGAGCCGGACGACAAGCTCCTCGCGTACCAGTACCTTCAGATGCTGCCGAAGATCAGCGAAGGGCAGTCCAACAAGTTGTGGATCATCCCCAGCGAACTCACCGAGGCGCTCAAGGGCATCGGCAGCGCGTTCACGCCGAAGGCCGGGCAGGGTCCCACGAACACCCTTCCCGGCGCGTGACGCACCCGTACTTCACGAAGGCGCGGCACCCTCGAGTCCTCGCTCACCGCGGTCTGATCACCGCGGAGGGCGAGGACTCGGGCGTCTGGGAGAACTCGGCCGCGGCATTCGGCGCCGCACACGCTGCGGAGATCGAGTACATCGAGACCGACTGCCAGGTGACCGCGGATGGTGACGTGGTGCTGTTCCACGACTCGGCCCTCGAGCGGCTCGTCGGCGATGCGCGCGCAGTGCACGACGTGCCCACGCGGGAGCTGCGTGAGATCTTCTCGGCTCACGGCGGGCTGCTCACCGTTGCGGAAGCTCTCGACTCGTTTCCCGATATCCGCTTCAACATCGATGTGAAGACCCCGGCCGCCGTCGACCCTCTCGGTCCGATCCTCGTCGAACACACCCACCGCGTGCTCGTCACGAGCTTCTCGGACGCGAACCGTCGAGCCGCGGTCGCGTCCGTCCTGAAGGCCGGCGCCGCGCTTCGTCCTGCGACCTCGGGAGGAAGCCGAACGATCGCGGCACTGCGCGCGCTGTCCGCACTCCACCTCTCCCCCGCGCGCCTCCTCCACGAAATCGACGCGCTCCAGATCCCCGAGCGCCACAGAGCGCTCACGGTGCTCACCCCTGCGCTCGTCCGTGCCGCGCACCTCCGAGGCGTGGAGGTCCACATATGGACTGTCAACGACCCCGCCGACATGCGCCGGCTCGTTGCGGCAGGAGTCGATGGACTCGTCTCGGATCGGGCGGACCTCGCCCTTCGGACCCTCTCCGAGATCTAGGACCCGACGCGCCCCATAACCTCCTGCGCTGGGATTCCGCTGTGAATCGCGCCGAGAAGTCGCCCGCGTGGATGAAGCGCACAGGCTGGAGCGTTATACCTGACAGCGACGAGAGGACCACACAATGGCAGATCGCAGCCTGCGCGGCATCCGACTCGGCGCCCAGAGCCTACAGAGCGAAGAGGGCGTCGTTTTCATGGAGCGCCGTGAGACCACCTACACCTGTGACACCTGCGGCCACGTCACGAACCTGATGTTCGCGGCCGACGCCGAACCGCCCCAGACCTGGGAGTGCCGCGCCTGCGGTGCAGAAGCACGACTGAACGTCGACGGCCATGCCGTCACGCTCGAAGCCAGCGATGAGAAGGCAGCGCGCACCCACTGGGACATGCTGATGGAGCGACGTACCCGCGCGGAGCTCGAAGAGTTGCTCGAAGAGCGACTCGCTTTCATCCGCGCCCGCCGCGGCGCCGGAGAAGACCCGACCCGCGAGAAGATCGGGGCCTAACGCCCCCGGGCGCGCCACCACCCGACGACCAGCGCGCCGAGACCGCCCCACAGCAGCAACTGCTGGATCCAGGGGCCCAAGACAACCCCCGCCGTGAGGCCGGAACGAAGCTCGACGTCCTCGAGCAGCGCTCCGGCCTCTCCTGCATCCAGGCTGGTGACGGTGGATCCGTTCGCGCTGATGATCTGACTGGTGCCGACGGTCGAGACATTCACGACGCTCCGGCCAGTCTCGATGGCACGCATACGGGCGAAAGACAGTTGCTGCAGATTCTCGTCGGTCCCGCGGAAGTCCGCATTGTTGGTCTGGAAGACCAGCACCTCGGCTCCGTCGTTCAGCCCTTCCCGGATCACGTCGTCGTAGATGACGTCGAAGCAGATGGCGAGCCCGACGGGGACTCCATCGACCTCCACGATCGGGGGGTTCGAGCCGGGCGTGTACTCGCGCTGGATCAGACCGATCAGATCGGGTGCCAGGGCATTGAAGAACGCGCGATCCGGCACGTACTCGCCGAAGGGGACGGGGTGCCGTTTGTCGTGCGTCTGCGTGGCCGTGCCGTCAGCAGTCCATAGCATCGACGTGTTGAAGTAGAGACCGTCTCGCGCCGTCGCCGCATTCGCGAGCAGGGGGGCATCGATCCGCTTCGACACGAGAGTCATCCGCCGAGCGATCGCTTCGTTCTCGAACGGGTCCGTATCCAGGGAACCTTCCGGCCACACCAGAAGATCGACATCTTCCCCGTAAACCGGCGCGGTGGCATCGGTCTGCGCCTGGATCACGGAGAAGGGCTCGCGTTCGTCGAAGTACCCGGTCGGGCCGTTGCCCTGAACCGCCGCTATCCTCATCGAGCCCGACGACACGGTGGGATAGAGCGGTGTGACGAGCAGGACCAGGACGAGTGCGGCCGGGACCAGCACAGCCAGTGGACGACGCCACGCCCGCAGGCGGACGATCTCGATGAGCACCGCCACGAGCAGCACCATGAGGAAGCTGAGACCGCTCACGCCGAGCCACGACGAGATCGGCGCGAGCGGACTCTCCGCTTGGCTCATTCCGATCCGAGCCCACGGGAAGCCGCCGTACGGCCAGGAGCCGATGAACAGCTCGCGACCGACCCAGAGGGCGGCGACGGCGGTGGGGAGGCCCAGGATGCGACCTGCAGCGCCGGGGAAGGCACGGGGAAGCCACCTGTAGGCCAACGCGATGGGCACGAGGGCCACGGCGGTGAGGCCGCCTTCGACGACGCTGAGCGCGGCCCACGGAATGGGCCCGAGGTAGCGGGAGGTCCAGGAGACAAGAAGCGCGAAGAAGAGGATGCCGTAGACGAGCCCGACGAGCAGTGCTCCGCCGAAACGTCGGCCGATCAGCGCAAGGAGCACAAGAGCGGTCGCAGGAAAAGCGAGTGCCCACATCGCGGCACCCGGATAGGCGAGGTTCATCAGCAGAGCACCGAGGGCAGCGGCGGGAACAGCCGCCCACAGCGGCAGCAGAGCGCGCTCGGGCACAGTGGCGGCAGCGGACATCGTCGCCATCATCACATCGTCGAGTAGGCGACGATGCCGCGGCGCACACCGTCGAGAGCGCTGCGCGCGGTGCGCGCGACAGCACCATCCTCGGCCACGATCGACAGCTGGTCGAGGAGGTCGATGGTCTGCTTCGCCCAGCGCACGAAGTCGCCCGCGGCCATGTCCGCGTCGATCAGCACCCGGTCGAGCATCCCGCCGCGTGCCCAGGCATGCATCGCACCCGCGAGCCCCGCGGCGAGCGGTTCGCTGCCCGGAAGGCGATGGTCCTTCTCGAGGTCATCGAGCTCGGCCCACAGAGTGGTGGTCTTCGCCCATGCGGCGCGGAACGCTCCTCGCGGGAGGTCCCGCTCCCCCGAGTTCGCCTCATCTCGTCGCGGTTCGTAGACGAGGCAGCATGCCATCGCGGCGAGCGACGGGGCATCGAGACCGGCCCAGAGTCCCTGACGCAGCGATTCGGCGACGAGAAGATCGCGCTCTCCGTAGATCCGACGCATCGTGCGCCCGGCCTCCGTCAGCGTCGTCTCACCATCCACCTCCGCGACGTAGTCCAGCGTCTCGAGCACCTCGACGACGCGGTCGAACACGCGCGCGACCGTCCCTGTGCGGGTCTCGATCTGGCGGCGGATCCGGTCGGTCTGTCGCTTGAGCTTCCAGTAGCGCTCCGCCCATCGAGCATGGGCTTCCCGATCCGGGCAGCGATGGCACGGGTGTCGCTGCATCTGCGTGCGGAGGGTCTGGATGCGCTTCATCCGCTTGTCGCGCGAAGCCCGCGGCGCCTGCGAATCCTGACGGTGCTTCTTCTCGAGATCGCTGAGTTCGCGACGGATGGCGGCATACTCCGGAAAGTCGCCATGCTCGCAGGCCATCGAACTCTCGTATCCGGCGAGCGACTCCTCGGCTTCGCGCACCTGTCGCGCGAGTCCGACGACCGAGCGATCGGCCTGGAACTGTGCGAACGACGACTCCAGGATCTGCCTCGCCCTGGGTTTGCCGAACATGTCGATCAGATTCACGGCCATGTTGTAGGTCGGGCGGAAGCTCGAATTCAGTGGGTACGTGCGACGCGATGCCAGCGCAGCGACCGCCTGCGGGTCCATGCCCTCGGTCCACTGCACCACCGCGTGACCCTCGACGTCGATCCCCCGCCTCCCGGCGCGGCCGGTGAGCTGGGTGTACTCCCCCGAGGTGATCGCGACTCTGGCCTCGCCGTTGAACTTCTCCATCTTCTCGAGCACGACCGTTCGTGCGGGCATGTTGATGCCGAGCGCGAGAGTCTCCGTCGCGAAGACGACCTTGACGAGCTTGCGCCGGTAGAGCTCTTCCACCACTTCTTTGAACGCCGGCAGCAGACCAGCATGGTGCGAGGCGACGCCGCGTTCGAGGTTGTCCAGCCACTCCCAGTAGCCGAGCACATCGAGGTCCTCATCCTGGAGCGTCCGGGTTCTGTCCTCGACGATGGCCCGGATCTCCGCGCGTTCCTCGGCGGAGGTGAGTCGAAGGCCGGAGCGCCGCACCTGCTGCACCGCGGCGTCGCACCCCACACGACTGAAGATGAAGAAGATCGCGGGGAGAAGATTCGCTCGCTCGAGCAGGTGCACGACGTCCGGGCGATCCATCCGCTCGATCCGGCGTGCATTGGAGGCCCGCACGGGACGACGGCCGCCTCGAGGCGGCCGCTTCGCCTGTCGTCCAGCGTGGCGGTCGCTCCGGTACGACTGCGCCTGGCGGTTGTTGTCGTAGTTCGAGCCGGTCGACGAGCGGATGCGCATCAACTCCTGGTTCACCTGCGCGGTCGCGATACCCGCACGATCATCGAACAGGGGAAGCAGGTCGTCGCGGACGAGAACGTGCTGCTCCAGGGGTACGGGCCGGATCTCGGAGACGATGACGTCGGTGTCGCCGCGCACCGTGTCGAGCCAGTCGCCGAACTCTTCGGCATTGGAGACCGTCGCGCTCAGCGAGACCAGTCGCACCTGCGGGGGCAGGTGGATGATGACCTCTTCCCACACGGCACCGCGAAAACGATCGGCAAGGTAGTGGACTTCGTCCATGATCACGTAACGCAGATCGCGGAGCGCAGCGGAGTCGGCATAGATCATGTTGCGCAGCACTTCGGTGGTCATCACCACGATGCGCGCGTTGCCGTTGATGTTGGTGTCGCCGGTGAGCAGGCCCACCTGATCAGCTCCATACACCTCGACCAGCTCACGGAACTTCTGGTTCGAGAGGGCTTTCATCGGCGTGGTGTAGAACGCCTTGTCGCGCGGAGTCTGCATCGCGAGGTGGATCGCGAACTCGCCGACGATCGTCTTGCCGGCCCCGGTCGGTGCGGCCACCAGCACACTGCGCCCGTTCTCCAGAGCGTGGCATCCCGCGACCTGGAAGGGATCGAGCTGGAACTTCTGCAGTGCCGCGAACGCCGAGGTCTCCGGGTGCTCCGCTGCCTGCTGAGCTTGCGCGTACCGATCGGCGGGCGAACTCATGCCGCGTCCGGCAACAGCCCGGTCGCCTCGTCGCGCTTGCGCTTACGCCGGTCGAACAGCAGAGAGAGCCCCGCGGCAGCGAAGAACAGGACGATCAGGATCCCCGCGAGCATCAGCATGCTCACTACGTCGGCGGCCGGAGTCGCGAGCGCGGCGAACACCGTCGCGATGATGATGGCGACGCGCCACCCCTTGAGGATCGCTCTGCCCGACATGACCCCGGCGAGGTTCAGGGCGACGAGGAAGACGGGCAACACGAACGATACGCCGATGACGATCATCAGCTTGAAGACGAAGTCGTAGTACTCCTGCGCGTAGTAGAAGTTGGTCGCGCCCTCGGGCGTGAAACTCCACATGAGTTCGATCACGTGCGGCATGATCATCACGCCGAGGTAGCAGCCGGCGAAGAACAGCGGTACAGCCGCGACGACGAAGCCGATCGTGTACCTGATCTCCTTGCGGGTGAGACCGGGCATGATGAAAGCCCACACCTGCCACAGCCAGATCGGCGCCGAGATGAACAGGCCGATCGAGAAGGCGATGCGCATGCGCATGTCGAACGCCGACGTGATCGTCCCGAAGTTCAGGGCGCTGAAATCATCGCCGCGCTTCTCGGTGATGATCCGGATGGGCTCCGTGATGAAGTGGATGATCGGGTCCGCCACGATGAACGCGATGACCATGCCGATCACCAGAGCGAGCGCCGCATACATCAGGCGCTTGCGCAGTTCGACGAGATGCGCGCCGAGCGACATCCGCCGATCCCGATCCGCCTTCGGCATCACGGTCGGTTCGATGGCTGCCACGGCCGGTCAGGCGCGGGGCGGAGTCTCAGGATCTGCGCCCGAGTCCTTGACCGACGTGGGGTCAGCGACGGTCGAGTCGGCGCGAGGCGCGTCCTCTTCCTTCATCGCCTTCATCTCACCCTTGAAGACGCGGGCAGACTGCCCCATGCTCTTCGCCAGAGCCGGCAGCTTTGCGGCACCGAACAGGAGGAGGATCACGGCGAGCACGATAAGAAGGTGCCAGCCTTGCATTCCAGCGAACATGTAAGGATTCCCGTCGTCGATGAGCGTTCGGTTCAGTCTACAGATCTCGGCGATGCATCGGGGCGGCGATACAGTGCGAGTCCGGAAGCAGCCCAGTCTCTCGTCGCGGTTCGGGCGAGACCCGGCTCCAGCACCTCCATCGCACCACCGAACCGTCCGGCGAGCCTCTTGACGCCACGCGGGTCGGCGAGGTGAAGCGTCGTCGTCACCGTGCCGTCGACCACTTCGACCTGCCCGGTGGGAACGAAACCGCCCAACAGCGGTGCGAGACGCTCCGGCACCCGGACCGTCACCTCCCGTTCGTCGTCGAGACCGGCGAAAGCCTCGGGAACCTGGTCACCGGCGTGGGTGATCGGGATGTCGGTGAGGGTCGGTGCGCTGACGCGATCGAGATGGAACGTGCGCATCGCCTGGCGCATGTGGCACCACCCCTGCAGGTACCACTGGCCGTTCGTGATGAGGATCTGCATCGGATCGACGGTTCTCGTCGTCGGTGCGGCATCCGGGGCCTGGTAGGTGAACGCGATCGCGACGCCCTCATGGAGCCCTCGCGCGACGGCTTCGCGGACCTCGTCGACGGCGCTCGGGGCGACCACGACCTCGGCGGGCGCGTCGGCTGCGCCACGGGACAGCTTGGAGATGAGGCCGGCGACGAGCCCGGAGTCCGATACGGCGGGCACCGCGGCCACCATCTGGAGTCCGGCGAGCAGCGCTGCCGCCTCACGCGCAGTGAAGCGCGGAACGCGCCGCAGGGCCACATCGTTGGTGATCTCGATGATGTCTTCGAGATCGAGGAGATCCCAGTTGATATCGAACATCTCCTGCGGCTGCTGCCAGTAGCCGGACTCGCCGGGAAGCCCGATCACCGTCAGCTTCTCGACCATCCCGCGCATCTCCTGCGGAGTCACACCGAACTCCTCGGCAGCCTCGGTCAGAGATACTTGGCCGTGCTCGAGCAGGTAGGGCACGAGGGTGAGGTAGAGGCGGACGCGGTCGGCGGCGAGCAGCGGCTTCGATTTGGCGCTCATGATGCCTCCTGATCCGTGTGCACTTCGACGACTGCCCGCAGCCGGTCGATGACCGCATCGCGCAGCGCAGCCGGCTCGACCACTCGCACCTCCGGTCCGTATGAGGCGAGCTCGTCGGCGAAGATATGGAGGTCGACGAACGGGACGTGGATGCCTTGCGGTGCAGAAGAGGCCCGCCGACCGAGGCGCAGAGCGGCTTCAGTTCCGGGAGTCACCTCCAGCAGAGCGGAGTTGGCAGCGGCGACTCGCTCCAGCCCCGAGAGAGCTCGCTCCCCGGCCCGTTCTCGCAGTGCGGGGTCGAAAGTCGTCGCGCTCACCTTGACGGCGCCGACTATCCGGCTGAGCAGGAACGTCCGGTCCTCCTCAGCATCCACATCGACGCCGTACACGTGCCAACGGGCCTCGTAGTCGACCAGCGCCAGCGGACGGATACGACGACGCCTGGGCGCATCTTCGCCGGGCTTCAAGTAGTCGAAGGTGACGACACGGCACCGCTCGATCGCATCCTGGAGCGGGGCGAACGCAGCATCGCGCGCCGTGATCCGCGGGGCGAAGCCGATGATCGGCTCATCACCGTCGATGCCCAGCGCCCGAATCTTGCGGACACCCGACTGTGCGTCGCCCGAGGCGGACTCCGCACTCCAGACGCTGCCTGCAAGACGCAGGACGGCCAGTTCGGCAGCGGAGAAATCGATATCGCTGGGCAGGTCGTATTCTGCTTGCGGAATACGATAGCGAGCCTCACGGAGGTCGTTCGGGTCGGCCGCGTCACCGATCGTCTCGATCGGCACGCCGAGGGTGCGCAACTCGTCCTTGTCGCGCTCGAACATCTTCTCGAGCGCGTCGGAACGGGTTCCTGCATCAGCGCGCTGCCGATATCCGGACACGTTGTCGAGGATCTGCTGCTTGGTCAACCCGATCTCCGTGGCCATCAGCGCCACGACGAGATTCGTCAGGCGCTCCTCCGCAGGGATCCGGCTGGCCATCACTGGGTCGGCGCCGTGACTGCGCCCAGGATGTCGACGACGTATGCCACGGCAGGACCGGCGTCACCTGCCGGGGTCACGACGAGGACCTGCGAGCCCACCGTCTGCCCGACAAGGGCCTCGGCGACGGTCGGCGCCGACGTCGAGAGATCACCCGTCGGCCCCTGACCCCAGGTGCTGTTGATGACCTGCTTGTCGTCCCAGCCGACGGCCATCACGTTCAGAAGCGGGATCTGGCCCGCAGCGACCTCTTCGCCGTCTCCCTTGATCAGGGTCTGCGCGACCTGCTCTGTCGGTGCTGCACTGTCGGGAATGATGACTCCGGGTGTGCCGTCGGGAGCGCGCACCACCGTAGGCATGCCCTTCGCATCGTTGAACTGGAGGGAACCTTCGGCGCGAGAGAGGAACACATCCACAACGTCGATGACGAACACCGCGTTGTCGTCAGCCGCGAGACCGAAGCCGTCGAGGTTGTTGGCACCGAAGTCTTCCGGGGTGAGGGCGGCGACGATCCGGGAGCCTGCCGTCGCGCACTCGAACACCGACTCGAGTCCTGGCGACTGCGTCGCCCAATAGTCCGCCGTGGAGACCTGTCCCTTGGCCTCGTCGTAGGCGGTCGCGTAGACCTGCTTGCCGGTCTCTCCGCTGAAGATCGACAGTTCCACCACGAGAGCCTGTGCGTTGTCGAGAATCTTCCGACCTTCGCCGACCGTCGTGTCCGCGAAGGCGGTCTTCTTGAGGTGCAGCGGGCTGAACACGCTGACATCCGGAGTCGACCCGAGGTCACCTTCGACGGTCACCGCATCACGGATCTCGTTCGATCCGGCCGCGCCACGGCGGTGCAGCCGGTCAGAGCGAGGACGGCAAGGCTGAGGGAGGCCAGAACGGCGGACGTTTTACGCACGCGCTCCAGTCTATTCCGTCGCGTGCCCGGAATCGCGCGACGCCGCAGCGAGGCGTGCGCCTTCGGCCGCCTTCTCGGCTTCCCGCGCACGCTTGCGCAGGTTCTTGTCGCTGATCTCGCGGTCTCCCACGGCGCCGGGAGTCCAGGCCTCGACATCGTCGTCGCCGTAGCTGCTCTTGGATGCGCGCCTCTTGACCGAGGGCGCGATGGCGCCGGGAGCGAGCCGCCGGGCGGTGAGGAGGAACCCGGTGTGCGCGACCATGCGATGATCCGGGCGCACGGCGAGTCCTTCGACATGCCAACCGCGGACCATCGTCTCGGAGGCATCGGGGTCGGTGAAGAGACCGGTGCCCCGGATGTACTCCGCCACACGCGAAAGCTGGGTCGCCGTTGCCACGTAGCAGAGGACTACGCCGCCCGGGGTGAGCGCGTCGGCCACGGCATCCATGCATTCCCATGGTGCGAGCATGTCGAGCACCACCCGATCGACGGTGCCGGGCTCGACCTCATTCGGGAGTGACTCGACGAGATCGCCGACCACGACGCGCCAGGTGTCAGGGTGCTCGCCGAAGAACGTCTCCACGTTGCCGCGGGCCACGTCGGCGAAGTCCTCGCGACGCTCGAACGAGATCAGCTCGCCTACGGGGCCGACGGCACGCAGGAGGGAGAGCGACAGCGCCCCGGATCCGACTCCGGCCTCGACGACGATCGCTCCGGGGAAGATGTCGGCCTGCATCACGATCTGCGCCGCATCCTTGGGATAGACGATCGCCGCGCCGCGCGGCATCGACATCGCGAAGTCCCTCAGCAGCGGACGAAGCGCCAGATAGTCGTGTCCCGAGCTGTTGGCCACGACAGAGCCGTCGGGAAGGCCGATCAGGTCACGATGGCGAAGGACACCCTGGTGCGTGTGCAGTTCGCCGTCTTCGCGAAGCGTCACCGTGTGCAGGCGGCCCTTCGGACCGGTCAGCTGTACACGATCGCCGGGACGGAAAGGACCACTCGGCCTCGCAACGCGGCTATCGGTCATCAGGGGGCTCCTGTCACGACGGTGATGCTGTCGAAGAGATCGGTGAGATCGCCGGCGTTCTTCCCGGCGAGTGTCGGCCACAACTCGTGTGCGCCGAGGTGGTCGAGAGGCACGATGTGCGGCACAGCGAGCGTCAGTGCACCCGAGGCGAGGCCGGCGCGGACGCCGGTCGGTGAATCCTCGATCACGATCGCGTCGGCGATGTCGATGTCGAGAAGAGCCGCCGCCTGCAGGTAGGGCTCCGGATGCGGCTTGGGGTTGTCCACGTCGTCGCCGGCCACGACGATATCGAACGCCTCGAAATCCATGAGGTCGACGACACTCAGAGCCATCCGCCTCAGCGACATCGTCACGAGACCCGTCGGAATACCTGTGGCGCGGAGATCGGCGAGGAGCTCGCGAGCTCCTGGTCGGAACGGCACGCCCTGGGTGCGAAGGGATTCCTGCACCGCGTCGGTCAGATGGTCGACGATCGCCTGGGCCTCCATCGCGACACCGGCCTGCTGCAGGATACCTGCACTGTCGAGCAACCCGCTTCCGACGAGCTGCAGCGCATCCTCGTGGCTCCAGGAACCGCCGAAGGATTCGACCAACTGCGTCTCGGCCGCCATCCAGTACGGTTCGGTGTCGACGAGTGTTCCATCCATGTCCCACAGGACCGCGCTGGGCTTTCTACTCACTGAACCCATGCTAGCCGGGTAGCGCCCTCTTGCCGGCGTCGCGGACTAGCCTGGAAGGATCTCGTCCACGATCTCGAAGGGAGCCCTCGATGGATGTTCTCGGTCAGCGCATCGTCATCGCGGCCTTCGACGGCTGGAACGATGCCGGCGAAGCGGCGAGCGGAGCCGTCGAGGCACTGCGCGCCTCGTCGGAGTACGACCTCGTGCACTCCGTCGATCCGGAGCTGTACTTCGACTATCAGTACACGCGCCCGTCGAGCCGGATGGATGCGGAAGGACACCGAGGGCTGACCTGGCCGGAGGCTGGACTCTGGCGTCCGCGCGACCCGGGGCCTGGGCCGGAGTTCTGGCTGCTCACCGGCGCTGAGCCCGCGCGCACCTGGCAATCGTTCGCATCGGAGTTCATCGACGTGGCTCTGCGCGACGACATCACCGGACTCGTCACCCTGGGTGCCATGCTCTCGGATGTCCCGCACACCCGGCCGATCTCGATCTTCGCTTCCAGCCAGAATGAGCAGGTGCGCGAAGCGCACGACCTCGAGCGCTCCCTCTACGAGGGCCCGGTCGGCATCCTGTCCGTCATCGAGCACTTCGCGGAGAATGCAGGGATCCCCACCGCGAGCCTCTGGGCCAGCGTGCCGCATTACGTCGCGTCGGCGACACCTTCGCCGAAGGTGACCCTCGCTCTGCTCGACCGGCTCGAAGAGCTGACCGGCGCCGACGTCGATCGTCAGACTCTGCGTACGGAGGCCGCAGCCTGGGAGGCGTCGATCGACGCGGCCGCGTCCGAGGATGAAGACATGGCCGAGTACATCCGTCAGCTCGAGCGGACGCGCGACACCTGGGACTCCCCCGAGGCTTCCGGCGATGCGATCGCCCAGGCGTTCGAGCGGTATCTCCGTCGCCGCGATGACGGTCCAGGGGATCGCAAGCGCTGAGCTCCGGTCAGGCGGCGATCACACCGGTACCGAGCAGGACCAGGAGAACTGTACCCAGCAGGATCCGGTAGATCACGAACGGCAGGAAACTGCGCTTCGAGATCCAGTTCATGAAGAACGCGATCACACCGAGAGCCACGACGAACGCGATCCCCGTCGCCGCGAGCGTGTCGCCGAATGAGAAGAACGACGGCTCGTTCCAGCTCTTGAACACCTGATAGAAACCGCTGCCGAACACCGCAGGGATCGCGAGCAGGAAGGCGTAACGCGCGGCCGCAGCGCGCTCATAGCCGAGGAAGAGCCCCATGGTGATGGTGCCACCCGAGCGGGACACCCCGGGGATCAGCGCGAGCGCCTGCGCGAAACCGAAGGCGACACCGTGCGGGTATGTGAGGTCGTTCAGTTTCCGCCGCTTCGCCCCCACATGGTCGGCGATGCCGAGGAGGATGCCGAAGACGATCAGCATGATCGCGACGATCCACATCGACCGCAGGACGGTCTCGATCTGGTCCTGGAAGAGCAACCCGAGCACCACGATCGGAATGCTGCCGATGATGATCATCCACCCCATCCGCGCATCGGGGTCGTTCCGCGAAGCCTTGCCGACGAGCGACCGGAACCACTGTCCGATGATGCGCACGATGTCACGCCAGAAGAACACGACGACAGCGGCCTCCGTGCCGATCTGCGTGATCGCGGTGAACGCCGCGCCCGGGTCCTCACCGGACGGGAGGAATGTGCCGAGAATGCGCAGGTGGGCGCTGGAAGAGATCGGGAGGAACTCGGTGAGTCCTTGGACGATGCCCAGGATCAGTGCTTCGAACAGGTGCATGGAGGGGCTTTCAGTGTGGTGACGGCGCGGAGCGCGCGGCGCTCAGTACGTGCGCAGCAGATCGGCCAGCACGCGCTGGCCGAAGACAAGCGATTCTACGGGCACACGTTCGTCCACTCCGTGAAACATTCCTGTGAAGTCCAGATCAGCGGGGAGTTTCAGTGGGGCGAATCCGTAACCCGTGATCCCCAGGAAGGCCAACGCCTTGTTGTCGGTCCCGGCGCCCAGCAGGTAGGGGATCACCGGAACACCGGGGTCGTGTCGTCCGATGCTCGCCACCATGGCTTCCACGAGTTCACCCTCGAACGGCGTCTCCATCCCGATGTCGCGCACGACCGTCTGGATCTCGATGTCGTCCCCGACGATCTGCTGGAGCTCGGCCAGAACGTCGTCTTCGGTACCGGGGATCACACGGACATCGATGAGCGCCTCGGCGCGCTCCGGAATCACGTTGTGCTTGTAACCGGCAGTCAGGGCAGTGGGGTTCGTCGTCGTCCGGAACGACGACCGCAGGAACGCCTCCGCCGGGCCTGCGGCGGAGGCGAGAGCATCGGGGTCCTCCGTGCTGCGGCCGCTCAGCGCACTGAGGCCCTCGAGCAGTGCCGTGGTCGTCGGCGTGAGGCGGATCGGCCAGCGCGTGCGCCCGATCGCTGCAACGGCCTCCGCCAGCTTCGTCACAGCGTTGTCGTCGTGCAGACGGCTGCCGTGTCCGGCACGCCCCTTCGCCACCAGCCTGATCCAGATCAGCGCCTTCTCGCCCACCTGCAGCAGGTACGCGCGCCGATCGTCCACGGTGATCGAGTAGCCCCCGACCTCGCTGATCGCGGCCGTCGCCCCCTCGAACCACTCGGGACGATCCTGAACGACGAGAGCCGACCCTTCGACGCCGCCGTTCTCCTCATCGGCGAAGAACGTCAGGATCAGATCCCGCTCGGGCTGCTCCCCCGCCCGCAGGATCTCCGCGACGGATGTCATGATCATCGCGTTCATGTTCTTCATGTCCACGGCACCGCGGCCCCACAGCATGCCGTCCCGCACCTCCCCTGCGAACGGATCGATGCTCCAGTCCTCCGCCATGGCCGGGACGACGTCGAGGTGTCCGTGCACCACGAGCGCGGGCTTCGTGCGGTCGCGCCCGGCGACCCTCGCCATGAGGTTCGTGCGGCGCGGGATCGGCTCGTAGTACTCGACCTCGAGCCCGAGCTGCTCAAGGTAGGCGCCCACGTACTCCGCGGCTTCCCGTTCGCCCTTCGCATTTCCTCCGCCGAAGTTGGAAGTGTCGAAGCGGATGAGGTCGCTCGCGATGCGCACGACCTCCGGAAGAGAGGGATCGGTCATGTGCTCCAGGCTATCGAAACGGCGAGCCACGCCCGGGCGTACCGCTCGGTTCGAGAGGCCGCAGGGAACGTGGTAATGTCATTCTTCGGTCGGCACCTGCGCGGGTGGCGGAATGGTAGACGCGCTACGTTGAGGTCGTAGTGCCCGTAAGGGCGTGGGGGTTCAAGTCCCCCTCCGCGCACAGGAAGAAGAAGACCCCGGATCCATGGATCCGGGGTCTTCTTCGTCTCATGCCGTCGAGCCCCGGGGCCGGTATCCAGACCGCCCCCGGAGTGCGCGACCAGCTCAGACTGCGCTGACGCCGAACACCAGGCCCAGGACGTACGTGATGGCTGCGGCGCCGAAGCCGATCGCGAGTTGACGGAGGGCGCGACGCAGCGGCGGGCCACCCGAGAGAACGCCGACCATCGCGCCCGTGCTCAGCAACGCGATACCGACCAGGACCAGCGCGACGATGATCGCTGTCGTACCCTGAAGGCCGAAGATCCACGGCAGAACCGGAATGATCGCTCCCGAGGCGAACAGGAGGAAGCTCGAGATCGCCGCCGTCCAATCGCTTCCGACGATCTCGTGATCGTCGCCGGCCTGGATGTTGACGGGGCCCGTGGCTGCCCGGCTGACTCCCGCCTGCGCAGCCGACACGATCCGGCGCGCGCGCGACAGCGATTCCTCCTGGTCCATACCGCGCGCCCGATACACGAGCGCGAGTTCGTTCTCGTCGATATCGAGATCTCCGGCTGAGGCATGTGCGTCCTCGTTCGCCTCCGTCGCGGCCAGCAGCTCGCGCTGTGAGCGGACGGACACGAACTCGCCCGCCCCCATCGACAGTGCGCCGGCCAACAGCCCCGCGATGCCGCTGAAGAGGACGAATCCGGAGCTCACCCCGGTCGCACCGATGCCGAGCACCAACGCGAGGTTGCTCACGAGACCGTCGTTGGCACCGAACACCGCGGCGCGGAACGACCCGGAGAGACGTCTCCGCCCCCGTGCCGCAAGCCCGCGTACGACTTCGTAGTGCACCTTCTCGTCGGCACGCATGGCCGGAGTCGCGTACTGCTCGGAATCGTAGGGCGAACGCGCTTCGGCGCTCTGCGCGAGTGCGAGCACGAAGATGGATCCGAAGCGCCCCGCCATCCACCCCAGCAAACGCGACCGCACGCCTGCACGCGGCAGCCGTGTCGGTTCCGCACCGAGCAGATCCAGCCAGTGCTGCTCGTGGCGTCGTTCGGCGTCGGCGAGGCTCAGCAGGATATCCCGCTCCTCCCCCGCACGGCGCGCTGCGAGCTTCTGGTACACGGTGCCCTCGGCGCGTTCCTCGACGAGGTAGCGCGCCCAGCGTCGGCGATCGGCGGGGGTCGGGTCGGCGGCAGCAGGGGCTGTCATGGATCCTCCAGATGTACGGCGCCCGATGCGCGGGCAACCGTTCAACGCTAGCCGCGGTGGCTCGGCGGGACTCCACTCAGACGCGGATTGACAGCATTTCGGGAATCCGAAGCACCAGTGCGGCCGGTCGCCGCAGGCGCGTCAAGAGCGAACGCGCTTGCGCAGCACCTCGATGCGCGACTGCAGCTGCGTCACGGTCGCCTGCGCCACCGCCGGTCCCCCGCAGATGCGCCGGAGCTCGGCATGCACGGCCCCGTGGGGCTCGCCCTTCTGTCGCGCATAGAGACCCACCAAGCTGTTCAAGAGCTGCCGCTGCTCCTTGAGCGTGCGGTGCAGCGGCGGGGGAAGCGTCGTCGTCTCGGTCGGCCCGGCGGTGGCCTCGCGCGCCTCTCGCAGTCGAGACTGTCGCGACTGACGCTGCATGAGGAGCTCATGCACGTGCTCGGGTTCGAGGAGACCGGGGAAACCGATGAACTCCTCCTCTTCGGGGGTTCCGGGCTCGGCCAGCTGTCCGAATTCCTGGCCTTCGAAGACGACGCGGTCGAAGTGTGCGACCGAGGAGAGCGCCTGGTAGCTGAACTCCTGTGTCAGAGCATCTGACGTCTCCTCCTCGCGGTTCGCACTCTCGAGCAGCGAATCGTCGAGGCCGTCTTCTTCTTTCGACTGCCGATCCAGCGCGTGGTCGCGCTGCTTGTCCATCTCGTTGGCCAGGCCCATGAGGACGGGCACCTGGGGCAGGAACACACTCGCAGCCTCGCCCCGACGCCGGGCACGCACGAATCGGCCGATCGCCTGAGCGAAGAAGAGCGGGGTCGAGGACGACGTGGCGTAGACGCCGACAGCGAGACGGGGCACGTCGACGCCCTCCGACACCATACGCACCGCCACCATCCAGCGCGAGTCGTTCGCGCTGAACTTCTCGATCCGCTCCGACGCGGTCGCGTCATCGGAGAGCACGATCGTCGGCTGCTGGCCGGTGATGCTGTGCAGGATCTTCGCATACGCGCGCGCAACCGTCTGATCGGTGGCGAGCACCAGGCCGCCGGCATCCGGGACATGGTGGCGGATCTCGGTGAGGCGGCGATCTGCGGCCGACAGCACGGCGGGCATCCACTCGCCTTCAGGATCGAGCGCCGTGCGCCAAGCCTGGGACGTCACGTCCTTCGTATTGTCCTGCCCGAGGTGCGTCTCGAGTTCATCGCCGGTGGTGGTGCGCCAGCGCATCTTCCCCGCGTACATGTGGAAGAGGACGGGGCGCACCACTCCATCGGCCAGGGCGCGACCATAGCCGTAGTTGTAATCGGTGCGGGAGACTCGGGCACCGGATTCGTCGGGGTGGTACTCCACGAACGGGATGGGCGCGGTATCGCTGCGGAACGGCGTTCCGGACAGGAGCAGACGGCGCTTCGCAGGGCCGTAGGCGTCGCGGATGGCGTCGCCCCAGCTCAGAGCGTCCCCGCCGTGGTGGACCTCGTCGAGCACCACGAGCGTCTTGGCGTCTTCGGTCAGATGCCGATGCACGGACGACTTCGCGGCCACCTGCGCATAGGTGACGACGGCACCGTGGTAGTGGCGTGCCGGCGCCCAGTCGCTGTTGCGGAATCGCGGGTCGAGCCGGATGTGCACCCGTGCCGCCGCGTCAGCCCACTGCGTCTTGAGGTGCTCGGTCGGCGCGACGACGATGATGCGGTTGACTTCGCCGATGCGCATGAGCTCGACCGCGAGGGTGAGGGCGAACGTGGTCTTGCCTGCGCCGGGGGTCGCCGCCACGAGGAAGTCTCGCTGATCGGCCTCGAAGTACTGTTCCAGCGCCTCCTGTTGCCAGGCGCGCAGCTTGCTTGCGGTTCCCCAAGGGGCACGCTGAGGAAAGGACGGAGAGAGCATCGACTCCACGATAATCGGTGCTGCGGACACTGTCGCACGTCCCGCGCGTCTCGCGCGTTCGCCTCCCTCTGGACCGTCCGTGCGGGTAGGCTCGATCACTGCGCTGCGGCCACCGCCGCCTCGGCAGACGTTCGCGAAGGAGAGCTGGATGACCGACGAGGATTCGACTCGGACCCCGTACATCCCCAACGAGAACGCGCACCCGTGGCGCCGTTTCGTCGCCGTCGGCGACTCCTTCACGGAGGGAATCGGCGACCCGGATCCTGCGCACCCCGGCGGCCACCGCGGCTGGGCCGACCGCGTCGCAGAGGTGCTCGCCGCGCAGGTGGACGACTTCGCCTATGCGAACCTCGCCGTCCGAGGGAAGCTCATCGCGCAGATCGTCGCCGACCAGATCGAACCTGCCGTCGCGTTGCGCCCCGACCTCGTCTCGATCTGCGCCGGAGGCAACGACGTGATCCGCCCCGGCACCGACCCCGACGCGATCGCGAGTCAGCTCGAGGATGCCGTCGCGCGGCTGTCCTCGACCGGCGCTGCCGTGCTCCTGTTCACCGGCATCGACACCGGCTTCACTCCCGTGTTCCGCGCCTTCCGCGGAAAGGTGGCGATCTACAACGAGAACATCCGCGCCATCGCGGAGCGGCACGACTGCATCGTCGCGGATCAGTGGGCGCTCAAGGTCGTCCAGGACATGCGGTTCTTCGACGACGACCGGCTGCATTACAACGCGTTGGGGCACCACGAGGTCGCGCGGATGGTGCTCCGTGCGCTCAACGTTCCCAACGAACTCGAGGCGATGCAGCCAGAGCCATTCCCACTCCGGACGTGGCGTGAGGCACGGTCCTCTGACCTCGGGTGGGCCCGCGAGCACCTGGTGCCCTGGGTTCTGCGGCGGCTGCGGCACCAGTCTTCGGGCGACAACGTCGCCGCGAAGCGTCCTGATCCTTCGCCGATCATCTTCCCGGAGCGCGACTGATCCCTGGTCAGCGCTTCACCGCCCACAGCGCGACAGCAGCCGCTGAGGCGACGTTGAGGGAGTCGACGCCACCGGACATCGGGATCGTGACGATGGTGTCAGCACTATCGATCACGGTGCGGGAGAGGCCGTCGCCCTCAGATCCCATGACCAGGGCGACGCGCTCCGGACGGCCGGCCACATAGGTGTCGAGTGTCACCGCATCTTCGCTCAGAGCCAGCGCCGCGATGTCGAAATGCGCTGCATGGAGGTCGGCGACGGCGGTATCCCAGTCCGTGATCCGCGTCCACGGAACCTGGAAGACGGTCCCCATGCTCACGCGCACGCTGCGTCGGTACAGCGGGTCCGCGCCGCCGGGCGACACCAGCACCGCATCCGCGCCGAGACCGGCTGCCGCACGGAAGGCCGCTCCGACGTTTGTATGATCGCCGATGTTCTCCAGGATCAGCACGACGGACGCTCCGTCGATCACGTCTCGCACCGTCGGCAGCGCCGGCCGATGCATCGATGCGATCGTGCCGCGGTGCACGGCGAAACCGGTCACAGCTTCGGCAACATCGTCCGGCACGACATACACGGGCACGTCCAGGTCGCCGAGGATGCCTCGCATATCCTCCACCCGGCGCTCCTGCACCAGCACGGAGCGGGGACGGTGCCCGGCCGCCACCGCGCGCGCGATGACCTTCGTCGACTCCGCGATGTACAGCCCGCCTGCCGGTTCGCGGATGGTGCGCAGCGCGGTGTCGGTGAGCCCCCGGTAGTCGTCGAGGCGCGGGTCTTCCGCATCGGTCACTGGCACCAGTCGCATGCCTCCCACTCTGCCATCGCTCGCACCCGGCCACGGACCTCGCACGATCTGCTCGCAGCGTCCGGCACCGCTCTCACGCCGTAGACTCGCTCGAGGAGGTCCTGTGAGCGTCTCGAACACCGCCGAGCTGTCGGCCACCATCGCCCACGCCGCCGAGCTGCTGCGAGACAGGCGCATCGCCCTCCTGACCGGCGCCGGCATCTCCACAGACTCGGGTATCCCCGCCTACCGCGGAGAGGGTGCCAGAACTCGCAGCGACCCGATGACCATCCAGACCTACCTGGGCGACGAGGCGGCGCGGCGACGCTACTGGGTCGGCGGCCACCTCGGCTGGCGCGCGTTCGCGCGGGCCGAACCCAACGCGGGACACCTCGCGCTTGCGCAGCTCGAGGCCGCCGGCAACGTGTCGGGCGTCATCACCCAGAACGTCGACGGGCTTCATCTGCGGGCAGGAAGCTCGCACGTGATCGAAGTGCACGGCACGATGCGCCGCGTCTTCTGCCTGCAGTGCGGCCAGGTCTTCGATCGCCGCGACATCGCGGTGCAGATCGAGGAGCGCAACCCCTGGATCACCGTCCCGGAGAACGTGGCACTCGCACCCGACGGCGATGTGCTCCCCGAATCCACCGACGGGTTCATCGTCCCGGTGTGCACCGTGTGCGGCGGAATGCTGAAGCCCGATGTCGTCTTCTTCGGCGAGTACGTGCCGCTGGACCGCTTCCGCGCTGCGGAGTCGCTGTTGCGCTCCAGCTCCGCGCTCATCGTCGCCGGTTCTTCGCTGGTGGTGAACTCCGGCGTGCGCCTCGTCGAACGGGCCAGACGCCGTAACATCCCCCTGATCATCGTCAACCGCGAGCCGACGCGTGCGGATGCCTGGGCCGATGTCACCATCGCCGCCGGCACCAGCGACGTGCTCCCCGCACTCCAGGAACTGCTCTCGTGACCCACCTCACCCTCATCCGCCATGGTCAGACCGATTGGAACCTCGCTCGTCGCATCCAGGGTTCCACCGACATCCCGCTGAACGAGACCGGGCGCGAAGATGCCCGCAATGCGGCGGAGGCCCTCGCCGCGAGCACACATCATGCCGTGTACACGAGCCCGCTGCTGCGTGCGAGGGAGACTGCGGAGATCATCGCGGACCGGCTCGGACTCGAGGTCGTCGGCGTGATCCCCGACATCCGGGAACGTGAGTTCGGCGACGGCGAGGGCATGCTCGTCGAGGATTACATCACCGCTTACGGCAACTGGCACGCCGAGGTGCCGGGTGCCGAGTCGTTGGATCAGGTCGGCGAGCGTGCCATCGCCGCGCTTCACGCGATCGCGCGTGAGGCCCGGCGTCGCTCCGCCCCGCAGGCGGAATCGGTGCTCGTGGTGGCACACGGCGGCGTGATCCGGGCCGTGATCGACCATGTCTCCGGCGGAACGCTCCCCCGGGACGGCGAGGTGCTGCGCAACGGCTCCGCACACCGTTTCGTGGCGGCACCCGGATACCTGCGACTCCTCGAGGAGTCGCCCGTCCTGTGATCAGCTGACGCGGGCGACGACGGATCGCGCGTGCCTGAGCACCGGTTCGTCGATCATCCGCCCCTCGAAACGGAAGACACCGCGCTCCGTCTCCGCGGCCGCGAGCACCGCTCGCGCCCAGGCCACTGAGTCGTCGTCGGGCCGATAGGCCGCACGAATCGCCGCCACCTGGCTCGGATGGATGCAGGCCGTGGCTCGAAACCCGGATGCAGCAGCATCCATCGCCTCGCGCTGGAGTCCTTCGGTGTCGTCGAGGTCGATGTGCACGGCGTCGATCGCTGCTTTGCCGTGCGCCCCGGCCTCCAGCAGCACTCGAGCGCGCGCGTATCGGGCGATGTCCCGATAGCCGCCCTCCGCGTTACGTGACGACGTTCCGCCGAGAGAGGCCACCAGGTCCTCTGCGCCCCACATCATCGCGGTCACCCGCGGGTGCGCGGCGATCCGGTCGGCTGCATGCACACCGCGTGCGGTCTCGCACAGAGCGATCAGCGAATACCGCTCATCGAACGCCGCCAGGCTCTCGGCGCTCTCGGTCTTCGCCACCATGATCATGCGGAAGTCCGTCGAGGCGAGCGACTCGACGTCCTCTGGGAACGCGGCGCTGTCAGGCGCGTTCACGCGGACGATCACGCGATCGGGGTCGAGATCGGCGGCGATCACGTTCGCGCGTGCCGCAGCCTTCGCCTCCGGAAGGACGGCATCTTCGAGGTCGAGGATGATCGCGTCGGCCCGTTCCAGCGCCTTGTGGAAGCGCTCCGGCCGGTCCGCGGGACAGAACAGGAGGGCCGGCCCGAGTTCGAAGGTCACGTCGAGACTCCTTCCGGCAGGCAGTGGACGAGCACGGATCGGACCGCCGAGGCAACGACCGTGTCGTCCTGATTGCGTCCCGTGTGGGCGATCTTCACGATTCCCTGGCCGGGCCGGGAGGACGACAGCCGCTTCTCGACGATGACGCTCTCCGTGTACAGGGTGTCACCGGCGAACAACGGGTGCGGGAAAGTGACGTCGCCGAACCCCAGCTGCGCGACGAGTGTGCCCTGCGTCAGCTGCGCGACCGAGGCGCCGACCATCGTCGACAACGTCCACATCGAATTCATGAGCCGCGCACGGAACGGGGCCTGCGCATCGGCGAACGCGGCGTCGAGGTGCAGCGCCTGAGTGTTCATCGTGAGTGTCGTGAACAGCACGTTGTCGGCTTCGGTCGCGGTACGCCCCGGACGGTGCAGATAGCGGGCATCGACCAGGAACTCCTCGAAGTACAAGCCCCGCTGGAGGATGTCGTGTGTGGTCACTTCGACTCCGTTCGTCGCTCAGTACGGTGCATGCGGCCACGCTACCCGGCGAGCCCGAGTCCGCGGGCGATGACCAGCAGCTGCACCTCGGTCGTCCCTTCGCCGATCTCGAGGATCTTCGAGTCGCGGTAGTGACGCGCGACGGGGAATTCGTTCATGAAGCCGTTTCCCCCGAAGATCTGGGTGGCATCCCTGGCATTGTCCATCGCGGCCTCTCCTCCGACGAGTTTCGCGATGGCCGCTGCTTCGGCGAACGGCTTGCCGGCATCCCGCAGTCGCGCCGCATGATGCCAGGCGAGCCGTGCGGTGTGGACGCGCGCACGCATGCGGGCCAGGGTGAACTGCGCGTTCTGTCGCGTGCTCAACGCCGCACCGAAGATGGTCCGGCTCTTCGCGTACTCCACGGCGGCCTCCAGACAGCCCTCCGCCGCACCCGTCGAAAGGGCGGCGATCGCGATGCGGCCCTCGTCGAGGATGCTGAGGAAGCTGCGGAAGCCGCTCCCCCGCTCCCCCAGCAGGTTCGAGGCGGGTACCCGCGCTCCGTCGAACGTCAGCGGATGGGTGTCCGAGGCATTCCAACCGACCTTGTCGTAGGGCGCCTCGACGGTGAATCCGGGCGTGCCGTTCGGGACGATGATCGTGGAGATCTCCTTACGGCCGTTCTCGCTCCCGGTGACCGCGGTCACCGTGACGAAGCGGGTGATGGGCGTGCCCGAGTTGGTGATGAACTGCTTCGACCCATCGATGACCCACTCCTCGCCCTCGAGGCGCGCTGTGGTCCTGGTCGCTCCGGCGTCACTGCCGGCCTCCGGTTCGGTGAGGCCGAACCCCGCCAGCGCCCGACCCGCGAGCAGGTCGGGGAGCAGATCCTGCCGCTGCTCCTCGGTTCCGAAGCGGAAGATCGGCATGGCGCCGAGGCTCACTCCGGCTTCGAGAGTGATCGCGATGGACTGGTCCACCCGACCGAGCGCTTCGATCGCGATGCCGAGTGCCATGTAGTCCCCACCCTGGCCGCCGTATTCCTCGGGGAACGGCAGACCGAACAGGCCGAGGTCGCCCATCTGCGAGACCACATCCATCGACAGCGTGTGCGTGCGATCAGCCTCGTACGACTGCGGCGCGACGACCGTCTCGGCGAAATCGCGCACCATGGCTGCGAGCTCGCGCTCCTCCGCGGACAGATCTTCCATCATCAGCTCTCCTCCGTCGTCACGCGGGCGACCGGTTGGTCGCGCCGCACCTGATCGCCCACGGCGACCAGCAGATGCGCCGCACCATCGTGGGGTGCGAGCACCTGGTGCTCCATCTTCATCGCCTCGATCGAGACGAGCGGGTCGCCGGCCGCCACGAGATCCCCGTCTGCCACGTGCACGGCGACGACGCTGCCTGGCATGGGCGCTCGCCCCTCGGGCTCGGTCGTCGCAGCGCCCGCCTCGCGCTGCGCGAGACGATGAAGCATGCGCCGCCTCCTGTCGAGTGGGCGCAGACGGACGGTGCGCCCACCTTCCGCAGCCCAGATCCCGCCATCGGCGTCGACCGCGGCGTGCACTGCTCCCTGTCCGACGGAGGCCTCCTCTTCTCGGAGCTCGACCTCTTCGCCGTCATCCGTGAGGACCGCGAACGCGGCCTCGGGCACGGCCGCGGCACCCAGTCTCCAACCCGGTCGCTGGCGCCACAGCGCGGACGTCCGCAGCGGTTCGTCGGTTCCGGTGTCCGCCACCTTCTTCGCCGCGATGAGCTGTGCGGGCGAAGGATGTCCCGGTTCCCAAGGCAGCAGCGTCTCGATGAGCCCTGTGTCGAGATCGCCGGCGATGACTCTCCGGTCACGGCACAGCGCTCGCAGGAAGGCGATGTTGGTCTCGACACCGAGCACCACCGTGCGCGCAAGCGCTTCGTCCAGCCGCGCGAGCGCGGTGGTGCGGTCATCAGCGAACGCGACGACCTTCGCGATCATCGGGTCATAGAACCCGCTCACCTCGCTCCCCGTCTCGATCGCCGAGTCCACCCGCACACCGGGGGGCGGATCGAACAGGAGGATCCTGCCCGTGGAGGGCACGAAGCCGCGCTCTGGCGACTCGGCGTACACCCGCGCTTCGACTGCGTGCCCCCGCACTCGCGGCGTCACATCCAGCGGCTGTCCATCGGCCACGCGCAGCTGGAGGGCGACGAGGTCGAGCCCCGTGACCTCCTCGGTGACCGGGTGCTCGACCTGCAACCGGGTGTTCATCTCGATGAAGTAGACCTCATCGGGTGCGTCCGCATCGATCAGGAACTCGACCGTTCCGGCACCGACGTAGGAGACGCTCTCCGCCGCCAGTACGGCAGCCGCGAGCAGCCGCTCCCGCGTGTGCGTCGGTATGCCGGCCGACGGCGCCTCCTCGACCACCTTCTGATGGCGCCGCTGCAGCGTGCATTCGCGCTCGCCGAGGGCGATGACGGAGGCGTGGGCATCGCCGAAGACCTGTACCTCGATGTGCCGTGGACGACGGATCAGGCGTTCGAGGATCAGTGCGTCGTCTCCGAAGGCGGCCGCCGCCACGCGTCGCGCGGAAGCGAGCGCGCCACGCAGCCGTGCAGGCTCCGAAACGATCTCCATGCCCTTGCCGCCGCCGCCGGCGCTGGGCTTGACGAGCAGCGGGTAACCGACGGCGCCCGCCTCCTCGGCGATCTCGATGTCGGAGAGGCCCTTCGCATCGAACCCTGGTACGACGGGGACACCATGCCGCAGCACATGCTCACGTGCACGGGCTTTGTCGCCCATGACCTGCAGCGCGTCGACCGATGGCCCGATGAAGACGATGCCGCTCTCGGCGCAGGCTTCGGCGAGCCCGACGCTCTCGGACAGGAATCCGTAGCCGGGGTGGATCGCCTGTGCACCGGAGGCGCGCGCAGCGGAGACGACCGCATCGATGTCGAGGTAGGACTGGGCGGCAGGAGCGGGACCGATCCGCACTGCGTCGTCCGCCTCGCGCACGTGAGGCGCCTCCGCATCCGCGTCGCTGTACACCGCGACGCTGCGGATCCCGAGGGCTCGCAGCGTGCGGATGATTCGCCGCGCGATCTCACCGCGATTGGCGACGAGGACGGTGTCGAAGGAAACGGTCGATGATGTCATGGCACTCACATCCGGAAGACGCCGAAGCGCGGTTCGGGCAGCGGACTGCGGGCGACGACGTCGAGAGCCAGCCCGAGCAGATCCCGCGTCTGTGCGGGGTCGACGATGCCGTCGTCCCATAGCCGGGCGGTGGCGTAGTACGGCTCGCCCTGGCGCTCGTACTGCTCGCGAATCGGGGCTTCGAAGTCGCCGCGATCCTCAGCGCTCCAGGACTCGCCACGCGTGGACAGCTGGTCTTCCTTCACCGTGGCGAGGACGGACGCCGCCTGGGATCCGCCCATGACGGAGATGCGGCTCGCCGGCCAGGTCCAGAGGAATCGGGGCGAGTACGCCCGGCCGCACATGGAGTAGTTGCCGGCTCCGAAGGAGCCGCCGATGATGACCGTCAGCTTCGGAACTCTCGTGGTCGCGACCGCGGTGACCATCTTGGCCCCGTCCTTCGCGATGCCGCCGGCTTCGGCGTCCGAGCCCACCATGAAACCGCTGATGTTCTGCAGGAACAGCAGCGGGATACCGCGCTGATCGCACAGCTCGATGAAGTGTGCGCCCTTGAGCGCGGACTCGCTGAACAGGACCCCGTTGTTCGCGATGATGCCGATCGGATGCCCGTGCAGTCGAGCGAAGCCCGTGACCAGGGTCGTGCCGTACTCGGGTTTGAACTCGAAGAATGTGTCGCCGTCGACGAGTCGAGCGATGACCTCGTGCACGTCGGACGCCGCATTCACGTCGACCGGCACCGCGTCGTACAGCGACGTCGGGTCGGACGGCGGTCGCGTGCTCGTGATTTCCCAGGCCGGGGCGGACGGCGGCGGAAGCGTGGCCACGATGTCGCGGAGGATCTCCAGAGCGTGTTCGTCGTCTTCCGCGAGGTGGTCGACCACACCGCTGCGCCGCGCATGCAGTTCGCCGCCGCCCAGTTCCTCCGCCGTCACGATTTCCCCGATCGCTGCCTTCACCAACGGGGGGCCGCCGAGGAAGATGGTGCCCTGACCGCGGACGATGACCGTCTCGTCGCTCATGGCCGGGACGTACGCACCGCCTGCGGTGCAGGAGCCGAGGACCGCCGCCAGCTGCGGGATCCCCTCGGCCGACATCCGCGCCTGGTTGAAGAAGATCCGCCCGAAGTGCTCGCGGTCGGGGAACACCTCATCCTGTTTCGGGAGGAACGCCCCTCCGGAATCCACGAGATAGAGACACGGCAGGCGATTCTCGAGCGCGATCTCCTGCGCGCGCAGGTGCTTCTTGACCGTGAGCGGGAAGTACGTGCCGCCTTTCACGGTCGCGTCGTTGCAGATGACCATGACATGGCGCCCGTGCACGAGCCCGATGCCGGCGATGACTCCGGCGCCGGGAGCCTCTCCCCCGTACAGACCATCGGCGGCGAGCGGCGCCACCTCGAGAAACGGGCTGCCCTCGTCGAGCACGCGCGCTACTCGATCCCGCGGGAGCAGCTTCCCGCGGGACACATGGCGTTCACGCGATGCGGCCGGGCCCCCGTTCGCGGCGGTCATGAGGCGCTCGCGCAGCTCTTGCGCGAGGGACTCTTGCGTTGCGGGCATCGTGATGTCCTCCTCGACTCACGTTCGCGCGGGCGATGCCCTGGCGCGGTGCAGGCATATTCGGTTAGTGTTCACTAACCCGTTTATTCAGGTTAGCGAGGATTAACTGAGATGACAACCCCTGTCACTGCCCGCGACCGCGCCAAGGCCGAACGCTCCGATGCGATTCTGCACGCCGCCGCGCGACTCTTCGCTGCGCGCGGCTACAGCGGTGTCAGCCTGGAGGACATCGGTGCTGCCGTCGGCGTGTCCGGCCCCGCCGTCTATCGGCACTTCGCCGGCAAGCAGGCTTTGCTGGGCGCGATTCTCGTCAAAGTGAGCGAGGACCTCATCAACGGTGGCCGGCAGGTGGTGGAGAGCATTGCGACCGCCGACGAGCGGATGCACGGACTGATCGCCTTCCACGTCGACTTCGCCCTCGGGAACGCCGAAGTGATCCAGGTACAGGACCGCGACGTCGCCTACCTGACCGAAGCCGATCGGTCCGCTGTCCGTCGTCTGCAACGCGCCTACATCGAGCTCTGGATGGACGCGCTCTCCTCTCTCCAGCTGCCAGGCGACCGCGGCACAGATCAAGACGAGCTGCGTCTTCGGGTCCAGGCCTGCTTCGGCCTCATCAACTCGACGCCTCACAGCACCCGCGCAGCCGTACGGCGGCATTCCGCCACCGCGGCCGTCCTGGGCGCGATGGCGGATGCCGCGTTGCGCGCGACTACCTGAGAAGCATCGCCCGACCCGGCTCCTCCAGGATGTCCGCGACATCCTTCAGGAATCGTGCGCCTTCTGCGCCGTCGACGAGCCGGTGGTCGAACGAGAGGCTGAGCGTCATCATCTGACGCAATGCGATCTCACCGCGGAACTCCCAGGGCTGACGCCGCACAGCTCCGATCGCGAGGATCCCGGACTGGCCGGGCGGCAGGATGGGCGTGCCGGCATCGACGCCGAAAACCCCGATGTTCGAGATCGAGAAGGTGCCCCCGGCCAGCTCTGCCGGCGAGGTCTTACCGGAACGCGCGACATCAGCCAGGCGTCTCACTGCGTCCGCGAGTTCGACCAGCGTCAGTCGCTCCGCGTCGCGGATCATCGGGACGATGAGACCTCGGTCGGTCGCAGCTGCGATCCCCAGGTCGACGTAGTTGTGTTGGACGATCTCGCCGGCGGCCTCGTCCCAGCGGGAGTTGAGGCCGGGGGTGCGTCCGAGCGCGAGGCAGACGGCTTTGGCGACCACCGTGAGCGGTCCGATCCGGTGCTCCACGAGCGATCGGTCTGCACGGAATCCCGCCAGCAGCTCCATGGTCGCCGTCACGTCCACCGTGTGGAATACCGTCACGTGGGGCGCCGTGAAAGCGCTCTGCACCATCGCCGCGGCCGTGTGCTTGCGGACCCCGCGGATCGGGATGCGGACCTCACGCTCCGCGTCGCCGGGAACCGCGGGGGCGAAGGGGCCTACGGGGTCCATGGCGTGGACATCCGCCACCGCCTGGCCGCGAGCACCGACCCGCTCGGCATAGGCATCGACATCGGCGCGTGTGATCAGCCGGTCTCCGACCTCTGCGGCGACCAGCACCAGGTCGATGCCCAGGCGCTTCGCATGCGCACGGACGGGAGGAGTGGATCGCGGTCGCTCCACGACGGACTCGACCGCTGCCGACGGCGTGGCATCGTGCGGCGCGGCTTCCAGCACGGCCGTGTCGACCGCGGGGGACGTCACCCCCGCGCGACGTGCACGACGGGCAGGTCGGCCGGTCGAGGTGGGTGCCGCGCCGTATCCGACGAGGTTCGGCTCGGCCTTCTCGGCCTCCGCCGGCATCGGCGCGGTAGTGAGCTGCTCCCCACCGGCGACTTCGAAGTCGATCAGTGCGGCGCCCACCGCGACGGTCTCTCCCGCTTCCGCGTGCAGAGTCGCCACTGTCCCCTCGTACGGCGACGGCAGCTCGACCACGGCCTTCGCCGTCTCCACCTCCGCCAGGGTCTGGTTGAGCGCGACTGTGTCACCGGGCGCGACCAGCCACTGCACGACCTCGGCTTCGGCCAGACCTTCCCCGAGGTCAGGGAGTCGAAATTCCGCGATCATGCCTCTGCTCCCGTCAGGCTGTTCGGCCGATCCAGCACCCGGTCGACCGCGTCGAGCAGCCGGTCGAGATCCGGCAGATGGTACTTCTCGAGCTTCGCCGGCGGGTAGGGCACGTCGTGACCGGTGACCCGCAACGGTGCGGACTCCAAGTACTCGAAGCACCGCTCCGTGATGCTCGCGATCACCTCCGCGGCCACTCCGGCCTCACGGGATGCCTCATGTGCCACGACGACTCGCCCCGTCTTGCGCACCGAGGCCGCGACCGAGTCGTAGTCGACGGGTGAGAGCGACCGCAGATCGATGACCTCGAGCGAGATCCCCTCGTCGTCAGCGGCTTCTGCTGCCTGCAGTGCGGTGGAGACCATCGCCCCGTAGGTGATCAGCGTCGCGTCAGTCCCGGTGCGCACGACGCGCGCGAGTCCCATCGGCGACGCATCCGCGAGTGGTGCGTCGAGGTCGACCTCGCCTTTGTGGTGATACAGACGCTTCGGCTCGAAGAAGACCACCGGATCGTCGGACGCGATCGCCTGACGCAGGCTGCGGTATGCGTCTTCCGGGTTCGACACCGCGATCACCCGGATGCCCGCCGTGTGCACGAAGTACGCCTCGGGCGATTCCGAGTGATGCTCGGCTGCGCCGATGCCCCCCGCCCACGGGATCCGGATGGTGATCGGCATCTTGACACGCCCCTGCGTGCGGTAGTGGAGCTTGGCGACTTGGGCGACGATCTGGTCGAACGCCGGATACACGAAGCCGTCGAACTGGATCTCGACGACCGGGCGATAGCCGCGGAAGGCGAGGCCCACGGCCGTGCCGACGATGCCGGACTCGGCGAGCGGGGTATCGATTACCCTGGCGGCTCCGAACTCGTCGAGAAGCCCGTCCGTGATGCGGAAGACACCGCCCAGCTTGCCGATGTCCTCGCCGAGGAGCACGACCTTGTCATCGTCGCGCATCGCCTGCCGCAGTCCTGCGCCGAGGGCTTTTCCGAGAGTCAGCTCGGCCATGATCAGGCCTCGCTCTCAAAGGAGGCAAGGTACGCCTGGTACTCGCCGCGCTGACGCTCGAGGCCGGTGTGAGGTTCGGCGTAGACGCCGTCGAAGACGGCGAGCGGCGGACGGGTGACCATTCCGAGGCACGCGGCCCGCATCTCCTTCGCGACCACGTCGGCAGCGGCCTGAGTCTCCGCCACGTGCTCGTCGGTGAGCTCGCCGCTGGCCCGGAGGTAAGCCTCCAACCGCGCGATCGGGTCGCGTCGACGCCACGAGTCGAGCTCCTCCGTGTCGCGGTAGCGCGTCGGATCGTCGGCCGTCGTGTGTGGCCCCATGCGATAGGTCACGGCCTCGATGTAGGCAGGCCCCTTGCCCGAACGTGCGTGCTCCAACGCCCAGCGCATGGCGGCCATGCACGCGAGCACGTCGTTTCCGTCCACGCGGAGGCTCGGAATGCCGAAGCCCGGAGCGCGACCGGCGATCGGGTACTGCGACTGCACCGAAACCGGTTCGGAGATGGCCCAGTGGTTGTTCTGGCAGACGAAGACCACGGGGGCCTGGTACGAGGCCGCGAAGATCATCGCCTCGTTGACGTCGCCCTGACTCGTCGCTCCGTCACCGAAGTATGTCACCGCGACCTCATCGGCACCGTCGCGCTGGATACCCAGGGCGTACCCCACGGCGTGGAGCGTCTGTGCGCCGATGATGATCTGCAGAGGCGCGACACCTAGCGCGGCGGGATCGTACGCTGCCCCCTCCTCTCCACGCCACATCCGCACGTAGTCGCCGGGCTGAGCGCCTCGGGCGTAGATCACCCCGGTCTCCCGGTAGCTGGGGAACACGTAGTCTTCGGGAGCGAGTGCCCGTGCGGTACCGATCTGCGTGGCCTCCTGGCCCTGGCAGGGAGCCCAGAGCCCGAGCTGCCCCTGGCGCTGGAGCGCGACTCCTTCGGCGTCGATGCGACGGAGGATGATCATGTCGCGCAACAGAGACCGCAGCTGAGCGGCATCGACGTCGGCGACGAGGGGGTCGAGTCGAGAGTTCGCGACACGGTGTCCGTCCGGGGCCAGAATCCGCTCTGAGAGCTCGAGATCCTGGGCGGTGTCTGCGATGGGGGTGATCTGCGGTGACATCGTCGTCCTCCTCGTCGGCGGCCCTCGTGAGGCTCCGCGCGCTGATGCCGGCGTCATCACCGGCATGCTCTGAGGGTACGTCCGCTGAACACCTCGCTCAAGCATTCTCGCGAGGCTTGAGCATGTTGCTCAATTTGGCCCACCCTGCGCCTGCTAGGGTTTGGCACTATGCCAGGACTGGACCGCATCGATCTCGAGCTTCTCGCCGCACTCGCCGACGATCCGAGGATCACCATCGTCGCACTGGCGGAGAACCTCGGGCTTTCCCGCAACACGATCCAGGCGCGGATGTCGCGTCTCGAGCAGAGCGGGATCTTCCTCTCCTACGAACGGTCCTTCTCGCCGGACGTCCTCGGGTTCCCCTTGCAGGCGTTCGTGAGCATCGGCGTCCGCCAGACCGAACTCCCGCGCATCATCAACGAACTCGCACGGATCCCCGAAGTCGTGCAGGCGCACGGTCTGAGCGGCTCCATCGACCTACTCGCCCGTGTCGCGTGCCGGGACGCACGCCACCTCTTCGACACCGATGCCCGCATCCTCTCGATCGAAGGCGTCGAGCGTACGGAGACCTCGCTCGCGATGGGCGAGGTCATCCCATTCCGGGTCGCCGGTCTCATCGGCCTCGCGAGACGGGAATCCTGAGGAACCGACGAACCGCGCCCGCGGCCTCGGCCGGCGTCTCGTAGTGGATGAGGTGCCCCACTTCGGCGATCTCGACGAGAGTCGCATCGGGGAACAGCGTCGCAAGCGTCCGCTCCGCCTCGATGGGCGTGATGTCGTCGCGCTCTGCAGCCACGAGCAGGGTCGGAACGTCGATCCCGGGAGCGAACTCGCGCACGTCATGCGAAACACTCGCGATGAAGGCGTCGCGGAGGACATCGCGGTCGGAGAATCGGGAGAAGTACGTATCGTGCTGGTCGTGGATGAATCGGCGCAGGGCGGGATCCTTGGTCTTGGCCATCGTGATGCTCATCACCCGGACGATGACACGGTTCCGAAGCAGAGCGGTGCCGATCCGCTCCGGAAGGCGGGCGCCCAGGGCATAGTAGAAGACGGCCAGGCGGGTCATGAGACCCTTCGGCCCTTCCAATGCCGGCGCCCCGATCGGGTTCAGCAGGATGAGGCGCGGCGTCGGCAAACCTCGCGAGACCGCGGCCGCCGTCACGATCGATCCGAAGGAGTGGCCCAGGATGACGGCACCGGGTTCGACCGCGGACACGAAGTCTTCCAGCCACCCCGCGTACTGATCGAGGTCGTGGCGACGCCCAGGCAGGGGCGCCGACTCCCCGAACCCGGGGAGGTCAGGCGCGATCACACGCACTTCGGGGAGGTACGCCAGCACGGGTTCGAGACCGTGATGATCGCCACGAAAGCCGTGCACCGCGATCACCGTGGTTTCCGCACTCTCCGGCCCGTACACCCAATACGCCGTGGTCGCACCGCGAACCTCGACCTCGTGGCGTTGCACGGGAAGGCGCCGAAGTCGGTCCGCATACGGGGAAGGCACGGTCATGCTCCGAGTCTACGAGGCGCCGTGCGCCTTCCCCTGAATGTCCGCGACCGCGCATAACGTGAAGGCATGCCCTCCGGTCCTCCGCTTCCTGCGTGGGTCACCCGAGTCGGCGTGTTCGATCTGGAGACGACCGGCGTCGATGTCGAGTCCGATCGGGTGGTCACCGCGTACGTCGGGGTCCTCGATGCCGCAGGACGGCAGATCGCCGCTCGGTCCTGGCTCGCCGATCCGGGAATCCCGATCCCGGAAGGCGCCACCGCAGTGCACGGCATCACCACCCAGCGCGCCCGGGCGGAAGGGCGATCGTCGCGGGAAGTCGTCGCAGAGATCACGGCGGCCCTGCGTTCCCTGCTCGCACAGGATGTACCAGTGGTCGCCTACAACGCCGCCTATGATTTCTCGCTGCTCGCGCGCGAAGCGGCACGGCATGGAATCGTGCCTCTGACAGCGCCCTCCCCCGTGATCGACCCTCTTGTGATCGACAAGGCCTACGACCGATACCGCCGCGGGCGTCGGACGCTCGAAGTCGTGGCGGCCCACTACGCCGTCGTGCTCGAAGCGGCGCATGAGGCATCGGCGGATGCGATCGCTGCCGGTCGCGTGGCGCAGGCCCTCGCTCGCCGCTTCCCGCTCCCCGCCACCTCGGCGGAGCTGCACACGAATCAGATCGGATGGGCGCGCTCGCAGGCAGCCAGTCTCACGGAGTACTTCGTGAGCATCGGCCGTCTCGACCCAGAGGAATCGCTCGACGGAAGCTGGCCCCTGCGCTCGATGGCAGCCGGCGCGGAGTGAGGATGCGTGTCGTCGCCCAGCGGCTTTCAAGCTGGACTCGAACCCGCTGAGCTACGCTCCTGTATAGCGCGCTGACGAGTGGGATCGCGGCGCGAAGTACAAGGAGCGCCCATGCAGTTCACGTCCACGGATATCGAGCAGGTCGAGTCCACGTGGCAGCAGTTCGTTCCCTCCTCGACGCTCCAGGATGCGGACCCTCGCCGCTTCCGATTCGACTGGCGGTCCGAAGAGTTCGGCAGCACCGCGCTGGTGAACTACCGCCTTGCGGCACAGGTGCATTCGAAGGCAGAACCACTGGATCAGATCCTGGTGTGCCGTGTCGACGCTCCTGATGCTCGCGTCTGGTCCGCCCGCGAAGCCCTGACCGCGGGTGCGCCGTGGATCTCCGACGGCACCCGTGTGGAGGCGAAGTGGGACCGATCCGCCGACGTCCGGGCGCTCGTCTTCGATCGACCGGCAGCCGAAGAGCGGGCGCGACAGTTGACGGGCGATGACCTCCTGGAACTGCGCATGACAGGACTCTCGCCGCATACAGCCGTCGACGCACGACGCTGGGAGGCGATGTTCGCCTACGTCGATCAGGCGCTCGCCGTCTCCAGCTCCGACCCGCTGATCGCGGCCGAGCTCGAGCGTCACGCCCTGATGATGACGCTCTCCGCCTTTCCGACCACGTTCACCGAGGCTCTGCGACGACCAGCCCAGCGTGCGGGAGCACCGGCGACGGTCCGACGGGCGCTGGCATACATCGAAGAGAACGCGCACCGGGCCATCACCGTCGACGACGTCGCAGCCGCGGCCTACATCTCGACAAGAGGGCTCCAGTACGCGTTTCGGCGCGCGCTCGACGTCACGCCCGCGGAGGCCCTCCGCCGCGCTCGACTCGAAGGTGCGCGCAGTGATCTTCAGAGCGGCAATGGTCGCTCGGTCAGCGAGATCGCCCGCCGCTGGGGATTCAGTCACTCGTCGCGCTTCGCCACGGCGTACCGACAGGCATTCGGAACGCCGCCCTCGCTGACCGCGGCGTGACAAGGCACGAAGAGTCTGTTCGCATTCCACGGCGGGTCGCGTTCCGGCGCCGTGTGCACGGACATCGTTGGCTAGAGTTCGAGGACACGGCCTGTTCTCTGTCCGTGATCACGCCGTCGAGGAGTCGCATGGTCTCTGCCCCCCGTCCCATCGCCATGTTCGTTCGCTGATGGGGAGCCTGTATTACGGCGATGCGCGCACCCCGATTCAGATCGATGATCGCGCACTCGCACATCTGAAGGTCGTCATCGCCACGAAGCTTCGACGCAACGAGAGCTTCACGCTTTCCTGGCGCCACCCGGAAGGCGACGCCCCCGGGCGCTCCACCCTCTGGCTGCACCCGTCGATCCCTCTCAGGTTCGTCTTCCAGGAACCGGAGACACCCGACCTGAGCCGGAAATGGATCGAAGATCTGGCACACTCGGCGAGCTCCAGCGGAGGCATCACGCTCATCGAGGAGCATCTCGAGAGCGGACCCGCGGAGTGATGGCGTCCGACGACCTCGATCGTCGGACGCCATCCGCAGGATTCAGACCGCGTCGTCGCCGCTGGAGCTGACCGACCGACGTGTCGTCGGCTCACCCGTAGCAGGGTCGACGAACGTGCGAGAGACCGTCTCGGTCCGGCGCCGCCGTGCGAGGAGCACGATGCCGATGAGGAAGATGACGACGCCGGCGCCCATCAGGATGTACCCGATCATGTCGAGGTCGACCCACTGGACTTCGACGTTGACGGCGAAGACGAGGATCGCTCCGATCACGAAGAGCGCGATTCCGCTGCCGATGCTCATGGTGCCTCCCGTTCTGCGGCGCGGTGCCGCACGGGGGAAGCATGTCGTTTGGTGCGTACGTCAGGGAGGGGGTTGACAGTGGCCCGATTCCGTTGCGACCCCGTCCTGAGCGGCGATCAGGCCGCTTCGACCGCCGGCTGCCGCGCCCAGAGGTCCGGTCCGAACACCTCATAGGAGATTCTCTCCGGCGGGACGCCGCGCGCCAGAAGTGTCGACCGAGACGTGCGCATGAAGTCCAGTGGACCACACAGGAAGACGTCTGCATCGTTCGGCAGCTCGACCTCGGTGAGGTCCATCCGCCCAGGCAGCGCGGGGAGCAGGGTGGGCGCCGACTCCGCGTCTTCCCGGTACCAGTTCTGCGCACGGGCGTCGTCCATGGCCAGTACCTGCCTCCGCAATGGCGCGTAGAGCGCATGGGCGGCGTGCGCGCGATCCGCATGGAACAGGCGCACAGTCCGCGCCGGGGAGCGACGCGAGAGGTCTTCGATGATCGCTGCCACGGGAGTGATGCCGATTCCTGCGGACACCAGGACGAGCGGGCTCTCACCGTCGCGGACGAGGACATCGCCGGCGGGCTGGGATACGTCGAGCACTGTTCCCGGATGCGCGTTCTCATGCAACCACGTCGAGACCTGACCGTCGGGCGTGCCTCCGCTTCCGCGCACATGCTTGATCGTCACCCGCAGCGAATCGCCGCGAGGACCGGACGAGATCGTGTACTGGCGCGGTTGGCGAGACCCGTCCGGCAGGTCGACAGCGATCGCCACATACTGTCCCGCCCGGTAAAATGCGACGGGTCCCGAGAGGGGCGCGAGGACGAGGGACACCACATCAGCCGATTCCTCGACCCGTTCCACCACTCGGTGCTTCTTCCACGGGTGGTTCGGATCCGTGCCAGCGAGCGCATAGAGCTTCGCCTCCTCAGCGATCAGGGAGCAACCGAAGAGCCAGTAAACCTCGTCCCACGCCGCCCGGACCTCCGGCGTGACGGCGTCTCCGAGAACCGTTCCGACGGCATCGAGGAGATGACGGCCCACGATCGTGTACTGCCGCGCCGTGATGCCCAGTGACACGTGCTTATGGGCGATGCGCCGCATTACGGGTGCGAAATGGGGCGCACCGGGGTCGATGAGCTGGACGGCGAAGGCGACGATCGACGCCGCGAGAGCTCGTGGCTGCTCCCCGAGCGCCTGATTCGCGCGGTTGAACACGCGAAGCAGGTCCGGGTGCACGGCGAACATCTCCCGATAGAAGAGCGTGGTGATCTCGTCGGCGTGCTCGGCGACCACACCAGCGGTCGCCCCGACGATCGCTTCGGATTCTGGTGTGAGCTTCATGGCTTTCCGCCCCTCGTCGTCATGGTTGTTCCACCATCCCGAGTCGTCGCGAGCATCGCATTCCGTTCTACCGGTTTATTTCCGGTCGAACCCGACGTGGGCCGTGCCCTCCGCGTCTACTCTCGCCACATGCCCCGCCGCGCACACGACTTTCGCGGGCTGACGCAACCCCGTCGGCTCCGGCTGCTCCATGCCATCCAACAGACTCCGGGACGCTCCGCAGGCGAGCTAGCCGAGCAATGCGGAATACCCCTCAACACGGTGCGCGATCACGTCCGGGTCCTCATGGACGAAGGTCTGATCCGCAGTGAGAGTCTGGTCAGCGGCAGACGCGGACGCCCCCCGCTGGTCTTTCACCCGGTTCACGACGTCGCATCGAGCACCGTCGCGCGTGCTCGCGTCGAAGGCGCGATCTCGCGCGGACGCATGCTGCGGGCGATGTCGCGTGAGCCTCCGTCCGGCCTCGAAGCCGATGCGCTGCGTCAGGTCGACGTCCTGTATGAGCATCTCGACGATGCCGGCCTGAACCCGGTCGTCGATGAGAAGTACTTGCGGTTCGAGCTCACCCCCTGTCGCTATCACGACCTGCTCGACGCGGATCAAGAGCTCGTCTGCGGTGTTCATGCACAGCTGGTTCGCGATGTCCTCCGCCAAAGTGACGGCCCGCTGGAGGTCAAACGCCTCGAGCCGTTCGTCACGCCCCACACCTGTCGGCTTCTCCTCACGCGTGGCGCCCCACGAGCCGGTGAACGCGACGAGTAGGGCGGGCGGGACTTGAACCCGCGATCGTTGGGTTATGAGCCCACTGCCTTAACCAGCTTGGCCACCGCCCCCTGCACACTCCAGCCTATCGGGCGACGCGTTCAGGCCGGCGTCGCCCGAGCGTGGGTACGCGAGTGGTCGAGGTAGGAGTCGGCGTTCGCCAGCAGACGGGATTGCTCCTCTTCGCTGAGCGTGCGACGCACCTTCGCGGGGACGCCGGCCACGAGCGATCCCGCCGGAATGTCCGCGTCACCGAGGACGACCGCACCACCGGCGATCAGACACCCGGCGCCGATCGTCGCTCCGCTGAGAATCACGGCTCCCATTCCGACAAGCGTGCCGTCTCCGATCGTGCAGCCGTGAACGACGGCGTTGTGTCCGACGGACACCTTGGCACCGACGACCACCGGGTGCCCGGAGTCCACATGCACCGCGACGTTGTCCTGCACGTTCGAGTCCGGGCCGATGCTGATCCCGGCGGAGTCCCCTCGAAGTACCGCGTTGTACCAGACGCTGGCGCCGGCGGCGAGGGAGACATCCCCGACGATGCGAGCGCCATCCGCGATGAACGCCGAGTCATCGATGGAGGGGGCGCCGTTCGGCAGGGCGAGGACGGAAGCTCCGGCAGCGATGCTCATGAGCCGAGGCTACCCGAATGACCCCGGAATCATGCGGAAGTGAGCCCAGCCTCAGCTTGCTTGCGGAATGCCTGAGGCTGAGTAGCGTTGTGTACATCAGGTACGAGATTTCCCTCCGGAGGAGCACAAGATGAGCAAGGCACAGACCGTTTCCACCACCGCCATCGACCCGACCGTGGCTGCAGGGGCGGCCCAGTTCCTCTCCCCTGTGGTGCTCGGCCTCCAGGCGCTGACCGTCAACGGCAAGCAGGCGCACTGGCACGTCCGTGGCGCCAACTTCGTCGGCGTTCACGAGCTTCTCGACACGATCGTCGCGCACGCCGGCGACTTCGCGGATACCGCCGCTGAGCGGATCGTCGCCCTCGGTCTCCCCATCGATGCCCGTGTGAGCGCCGTCGCAGAGAAGGCCGGTGCGACCACGGTCCCCGCCGGCTTCACCCAGTCGGACGAACTGATCCGCGCCGTGATCGCCGACATCGACGCGATCCTGGTCGATGTCAAGGCTGCCGTCGAAGGCCTCGACGAGGTCGATCTGACGAGCCAGGACGTCGCCATCGAGATCCAGCGCGGCCTCGAGAAGGACCGCTGGTTCCTGGTCTCGCACATCGCCGCCTGACCAATCACGAAGGAAGGGCCGGTTCTCCGCATCGGAGGACCGGCCCTTTCGCATGCGGGAACGGTTACGAATCCGAGTGGGTGATGCGCCCGGCGAGCACGGTGGCCAAGACCGGCATCCCGCGGAGCTCCTCCCCGCGCGCCACAAGGGGGTCCGTGCCGCACACCACGATGTCGGCAGGCTCTCCCGGCCGCAGTGACGTGCGGACGCTCGACTCGATCGCCTGATCGATGGTGATCCGCTCTTCCGGGTGCCACGGCGCTCGACCGTCATCCGTCCGCGACACCGCCGCCGAGATGGCCTGCCACGGGTCCAGGTCGGCGACCGGCGCGTCGGAACCGAAGCGCATCTCCGCTCCGGCATCGCGCAGCGAGGCCAGCGGGTAGCCGAGCGCGGTCTGGCCCTTCCACAGACGGTCCACCAGGTCACGGTCGTCGACGGCGTGCTGCGGCTGGACACTGGCGACGACCCCGAGGCGGGCGAATCGCGCGAGGTCGGCGTGCCGCACGAGCTGCACGTGTTCGATCGACCCCATCGCCCCGGTCGTCGTGAAAGCGTCCAATGCCGAGGTCACAGCGCGGTCGCCGATAGCGTGCACGGCGACAGCCAATCCCGCGCCCGTCGCCCGTGTCAGCAACGCCACCAGCTCATCAGAGGGCACCGTCAGCACGCCCCGGTTGTCGGGGTCGCCCGGGTAGGGGTGTGAACATGCCGCGGTCCTCGTGCCGAGAGACCCATCAGTGATCACCTTCAGCGGCCCCATGCGGACGAGACCGCGGCCGGCCGGGGGCGCGGCAGAATCCTCGTGCGAGTCCCCTGTGCGGAGCCCGGCAGCGATGGCCCGATCGAGGTCGAACGGATACACCGCGAACTCCACGCGGTGCGAGGCGAATCCGTCCCGGATCCGCCTCGGCCACGCCTCTGCGCCCCAGGCCATATCGAAGTCCACGACACCGGTGACGCCCCGGGCGGCTGCCTGCTCGCCGGCCCGCCGCATCGCGCTGTCGGCGTGTCCCGCGTCGACGGCGTTCAGCCGCCGCGAGATCTCGAACGCGTGGGTCTCTCGCAGGACCCCGTCGTCGCTCCGGAAACCCTCCCGCTCGAGTGCTGCGGTGTTCAGCCAGACGCTGTGCACATCCGCGTTGATGAGGTATGTGGGGACGGTTCCGGTCGCTGCATCAAGGAGCTCCAGCGAGGGACGATCCGACCAGAGTGCATCACGGAATCCGCTGCCGACGCGGCGCCCGTCCGGCAGAGGTTCGGTCCCGCTCATCGCGTGCGCCGCTGCCGCCGCCGTTGCCGCGTGGCCCAGCGGGGCCCGCTCCGCAGTCAGCGCCCACTGGACGGTGTGGACATGGTTGTCCCACAGCCCGGGGAGCGCCCACGCCCCGTCGGCGTCGAGTACCTCGCCACGAGGCGTCAAAGCGCCGGTGGGAGCGATGTCGGCGATGACTCCATCCACGATGTGAATGTCGACGGGTTCATCGTCGATCAGATACTCCCGACCGGGACCGGCGATACGGGCGGCGCGGACGGTACCGATCACTGCGCCATCGTCTGTCATCGCACGGCTCCGGTTCTCGCGGCCTGAGCGCGACGCATCTCCTCCGCAAGAGCCGGGTTCGAATAGGGACCGTCCGATGAGAGGGCGCTGATCACGGTCTCGATCGTTTCAGGCGGTTTGTTCTGGCTCAGCTTCCGTTTGGCGACCACGCGTGTCGGCGACAGTCGAAATCCCACGGTACCTGCAGCGAGCCGCTGGATGAAGGCGGGCTCGTTCGGGCGCTCCCACATCAGTCTCGGCTCCGACATCCGCGACTCGAACCGCTCGACGAGTTGATCCAGCACCATGAGGTTCTCTTCATCGGAGAGTATCTCCGGCACACCGGCAAGGTGCACGGCGGTGTAGTTCCAAGTCGGCACCGCTTGCACGTCGCCATACCAGCCGGGCGAGACATAGCCGTGGGGGCCCTGGAACACGACGAGCAGTTCACGCTCTCCCAAGCCGTGGATGAGATCATCGGGGCGGCCGACATGCCCGACGATGGTGAGGTCGTCACGTGCATCGTCCAGAAGCACCGCATAGTGCGAAGCGATGAGACCGTCATCTCCCGAACTCATGATCGTCGCCCACGGATTCTGATCGATGACTCGGCGGATCTCGGCCACGTCGGCGAGCGTGAAGCTCGGATTCTGTCGCATGCGATCAGCCTAGAACGGATGCGATGCCTCAGAGCGCGGTCACGCCTGGCAGCGCGGGCACCAATAGAGCTTGCGGGCGCCGATCTCTTCGAGGGCGATCTCCGTGCCGCAGACCCGGCAGGGTAGTCCGGCCCGGTGATACACCCAGTGCCGGTCGTCGCGGTTCGCCATCGCCGCGCGGTAGTCCTCGCCGGAGAGACCGTCCATCGTCATCATCTGGCCAGTCTCGACCCCGATCGCCAGGAGCCGCACCCAATCGTTCCAGAGCGCTCGCACGACCTCCTCGGGGACGTCGCGGCCCGGGGTATGCGGGTTGAGACGCTGCCGATAGAGCATCTCCGCGCGGTAGACGTTCCCGATCCCGCTCACGACGGACTGGTCCATCAGCAGCAGCGCGATGACCGTCGACTTCTTCCTGACCGCCCGGACGAATCGCTCTTCGTTCTCGACAGGGTCGCCGACCAGCGGGTCGGGCCCGAGCTTCCCGACGGTCGCCAGCATCTCCTCCGGTGTCTGCAGCACACACGCCGTCGGCCCTCGCAGGTCAGCGGCGGTGATGTCCGTCATGAGGCGCAGGCGCACCTGGCCGACGACCGGGGGCGGCCATTCCAGGCCTTCATCCGCGAGGCCCTTCGTCTGCTCCGACATGCGCACATGCACCCTGGTGCGTCGTGGTGCACCGATGGAGGCGAGGGAGTTCTCACCGGCATCATCGAGGATCGCCTCATCGAGCACGGTGCCCCGTTGGTTGGTCTGCCCCATCCGCCCATTGGCCGAAGCGATCGTCGGATCGATGACGATCTCTCCGGCGAAGTCCCAGGCACCGTAGAGGCCGAGGTGCACACGCAGCCAGAGGTCGCCCTCGGTCTCGAGGAACATCTGCTTGCCCACGGCCTGCACGCTCACCGCGGCACGCCCATCGAGTATTGCGGCGCCGTCAGCGAACCGCCCTTGCGGGCTGGACGCGCTCAGGGTCTTGCCGACGAAGTTGCGATCGAACTGGCGTGCGATCCGGTGGACGGAGTGGCCCTCGGGCATGTCAGGCCCGCGGGTCCGGGAGGAGGGAGCCCTCGCGCTCGAAGTCCGCGATCTGTCCGATCCGTCGCACGTGGCGCTCATCACCCGAGAACGGTGTCTGGATGAACCGATCGATGAATGAGGTGACTTCCTCGAAGGTGTGCTGCCTCGCGCCGATCGAGATAACGTTCGCGTCGTTGTGCTCACGGGCCAGTTCGGCCGTGGAGAGGTTCCAGACCAGAGCGGCACGCACACCTTCGACCTTGTTCGCTGCGATCTGCTCGCCGTTCCCTGAGCCGCCGAAGACCACCCCGAGCGCGTCGATTCCTCCGCGTTGCTCGGCGATGACCGCCTGTGCTGCGCGGATGCAGAACGCGGGATAGTCGTCGACCGCGTCGTACTCGATCGGACCATGATCGACGACATCGTGCCCCGCAGCACGCAGGTGCTCCTGCAGCCGGGTGGAGAAGTCGAGTCCCGCATGGTCGGTGGCGATGTGGATGCGCATGATTCCCATCCTAGAAGCGGCGGCAGTCGGCTCCGAGGTCATGGGACGATGCCGGCGGCGGCGGGCTTGAACCCCGCCCGGATGTTCTCACAGCACCCGGGCCGGCAGACATCGAAGCCTCCGGGAAGAGAGGTGACATGGGCGCGCTCCTCGTTGGGTCGACCCTGGAGACGCTCCTGGATCAGATCGACGATGCCGTCCACGAACGCCGGTGCGACACCGGGTGTGGGCGTGCGGGTGAACGCCAGTCCGGCCTCCTCCGCAGCCTCAGAGGCTTCGGTGTCGAGGTCCCACAGGACCTCCATGTGATCGCTCATGAAGCCGACGGGGACGACCGCCACTGCCTTGCGGCCGCGACCGGGCAGCTCGCCGATCACGTCGCACACGTCGGGCTCGAGCCACGGCTGGGATGCCGGCCCAGAGCGGGACTGGTAGACGAGTTCCCACGAGACATCCGCCGCCCGAGGAACCGTCTCGCGAACCCGATCCATGACCCAGGCGGCGACAGCGAGATGCTGCGCGGCATAGGCCCCGCCCGCGCCCCAGTCGATGTCTCGGGCTCCGGAGCGCTCGGCGTCGGCCGTCGGGATGCTGTGGGTGGAGAACAGGATCTGGATCTCCGTCGCCGCGATGCCGTCGGCCAGGAAGCCTTCCACGGCCTCGCGGACACCGGTCTCGAATGCCTCCACGAAACCGGGGTGGTCGTAGAAGGGGCGGATCTTGTCGATCGTCACCGTCTCCCCCAGGCCGGTCTCCTCCAGGATCCGCGCGAAGTCCTCGCGATACTGACGGCAGCTGGAGAAGGAGCTGTATGCACTGGTGGCGAAGGCCAGCAGTGTGTTGTGGCCGTTGCTCGCCGCCTCGGCCACGACCTCTTCGAGATACGGGGCCCAGTTGCGGTTGCCCCAGTACACGGGAAGTGTGATCCCGCGTTCGGCCAGGGCGTTCGCGAGCGCTTCCTTCAGGACACGGTTCTGGCCGTTGATCGGGCTCACACCGCCGAAGTGCCGGTAATGGTGCGCGACCTCCTCGAGCCGCTCATCGGGGATTCCCCGGCCGCGGGTCACATTCCGGAGGAAGGGGATCACGTCGTCCTGCCCCTCGGGCCCACCGAACCCGGCGAGGAGGATCGCGTCATAGGCGACCGGCGTGGTCACGAAGGGTGCACCGCCGGCGGCAGCAGGCGAGGCAAAGGGAACGACATTCGGCTCGATCGCAGTCACCCCTCCATCCTTTCACTTCGGCGGAGTCTTGAGGTCCGCACAGCACCGTTTCTATCCCTCTGTCCTCGGGTTTCGATGCGAGGAGGCACCCGCCGCACTGGCGTAGGCTGTCATGGTTGCCGTCGGCGCCAACTGCGCCGACCCCGGTGACATCCCCTCACCCCTGGGAGTAAAGCTGTGCCTGGAGAGAACCTCACCCGTATCGAAGCGCAGGAGCGCCGCGACGTCATCGACACTCAGTCTTATGAAGTCGCCCTCGATCTGACCAAGGGTGCCGAGATCTTCGGATCCCGAAGCGTCGTGCGCTTCACCGCGACTCCGGAGAGCTTCACCTTCATCGACCTGATCGCCCGCGACGTGCGGGAGATCTCCCTCAACGGCGAGCAGCTCGATCCGAACGAGGTCTTCGCCGACTCTCGCATCGCGCTCAGCGGGCTGCAGGCCGAGAACGTGCTGGTCGTCGACGCCGACTGCTTCTACACGAACACCGGCGAGGGCCTGCACCGCTTCGTCGACCCGGTCGACGGGGAGGTCTACCTGTACTCGCAGTTCGAGGTGCCGGACTCGCGTCGCGTGTTCGCCGTGTTCGAGCAGCCCGACCTCAAGGCGACCTTCCAGTTCACCGTGACGGCGCCGGCCGCGTGGAAGGTCATCTCCAACTCCCCGACGCCCGAACCCATCGTGCACGACGACCACACCACGGCCACCTGGGGCTTCGAGCCGACCCCGCGGATCTCCTCCTACATCACCGCACTCGTCGCCGGGCCCTACGAATCCACGTTCTCGGAGCTGACCAGCGCCTCCGGCCGGGTGGTCCCCCTCGGCGTCTATGGACGCAAGAGCCTGTGGCAGCACCTCGATGCCGAGTACATCTTCGACAAGACCCGCGAGGGCTTCGCGTACTACGAGTCGAAGTTCGGGGTTCCGTACCCGTTCGCCAAGTACGACCAGCTCTTCGTCCCGGAGTTCAACGCCGGGGCGATGGAGAACGCGGGAGCGGTGACGTTCACGGAGACCTACGTCTTCCGCAGCAAGGTGACCGATGCCGTCAAGGAGCGCCGCGTCGTCACGATCCTTCATGAGCTCGCGCACATGTGGTTCGGCGACCTCGTCACGATGAAGTGGTGGAACGACCTCTGGCTGAACGAGTCTTTCGCCGAGTGGGCATCCACCATCGCCACTGCCGAGGCCACCGAGTGGACCGAGGCGTGGACCACCTTCAACGCGATGGAGAAGACCTGGGCCTACCGCCAGGACCAGCTTCCTTCGACGCACCCGATCGTCGCGGAGATCAACGATCTGGAAGATGTACAGGTCAACTTCGACGGCATCACGTACGCCAAAGGCGGGTCTGTCCTGAAGCAGCTCGCGGCCTGGGTCGGCATCGAGGCGTTCTTCGCCGGTGTGTCCCAGTACTTCCAGAAGCACTCCTGGGGGAACACCGAGTTGAACGACTTGCTCTCGGAGCTCGAGGCCACCAGTGGTCGCGACCTCAGCACCTGGTCGAAGAAGTGGCTGGAGACCGCCGGCGTCAACACGCTGGAGCCGGTTATCGTTGAGAACCACGACGGCACGATCTCCCGCTTCGCCATCACGCAGACCGCACCCGCGGACTATCCCACGATTCGACCCCACCGACTGGGCATCGGCTTCTACACGCTCACCAACGGTGCACTCACCCGCACGCACTACCTCGAGGTGGACGTCGACGGCGACCGCACCGAGGTCCCAGAGCTGCAGGGCATCGCCCGCCCCGACCTCGTCCTGCTCAACGACGAGGACTTGGCGTACGCCAAGATCCGACTCGACGAGAAGTCGCTCGCCACCGCGATCGCCCACCTGGCCGACATCCACGATCCGCTCGCCCGCTCCCTCGTGTGGGGCGCCGCGTGGGATCAGACGCGGGATGCCGAGACGGCAGCCTCCGCCTACATCGACCTCGTGCTGGGAAACATCGGCCGGGAGACCGAGTCCACCACCGTCCGCACCACACTCGCTCAGTTGCGGACGGCCGCCACGCTCTACGTCGCTCCCGCTGCGCGCGAGGCGGCTCGGCTCAAGATCGCAGATGGTCTGTGGAGCCTGGCAGAGTCGGCCGAGCCTGGCAGCGACAGCCAACTGCAGTTCGTCACCGCCTTCGCGAACGCCCTGGTGACCCCGGAGCACGCCGGCGTGGTGGGCCGCCTGCGCTCCGGCGAGGAGACGCTTCCCGGTCTGGAGATCGACGCCGACCTGAACTGGCAGCTGCTGGTGGGCCTGGCGACGATCGGCGCCACGGATGCCGCGACCATCGATGCCGCTCTTGCGGCGGACAACACCGCCAAGGGTGGAGAGTTCGCTGCACAGGCGCGTGCGTCCCTGCCGGACTCAGCTTCCAAGAAGGCCGCCTGGGCTTCGCTCATCGAGCGAGACGATGCCCCCAACACGATCGTGCGCTCCGCTGCGCTCGGTTTCACGCATCCTGCCGGCGCGGCAGTGCTGAGCGAGTTCGTCCCCGCGTACTTCGACATGCTGCTGCCCATCTGGGAATCACGCACCTACCAGATCGCCCAGTACCTGATCGTCGGACTCTTCCCGACCGCTCTCGCGGACGTCGCGCTCCGTGACGCGACGCGCGCGTGGCTGACCGCGAATCAGGACGCTGCACCGGCTCTTCGGCGCCTGGTCCTCGAGAACCTCGCCGACGTGGAGCGCGCACTCGCCGCACAGGCACGCGACGCGGAGGACTGACCGCCACCCACTGACCGCGAGAATGGAGATCGACCTGTTCTGAGCCGGCGTCTTCGCCGAAGACACACCGGCTCGGCAACGGGCGATCTCCGTTTTCGAACGGTGACCGTCCAGCCCGCACAGAGGCCCCCTCGCTAGGATCGTCAGTGATGATCCTTCCCTCGACGACAACACCTCCCCCCTCCCCGTCCGAGCTTCCCGACTGGGCGACGAACTTGCTGACCTGGCTGGCCGCGGCGGGGATGAAGGCCCTCACCGTAGCGATCATCATCGCCAGCTGCGTCGTGATCGGGCTCATCCTGCGTCTGGTCATCCGACGGGTCGTGCACCGCATCGTCGACAGCGCCAAGAACAAGGCATCGGTCGACGACACGCAGGCCCTAGAGCGGTCGCCGCTCGCCGACATGCGTCTGGTGCAGCGGACCCGAACCCTGGGTACGATCCTGCAGAACATCGTGAACGTGATGCTGGTGATCATCGCGATCGTACTCATCGTGAACGCCCTCGATCAGAGCCTCCTCGGTTCTCTGACGCTGCTGACGGCGGCGGTCGGCGCTGGACTCGGTTTCGGCGCCCAGAACATCGTCAAGGACGTGCTCAACGGCATGTTCCTCGTCGCGGAAGACCAGATCGGCATCGGCGACGTCGTCGATCTGGGGCTCGCCAGTGGTGTCGTCGAGTACGTCAGTGTGCGCATCACCCAGGTGCGGGACGTGAACGGCACCCTCTGGTACGTGCGCAACGGCGAGGTCACCCGCATCGGCAACATGTCCCAGGGATGGGCGCGATCGATCATCGACCTCGGGGTCCCCGCCGACTCGGACCTCGAGCAGGTCGAGCAGATCATGCTCGAGACCGCACAGGGGTTGGCGAAAGACCCCAAGTGGCGCACGCGCATCATCGAGAAGCCCGAGCTCTGGGGCCTGGAATCGATCGACGGCGACGCACTCGTCGTCCGGATCGTGATCAAGGCGCGCGCGAATGCGAAGGACGACGTGGCGCAGGAGCTGCGTCGTCGCCTGCGCGCGGCACTCCTCGAGAAGGAGATCAGCGTGCCGCGAATGGTGGACGTCGCCCCGACCGGACTCGATGGGGCACGCCGTGTTCGCGGGGCGAATCCGCCCAGGACACGACCGAACGCCGTGACAGGCGTGCCCGTGATCCCCGACCGCGGGATCTGGCGGCGCAAGAAGCCGAACGATGATGGGAGCCCCCAGAAGTGACGTTCTACGACGAGATCGGCGGCCACGAGACGTTCACGAAGATCGTGTCCGTGTTCTACCGCGAGGTCGCGCTCGATCCGGTGATGAAGCCGATGTACCCCGAGAAGGATCTCGGTCCCGCCGAGGACCGACTCCGGATGTTCCTCGAGCAGTACTGGGGCGGCCCGACGACGTACGGCGACACCCGGGGGCACCCCCGCCTCCGTATGCGGCACATGCCCTTCCACATCGACGCGGACGCCCGCGATCGTTGGCTTCGTCATATGCGGACCGCCGTGGACGAGGCGCAGTTGTCTCCTCTGCACGAAGCAACGCTCTGGGACTACCTGGAGCGCGCCGCGTATGCCATGGTGAACACATTCGAGCCTTCGGGGATCGGTGCTGCTCCCGGCGGACGCCCCACGCTCGAGACCCGAGCACGTCAGGAATCAACGGAGAACTCATGACGACGAAGCCCCTGTCCACGGATGTTCTGGTCATCGGATGGGGGCTGGCCGGGCTGGTAGCCGCCTCCGAGGCTCTCGAGGCCGGGCGTCGAGTCGTCCTCGTTGACCAGGAGCCACGGACGAACCTCGGCGGACAGGCGTGGTGGTCGTTCGGCGGGCTCTTCTTCGTCGACTCGCCGGAACAGCGGCGATTCGGCATCAAGGACTCTCTCGAGCTCGCGACGCAGGACTGGTTCGGCAACGCCGGATTCGATCGGCCGGAAGACGAATGGCCCCAGCGGTGGGCAGAGGCTTACTTGCAGTTCGCGGCCGGCGAGAAGCGGTCATGGCTGCGCGAGCGCGGCGTGGGTTTCTTCCCCGTCGTGGGCTGGGCGGAACGCGGCGGCTATGGCGCGATCGGGCCGGGTAACTCCGTGCCACGATTCCACATCACCTGGGGCACTGGCCCCGGCATCGTTGCTCCCTTCGCAGCCGCCGTCGAGCAGGGCGAGCGCGAAGGGCGGCTGACCGTCCTCGCACGGCACCGGGTCTCCGAGCTCGTCGTGACAGGTGGGGCGGTCACCGGTGCGCGCGGCAGCATCCTCGCCTCGTCGAGTGCTGTGCGCGGTGCCGTGTCGTCCCGCGAGATCGTCGGCGACTTCGAGGTCACGGCTGGCGCGACCATCGTCTCCTCCGGTGGCATCGGAGGCAATCACAATCTCGTACGGGCCGCCTGGCCCGAACGTCTCGGCACTCCGCCAGAGCACATGCTCACGGGGGTACCGGCTTACGTCGACGGATCGATGTACAGCGTCAGCGAGGCCGCCGGCGCGCGGTTCATCAACGGCGACCGCATGTGGCATTACGTCGAGGGCATCTCGAACTGGGATCCGGTGTGGCCGTCTCACGGCATCCGGATCCTGCCCGGACCGTCTTCGCTCTGGTTGGACGCGACGGGCAGACGCCTCCCCGTCCCACTGTTCCCGGGATTCGACACGCTGGGAACGCTCGAACACCTGCGCACGACCGGTCACGACCATTCATGGTTCGTCACCTCACGGCAGATCGTCGAGAAGGAGTTCGCGCTTTCGGGCAGCGAACAGAATCCCGACCTCACCGGCAAAGACGTGCCGTTGCTGCTGAAGTCGAGGCTCGCCAAAGGACCGACCGGACCCGTGCAGTCGTTCCTCGAAGAGGGAGAGGATTTCATCGTCGAGAACGACCTCGACTCGCTGCTCGAGCAGATGCAGCGGCACCCCGGCGGCGAGTTCCTCGACATCGACAATGTCCGCCGCGAGGTTCTCGCGCGAGACCGCGAGATGGACAACGACTTCACGAAGGACGCGCAGATCGGCATGCTGCGTTCCATGCGCGGCTATCGAGGCGACAAGCTGATCCGGACCGCGGCACCGCATCGTCTGCAGGACGCGAGCGCGGGGCCGCTCGTAGCAGTCAAACTCCACGTCCTCACGCGCAAGTCGCTCGGGGGCATCAACACCGATCTCCAGGGCCGCGCATTGAACGCGGCGGGCGAGCCGATCCCGGGTCTCTACGCCGCCGGTGAGGCGAGCGGCTTCGGTGGTGGAGGGGTCCACGGCTATCGCGCGCTCGAGGGCACCTTCCTCGGCGGCTGCTTGTTCTCCGGCAGAGCCGCCGGCCGCGCGGCCGCGACAGCTGCGGGTTGACGAACGCGGCTGGAGGTGCGCGCGCCCTATGCGGCAGGACCGGTGGAACGGACGCCCGTCAGCCCGGCGGCCACAGGGCCACGAACCAGTACATGACCGCGACGGAAGGCTAGACGGGTCCACCTGCCGGATCGTGAAAGCCGGACTTGCTCTTCGCCGGAGATGAACCCCATCGCGTCGGCGGCGAACGCCGCGCCGCGAGGCAGACCCCCGAGATCCTCATCCGGTTCGCCCCAGATCGCGGCGCGGAGCACGCGGACTGCTTCCTCACCCGAACCGAGGCCGGCTCCCCGCGCGACGGCCGAGATTCCCCATTGCGCGCGCTGCGCGATCACGGATGCGGCCAGCGTCCCCTCCGGCGTCCACGCACTTCGAGGCGGGGCGACGCCGGCCCAGGCCGGGGAGAGACCGGTTTCGGGGAGCGTGAGCCGATCGGCGTCATCGGTCTTCGAGAGCTCGTCGACGACGACGTCGCACTCGAGCTCAGGGTCGGCATGCACGATGCGCATCGCGAGGATGGTCGGCGTCTGATCGAACAGACCCTGTGGCGCGAGTACAGCGGTGGTCAGCGCGAGCACACCGTTCGCCGCCTGCAGGCGCACGCCTTCGTCGGTGATCCTGGTCGCTCGACCGACGAAGGTCAGAACATCCTTCGCGGTGTCGGGGTCGGCGAGGAGGAGGTGATGAGGCACGCGTTCTAAACTACCAACGGTGCGGCATGTGGGGTCGCGGAGAGGAACACATGAGCGCGGAACAACACGCCATCCAGACTGTCGAGAGACTCCTCGAGGTCCTCGATCTCGACGCGGCTCAGGCCCGCACCACAGAGGACATCTTCACCGGATCCTCGCACCCGATGCCGAGCGGTCGTATCTACGGCGGCCAGGTTCTCGCTCAAGCTCTCCTCGCGGCCGAACGGACGCTCCCCGAGGATCGTGCGGTGCACTCGATGCACGGGTACTTCCTGCGCCCCGGGGACGCGGGCCAGGGAATCACGATCGCCGTCGACCGGATCCACGACGGCCGATCTTTCTCGACCCGGCGGACCCAGGCGTACCAGAACGGCGTGCCGATCTTCTCGATGATCGCCTCCTTCCAGGACGCGGATCCCGGCGTGGAGCATGCCGAGCCGATGCCGGCGGGGATTCCCGACCCCGACGACCTCGTACCGGACGAGGAGCGCGTCCGCGGCCTGCCCGAAGGCACTACGCGGATGCTCAGTGAACGGGCAGCCGACGTCCGGCACGTCGACTCTCCGATGTATCTGCCGAGCGCGGATGCTCAGGTGCCTCGTCAGGCCGTGTGGATGCGGTTGCGTGCGCCGCTACCCGATGACCAGCGCCTGCACCGCGCAGCTCTGGCCTACCTGAGCGATATGACGATCCAGGAGTCGATTCTGCGGGCCCACGGCGTCTATTGGGCACTTCCTGGTCTGAAGGTCGCCAGCCTCGATCACGCGATGTGGTGGCATCGTCCGGCGCGCGTCGACGAGTGGCTGCTGTATGTGCAGGCGTCACCGAACGCGCGGGGCGGTCGGGGTCTTGCCACCGGACGCATCTACACCCGTGAGGGGGCCCTGGTCGCCAGCGTCGCCCAGGAGATCATGATCAGGGTGCCAGCGGAGACCCCCTGACGGAGCTCCGTGCGGGAGCGGATGTCTCACCCCTCCGCAGCAGGCCTCAGCGGTGGGTGTACTCGATAGAGCTGCCCACGTACGGCTCCCACGCGTCGCGCATCTCCTGCGTGAGTCGGGTGGGTCGTCCTGTCTTCGCGTCGACGAGAACGATGATCGCCGTCGACCGCGCGTAGATCTGTCGCGGTTCGGCGGTCGGGTCGTTGTGCACCTCGTAGCAGACTTCGACGCTCGAGCCGCCGAGCTTGCCGAACCACATCTGCACCTCGAGCGGGCGCCGCTGATACGGCACCGGTGCGAGGTACTCGATCTCCTGGCGCGCGATGAGCGTCAGGATGCCCTCGTCGATACCGGAGTCGAGCACGGCTGTCGAGGGCGCCTCCTCACCGGGGCCGGCACGCCAGAATGCTCTGACTCGAGCTTCTTCGAGCAGTTTGAGCATCGAGGTGTTGTTGACGTGGTTGAACGCATCCAGGTCACCCCAGCGGAGGTGGATCGGGATGTGCAGGCGCGGCCCCGGTGAAGCGGACATCGTGATCTCAGTCGCGGGTCAGCTTGCGGTGCGTCGACCGATGCGGCTTCGCGGCATCCGGTCCCAGACGCTCGATCTTGTTCTCCTCGTAGGCCTCGAAGTTGCCCTCGAACCAGTACCACTGGCCGGGCTTCTCGTCCGTGCCCTCGTACGCGAGGATGTGCGTCGCGATGCGGTCGAGGAACCACCGGTCGTGGGTGATCACGACGGCGCAGCCGGGGAACTCGAGCAGCGCGTTCTCGAGCGAGCTGAGGGTCTCGACGTCGAGGTCGTTCGTGGGCTCGTCGAGGAGCAGCAGGTTGCCACCCTCCTTGAGTGTCAGCGCGAGGTTGAGACGGTTGCGCTCACCACCGGAGAGAACGCCGGCCTTCTTCTGCTGGTCCGGGCCCTTGAAGCCGAACTTCGAGACGTATGCTCGCGAGGGGATCTCCGTCTTGCCGACCGTGATGTAGTCGAGTCCGTCGGACACGACCTCCCACAGCGTCTTGTTCGGATCGATGTTGGAGCGCGACTGGTCGACGTAGCTGATCTTGACCGTCTCACCGATCTTCAGGTCACCTCCGTCGAGCGGCTCGAGACCCACGATCGTCTTGAAGAGCGTGGTCTTTCCCACACCGTTGGGGCCGATCACGCCGACGATGCCGTTCGGGGGGAGATTGAAGCTGAGGTTGTCGATCAGCACACGACCGTCAAAGCCCTTCTGCAGCTTCTTGGCGTCGATGACAATGCCACCCAGACGCGGACCTGCAGGGATCTGGATCTCGTCGAAATCCAGCTTCCTGGTCCGCTCCGCCTCGGAAGCCATCTCCTCATAGCGGGCGAGACGTGCCTTCGACTTGGTCTGACGACCCTTCGCGCTGGAACGGACCCACTCGAGCTCTTCCTTGAGTCGCTTGGCCAGCTTGGCGTCCTTCTTGCCCTGGACCTCGAGGCGTTCGCCCTTCTTCTCCAGGTAGGTCGAGTAGTTGCCCTCGTAGCCGATGAGCCGGCCACGGTCCACCTCGGCGATCCACTCGGCCACGTGGTCGAGGAAGTACCGGTCGTGGGTGATCGCGATCACGGCACCCTTGTAGGCCTGCAGGTGCTGCTCGAGCCAGAGCACACTCTCGGCGTCGAGGTGGTTGGTGGGCTCGTCGAGGAGCAGGAGATCGGGCTTCTGAAGGAGCAGTTTCGCGAGGGCGACGCGACGCTTCTCACCACCGGACAGCGGAGCGATCGCGGCGTCGGCCGGGGGCGTCCGCAACGCGTCCATCGCCTGGTCGAGCTGCGAGTCGAGGTCCCAGCCATCGGCCGCGTCGATCTCTTCCTGCAACGTGCCCATCTCGGCGAGCAGGGCGTCGAAGTCGGCATCGGGCTCAGCCATCAGCAGCGAGATCTCGTTGAAGCGGTCCACCTTCGGCTTGATCGCGATGCCGTCCTGGATGTTCTCGATCACCGTCTTTGACTCGTCGAGCTCCGGCTCCTGCATCAGGATGCCGACGGTGTACCCCGGGGAGAGCTTCGCCTCGCCATTCGACGGGGTGTCGAGGCCCGCCATGATCTTGAGGATCGTCGACTTTCCCGCGCCGTTCGGACCGACCATGCCGATCTTTGCTCCGGGGAGGAACGCCATGGTGACGTCGTCCAGGATGAGCTTCTCGCCCACAGCCTTACGCGCACGCACCATCGAGTAGATGTACTCAGCCATACCGTTTAAACACCTTTGCTGATCAGAATCGAACCTGCCATCGCACTGCTGAAGCGGTGCGGAAATCTACCTAAGACTACCTCCGGGTTGGCGCCTCAGACGATTCCCCAGAGTCCGGGCTGCGCTCCGCCGCCTGCGGGGGTCCAGGGCGTCCAAGATCATCAATGAGCTCGGTCACGAACCCGCGGATGTTCAGCATGCCTCGGGTGACGGAGTCAACCTCTTCTGGCGCATCCTCGTCGCGCGCACTCTGTCGAGAACGCACCTACGGACGCATCGATGAGAGCAGCCCCGCGCCGCGTCTCAACCAGAAAGACCTCGACAGGCTCATCGCGTCAGTGGATGATCAGCGAGAGCCAGAGGTCGAGATAGTTGTACTCAGCGCCACCGACGACCCTCTTTCTGTTGGCGTCGGAGATCGACGCTCCGGCCGAACGGGCTCGCGCTAGGTCACCAGTCGATCGGACGAGTGGTGCCGACGAGGCAACGCCCCTCGGCGAGTTGCGGCATCACGACGGTGACGACACGTCCGGTGGAAGGGCCCACCT
>JAQZBG010000135.1 GCA_029239165.1 Microbacterium sp. | reverse complement strand
GGGGGAGCAGCTGATGGACGTCTCGCTCACCCTCATCGTCATCATGGCCATCCTCTTCGCGTGCGGCGTGTACGCGATGCTGGAGCGCAGCCTCACCCGCGTGCTGATCGGATTCCTGCTGCTGGGCAACGCCACGAACCTGCTGCTGCTGATCGTGATGGGCGTCCCCGGCAACGCGCCGTTCTTCGGTACCGAGGGCGAGATGAGCGACCCCCTCCCGCAGGCACTCACCCTGACCGCCATCGTGATCACTTTCGCGGTCTCGGCCTTCCTCCTCGCCCTGATCTACCGCTCCTGGCAGCTCGGACAGGCCGACACCGTCGAGGACGACGAAGCCGACATCGCGCTCCGCGAGCGCACCGACGCCGACGAAGACCTCATGGACGACGAGTCCGAGGCCGACGAGGACGAGGCGACCACCGACTTCGTGGGCGTGCAGACCGCACCGATCACGGTGCTGCACATGCGCGACCACCCCGCCATCCACGACGATGCGCCGTTCGACGCGCCCACCGGCTGGGGAGACGGACGCCCGGCGCACTCAGTCGAGGGCGACGAAGCGCGCCCCGATGAATCCCCTGACCGCGACGAGAACGAGGAGGGCCGGCCATGACCGCTCTCGTCCCCCTCCTGGTCGGGCTCCCGCTCCTCGGCGCCGCCATCACCCTCGTCTTCGGCAGGAACCCGCGGCTCCAGGTCGTCGTGACCGTGGCCACGCTCGCCGCAGTCTCGGTGATCGCCGCCGTGCTCCTGGTCGTGGTGGATTCCGGTGACCCGCTCGCGGTCTCGGTCGGCGGCTGGCCGGTGCCGTTCGGCATCGTGCTCTACGTCGACCGGCTCGCCGCACTGCTCGTGCTCGTCTCGAGCATCGTGCTGCTCGCCGTCCTCCTCTTCTCCATCGGCCAAGGCGCCGCGGACGGAACCGACGAGACCCCGATCTCGATCTTCAACCCCTCGTACCTGATCCTCGCGGCCGGCATCTTCAACGCGTTCATCGCCGGCGACCTGTTCAACCTCTATGTCGGCTTCGAGATCCTGCTCGTCGCCTCGTACGTGCTGATCACTCTCGGCAGCACGGAGTCGCGCATCCGCACCGGTGCCGTGTACATCGTCGTCTCGCTGGTCTCGTCGATCCTGTTCCTCGCGTCGATCGCGATGATCTACGGCGCACTCGGCACGGTGAACATGGCGCAGATCGCCGAGCGCATGTCGGAGCTGCCGCAGGAGACCCAGCTGGTGCTGCACCTGATGCTGGTGGTCGCGTTCGGGATCAAGGCGGCCATCTTCCCGGTGTCCTTCTGGCTGCCGGACTCGTACCCGACCGCCCCCGCCCCCGTCACCGCGGTGTTCGCCGGGTTGCTCACGAAGGTCGGCGTCTACGCGCTGATCCGCACCGAGACGCAGCTCTTCGCCTCGAACAGCATCGACACGCTGCTGCTGATCATCGCGCTCGCGACGATGGTCGTCGGGGTGCTCGGCGCGGTCGCGCAGGCGGAGTTGAAACGAATCCTGTCGTTCACTCTCGTCAGCCACGTCGGATACATGATCTTCGGCCTGGCGATAGCGACACCGGCCGCGATCGGTGCGACCGTGTACTACATCGTCCACCACATCGTCGTGCAGACGACCCTGTTCCTCGCCGTCGGTCTCGTGGAACGTCGAGCCGGCAGCACGTCGATCCTGCGCGTCAAGGGTCTGCTCAAGGTCGCACCGGTGATCGCCGTCCTCTATTTCGTACCCGCCATCAACCTGGGTGGACTCCCCCCGTTCTCGGGGTTCATCGGCAAATTCGCCCTCTTCGAGGCGGCGGCATCCGTGGGCACCCCGATCATGATCGTGCTGATCTTCGGCGGCATCGTCACCTCCCTGCTCACCCTGTACGCCCTGATGCGTGCGTGGAACCTGGCGTTCTGGCGCGAGGAGGAGGATTCCACCGAGACCGAGGGTCGCATCTCCTATCTCGGCAACGCGCCGGCCGCCGACGAGCAGCAGGAGCGTCGCCGCATCCCGAAGATCATGACGGTCGCGACGGCGGGAATGGTCGCCGTCACCGTCTCGCTCACGATCTTCGCCGGGCCTCTGTACGCCCTCTGCGACCGCATCGGCGCCGCGCTGCTGCAGCCTGTCAGCCTGGTCCAGCTGCAAGAGGAGGTGGGCGGATGAGACGACAGACCAAGCGCCACCTCTGGCGCGACATCCGTGTGCAACTGCCGTTCCTCGCCTGGCTGGTCGTCCTGTGGATGCTGCTGTGGGCGCAGTTCACCGTGCTGTCGTTCCTCACCGGGCTCGTCGTGGCGATCTTCGTCACCCGGGTGTTCCGGCTGCCGACGGTCGAGCTCTCCGGCCGCATCAACCTCTGGTATGCCGCGCTGTTCGTGGTGCAGTTCCTGTTCGCGGTGCTCAGGGGAGCGGTATCGGTGACCGTGCAGGTGTTCGACTTCCGCCGTCAGCCGGGAACGGCGATCATCGCGGTGCCGCTGCGCTACGCCGACGACCTGGTCATGACGCACGTCGCCGTGGTGTCGTCGCTCATCCCCGGTTCACTGGTCGTCGAGACCGACCGCGACCGACGCATCCTCTGACCCCGCCCAGTACCGCGCCCTCAAAGCCGACCAGCGCGCGGACCTGACCGGGTCGACGAAGGGCGGTGCGCGATGAACATCCTGCTGACGCTGATCATGGTGGTCTTCGGCATCGCCGCCATCCTCACGCTGATCCGCATCGTCCGGGGGCCGTCGATCCTCGACCGCGCCGTCGCCTCCGACGTGCTCCTCACCGAAGTCATGTGCGTGCTCGGGGCGGAGATGGCCATCAACGGCCACACCCGCAACATCCCGGTGCTCCTCATCATCGCCGCGGTCGGGGTTTTCGGCTCGATCTCCGTCGCCCGGTTCGTCGCGCGAAGGGACAACACGACCTCATGAACATCCTCGGTATCACGATCCCGGACCCGGTCATCGACGTGGCCGTGCTCGTGCTGATCCTGCTCGGGGCGGTGCTGTGCCTGTCCGCCGCCGTCGGGCTGCTGCACTTCCGCGACGTGCCGTCCCGGCTGCATGCGGCGACGAAGCCGCAGGTGCTCGGGCTCCTGTTGATCTGCATCGCGATCGCCCTGTCGCAGCGCTCGGTCGGCGGCATCCTGTGGGGATTCGTGCTGGTCGCCCCGGTCGTGCTCATGCAGTTCGCGACGGCCCCGCTGTCCGCGCACATGGTGGGACGCCAGGCCTACCGCAACGGCACGATCGAACAGCGTGGCTTCGTCGTGGATGAGCTCGCCGAGTCGAAGCAGACCCCGCCCGCCGCCGGCTGAGCATCCGTCGCCACCGTCGACAGCGCGCTGCACCACGGGTTGATGGCCTGGGAGGAGGTCGTCCTCATGCTCACTCGCATCAGAGGCGGGCGGCGAACTCGTGGATCAGGCGAGCGGCGGGCTCGGAGTCGCTGATGAGGGTGCCGTGACCGTGGTCGGGGATGACCTCGAGCGCGGCGCCGGGGATCGCGTCGAGGATCTCCTGGCACCAGCTCATCGGTGCGAGCGGGTCGTCCTCGCCGCGCAGCACCAGCACGGGGCACTGGATGCGCACGAAGGCATCCTCGGGCTCGTGCACGACGGTCGCCCGGATCTTGCGGATCAGGTGAGGCCCTCCGCGAAGGTACTCCCGAGCGCCGCGCCAGATCACCAGCGGCCGCTCGCCGAGCAGATCGGTCAGGAGGTACCGCGCCTGCGACGCGATGTTGCGTGCTGCCTTGTTCACGGTGGGTCCCGCCAGGACCACGCCCTCCACGAGGGTCGGATGCCGCGCCGCGAGTTCCGCCGCGATCTGGCTGCCCATCGAGTGCCCGATCGCGACCACCGGCCCCGAATCCACGTGCGTCAGGTAGGCCGCGACGAGGTCGGCGTGGCGCTCCATCGTGAGGGAGCGCTTCGGTTCCGGCGCCTCGCCGAAGCCCGGCAGGTCCAGCGCGATGACCCGGCCCTCGAGCCGCTGCACGACGTCGAGATAGACGCTGCGACCCATGCCGATGCCGTGCAGCAGGAGGTAGGTGTGCGGGCCTTCGCCGAACGTCTCGGCGATGAGCGTGGCACCGGCGTGCTCGTACTCGAGGAGCGTGACGGTCGTGCCCTTCGGGGCGAGATAGCTGGATGGCACCCACCCACGGTATCGGAGCAATCTGCGCAGCCCCTCCAGGACGGCGGCGCCCCGCGCATCAGCCGGTCGGCGAGAGGATCAGCCTGTCCACTGTGGACGCCCCGACGGCTTTCCCCGAGTATGCCCAGGGCGTCTGGACCCCGACGGCCCAGTCGGCGGTCTGGTCGGTGTAGTGCTCGTGGAACGCGTGACCCGAAGCGCCGGTGAGGTGGTTCCAGGTCGAGGCATCGAAGTCGGACAGGTCGATCACCATGCGCATCGACGGCACCGTGGTGGTGGCGTACGACACGCCGAGCTCCCACCCGGTCGCGTTCACGACGGAGGCGCCACCGCTCACCGGGTACGGTCCCCGGTTGAAGAGGGCCTCGACGGGCGCGATCCCCGAGGTGCCGAGCGTGTCGCTGGTGAGGGTGATCGCGTGCAGGTCGCCCCAGTTCCAGCGCGCCGGGACGTCGCCCTGCAGCTCCACGAGCTCGTCGTACGCCTCCTCGGCGGACAACGCCAGCATGGCCTCCATGCCGTCGACGTCGATCGCGGGGTTGCTCCAGAGCGGATCGGAAGGGTCGTCGAGCATGTCGGCGACGACCGTGAACAGGCGCGCCTGCCCGCCGATGGGGAGGGGCTGTTCGCGTTCGCCGAAGATGTTCTGCACGAGGTTCGACCACAGCACGTTCGCGTAGGCGGCCGCCGGCGAGGAGGCCGTGTTCTGAGCGTCCCACGCGAGCAGAAGGTCGACGGCATCGCGGGCGCCCGAACCGGTCACCTCGACGTCGGCCATGGCGGTCGCGAGCTGCGCGCCGATCCACATCTCGTCGTCCATCTGGATGTCGCGCATGTCCTGCGCGGTCAGCGGTGCGACGGCCGCGCGTCGCTCGATCAGGTGGGCGATCCGGGCCGCGCGATAGCCGTAGTCCCAGTCCCGGGAGAGGAAGTGCTCGTAGTCGTCGGTCACGATCGCGTTGTTCGCGGTGACGATGTACCCCGAGCTCGGGTTGTACGAGACGGGCAGTTCGTCGAACGGGATGTAGCCCGTCCAGTCGTAGCTGCTGTCCCACCCCGGCTGCGGCATCCATCCGTCGCCGGCCCCGCGGATCGGGAGGCGGCCCGGTGTCTGGTAGCCGATGTTCCCCTCGGTGTCGGCGTAGATGAGGTTCTGCGCCGGCACGTCGAAGAGGGATGCGGCGTAGCGGAAGTCGTCGAAGTCCTGCGCGGTCGAGAGCGCGAAGATCGCGGTCGCGGTCGTGCCGGGCTCAAGTGCGGTCCAGCGCAGGCTGACGGCATACTCCGCGTCGTCCTGCCCCGCGGGCGGAGCGACCGGTGCGTCGGTTCCTTCCGCCAGCGCCGGTTCCGGATCTTCGGCGATCGCGGTGAAGTCGTCCGTGAGCCCGGAGATGATGGGCCCGTGCACGGTGGAGCGGATCGTCAGCTCGATGTCGTCGCCGCCGGCGACCCTGATGGTCTCCGTGCTCTGCTCGAGCGGGACGAGTGCCCCGTCCCGCCAGTACTCGTCGCCGACGATCCGCTCGACGTAGAGGTCTGTGACGTCGGTCGTGAGGTTCGTGAATCCCCAGGCGACGTGCTGGTTGTGGCCGATCACGATGCCGGGGAGCCCGGAGAAGGAGAAGCCGCCCACGTCGAACGGGCAGGCGTCGTTCACGGTCGAGCACTTCAGCTGCACCTGGTACCAGACGGAGGGGAGGGAGGCGCCGAGATGCGGGTCGTTGGCGAGCAGCGGCATGCCCGTCTCGGTGAGGTCGCCGGAGACGACCCAGGAGTTCGAGCCGATGCCCTCGCCGACGTCGCCGACGAGTTCGCTCGCCGCCTCGATCACGCTCGAGGTCTCCTCCCACTCGATCGTGGTGGACGCCTGTCGGATCTCGCCGTCCGATTCCGCAGGGGTGTAGGCGGCCGGCTCGGCACCGGTGTCGAGTGCGGGCACGGTCGAGATCTTCGGCACGATCACCGGATTCTCGTCGAACGGGTACTCGGGGTAGAGCTTCGCGAGCATCTCGTCGGTGTCGACCGTTTCGCCGGCGTCGTCCGTGCCGGCGTTCAGCTCGGCGGCCAGGAGCGAGCGTTCGGTCTCGTCCTCGATGTTGCCGCGGAGATCCCAGGCCATGGCCTTGAGCCAGGCGACCGAATCCGCGGGCTCCCAGGGCTCGGGGGCATAGTCCGGGTTCTGGATGCCGAGAACGGCATATTCGAGCGAGAGCTCTGCGCCGGACCGGGTGGCGAGGTAGGCGTTGACTCCGTCGGCATAGGCCTCGTAGTAGCCGCGGGTCGTCTCGTCCATCGCCTCGACCTCGGCTTCGGCGACCGCACGCCAACCGAGGGTGCGCAGGAAAGCGTCGGTCGCGGCCTGGGATTCGCCGAACATCTCGGCGACGCGCCCCGCGGTCACGTGCCGGCGGAAGTCCATCTCGAAGAACCGGTCCTGCGCGTGCACGAACCCTTCGGCATAGAACAGGTCGTCGGTCGAGTCGGCGGTGATCGTCGGGATGCCGCGGTCGTCACGCTGCACGGTGACCTCGGCCTTGAGCCCGTCGAGCTCCACGGTTCCCGAGGTCTGCGGGAACGAACGCTGGATCGTCCAGGTCACGAAGAAGGCGGCGGCCACCGCGAGCACGACGATGCCGGCCACCACGAGGAAGGCGATGCGTCCGAGGCGAACGCCCAACGAGGGGCGTGAGGGTACGGCGGACTCCGGCGAATCGGTCATCATCGGCGAGAACTCTTTCGGGTAGACAGGTGGAACTCAGTCCCACCGAGCCCCAGTGCGCGTTTCAGGGTCGCGCCTTCGCATCATATCCGTCCGAGCGCTCGCCGCGGGATGCTCCACCACGAGCGCTCGGTGGATCACCCGATCAGACTCGGCTGCAGATCGCGCAGCGTGCGGCGGTGCGTCATCCGCGTCACGCCGATCATCGCGAGCAGCAGCGCGCCGACGAGCCACATCCCGAGCACCGCCAGATCCCACCCGGCCCTGGAGTAGTCACCGCCGTACATCAGCTGTCGCATGGCATCGACCACGTATCCCAGGGGCAGCACATGATGGAGGGCTGCGAGGGGCGCGGGCAGTGTCTGCCAGGGGAACGTGCCTCCCGCGGTCACGAGTTGCAGCACCATGAGCACCAGGCCGAGGAACTGCCCGACCGAGCCGAGCCAGACGTTGAGGGCGAGGATGATCGCGGCGAACGTGGCGGACGCGAACACCATCACCCCGAGCGTGCCGAGCGGATGGTCGAACGTGAAGCCCAGGGTGATCGCGAGGATGCCCATGAGCCCGAGCATCTGCACCGCGCCGAGCGCCGCCGGGGTGAGCCAGCCCGCGAGGGTGATGCGGATGGGGGAGTGCAGTGCCGTGATCGCGCGGCGGGAGATCGGCTTCACGATGAGGAACAGGGCGTAGATGCCGATCCAAGCCGAAAGGGCGGCGAAGAACGGCGCGAGCCCTGCGCCGTAGTCCTCGGCAGAGGCGACCTTGTCGCTCGAGACCTTCACCGGGTCGGCGATGGTGTCGGCCTGCAGCGTGCGCAGCTGCGGGGTGGATGCCGGGATCTTCTCGACGCCGTCGGACAGCCCGTCCCGCAGCTCGGCCGTGCCGGAGGCGAGGGTGGCCAGGCCGTCGCGAAGCTGCGCGGCACCGTCGTTCGCGGCCGAGGCGCCCGTGGCGACCGTGCCCGCACCGCTGGCGAGATCGGCGGCGCCCGAGGCGAGCGATGCGGCACCGGTCGCGAGCTGGTCGACCTTGCCGACCGCTCCCTGCACCTGCGCGTTGCCCTCCTGCAGGCGTGCGCCCAGCGGATCGAGCGTGGCGAGCACCTGGTCGATCTCTTCGGGAGTCAGGCCCTGCTCGGTCAGCGCAGTCGCGATGTCGGTACGCACCTGGGGCAGCGCGTCCGCCGCCTGCTGGACGGCCGCACCGGCGCGGTCGGCGACGTCGGCGAGCTGGCGGTTGCCCGCGCTCACCTGCTGCGCACCGTTCGCGAGCGTCTGGGCACCCGCCGCGAGCTTCGAGGTGCCGTCGGCGAGCTTCGCGGTGCCGTCGGCGAGCGTCGAGCTCCCGGATGCCGCGGTATCGGCGCCGTCCACGAGCTGGGTGGCGCCGTCCGTCGCGGTGACGAGGTTGTCGCGCACGTCACTCAGACCCGTGAGCAGACGCTCTGCGGCTTCGCTGCCGACCATCTCGGCGACGGAACTGCGGATCTTCTCCACGGCCTGCGTGCCCATCGATGAGGCGAGGTAGTTGTTCGCGTCGTTGGTCTCGAGCTCGATGCGCGCCTGATGGGGGTCGTCGCCGGCCGCCGAGGTCAGAGCAGCCGAGAAGTCGGCCGGGATGGTCACCGTGAAGTCGACCGTTCCCGTGCGCAGCGCGTCGGTGGCTTCCTTCGCGGACATCCGCTGCCAGTCGAAGGCGTTGCCGTCGATGAGGTTCTCGGCCACGTCTTCGCCGTAGTTCACCGTCTCCCCGGTGGCGGGCTCGGTGCCGCTGGTCGGCGCAGGGGCTCCCGCGTCGTCGACCACCAATGCCACGGGCACCTCGGGGAACTTGGCGTACGGGTCCTGGTTCGCCCAGAGGTACAGGCCCCCGTACAGGATCGGCACGCAGATCAGCGCGACCAGGGCGAGGATGCCCATCTTGCTCGCGGTGAGCCGCCGGAGCTCGGCGGCGATCATGGCGGGAACCTTCATCGCGCGTCTCCGTTCTCGTTCGTGGGATCTTCCGTCGCGTCGGATTCTTCTGCGGCCGAGGCCTCGGGCTCATCGAGCACGAGCGGTTCGATCGGCCCGGACGCGTTGATCGCGTCGAACTCGTGCATCCGCTCGAGCGCGACGGCGGCGGAACCGCCGATGATCACGAGCATCGCGTAGCCGCGGTCGGCGAACTCGCCGGCGATGCGCCACCACCCGTCCGGGCTGCCGCCGTGGCGGTCGGGTGAGACCAGCACGATGCCTTCGACACCCTTGCGCAGTACGGCGAGTTCGCAGAGGATGCGTACGCGCGCGGCCGGGTCGATGCTGCCGATGGGCACGGAGACGAGCTCCGAGTAGCCCAGCTGCGCGAGCCAGCGCCGCGCGTGCAGCGGCGTGGCACCGACGCCGGCGAACATGAGTTCCTCGCCCACCACCCCGGCGAGGGTGATGTCGGCATGAGGGTCGCTGACGTCCGGCGCATCCACCAGCGCGATGCGACGACGAAGGGCTTTCGTATCGCCTGTCCCGTCGATGCTCACCGTTCCGGTGTCCGGACGCATGCGGCCGGAGGCGATCAGTCCGAGGACGGTCGGGCGCTGCTCGGTCTCGGCGAGTGCGTAGCGCACGGCTCCGGTGTGGAACTCCAACGACGTGGAGGGCAGCGCCTGGCCGCCCCGCCCTTTGCTGACGTCGCGCAGTGCGATCCTCATGCGAGGCCCTTCCGGTCGGTGGGTGCGGTTGCTTCGATGTCGGGGTGCGCGGCGAGCAGTTCGTCGCACTCGCGCCACGACAGGCCGGCGATGCTCAGCACGGTGCGCACCGCGAGGTCCGCGGCGCCCGTGCTCGCCGCATCCGTCCGGGAGACGACGGTGCGGGAGATCTCCTCGATCAGGCGGGCGAGAGTGGGAGCGGCGATGTCGCTGCGGAAGCTCCCGTCCTCCTGACCTCTGCGCACGAGTGCGGCGACCGTGCGCCGCAGCGGGGCGAGGGCCGCAGCGGTGTGCTCCACGTGCGTCTCGTCGAGGGCGAGTGCCGCGGCCACCTGCACGTGTGCTGCCTCCTGCCAGAGGACTGCGGCGAGGCGGGCGAGAGTGATCCGGGCGTCGGCGTCTTCGATCGATTCGGCGATGGCGTTGAAGCGCTGAGCTCCGCTCGAGATGAGTTCGCGGATCAGCGCGTCGCGGTCGTCGAAGTGTCCGTAGAGCGTGCGCCGGGAGAGGCCGGCGCTGCGCGCGATGACGTCGATGGAGGCGTGCGGGTCGGCGGCCAGGGTCGAGCGGGC
>JAQZBG010000134.1 GCA_029239165.1 Microbacterium sp. | reverse complement strand
TGACGCCGATGTCCGTGCGCACGACATCGCCGTCTCCGCGTCGGGGACGTCGTGCACGGTCGTGGTCGGCGGCGACAGTCTGACGCTGCGCCTACGCGTCCTCGGCGCGCATCACGTGTCCAACGCGTTGGCGGCCATCGCCGCGGCGCTCGTCGTCGGCGTCGATCCCGCAGATGCGGTCGCCCGACTGGAGACCGTGGAGATCGCCGAGCGATGGCGGATGCAGCCGCTGGGCAGCGACCGCGTGCGGATCATCAACGACGCCTACAACGCCAGCCCCGATTCCATGGCCGCGGCTCTGCGCACTCTCGCGCAGATCACGGGCCCCGAGGAGCGCACGGTCGCTGTCCTCGGCGCGATGACCGAGCTCGGCGAGGGTGCAGGGGAGGAGCACGACAGGATCGGCCTGCTCGCGGTGCGCCTCAACATCCGACGTATCGTCGTCGTCGGCCCGGAGGCGCGGCGGCTCTACCTCGCGACGGCGATCGAGTCCTCGTGAAGTCATCCAATTCCGTGGGCCTCCGGCATCTCGGCGATCGTCTGGGAGAATTGTTCTCGTGAGGTCACTCATCATGGCGGCGGCGATCTCGCTCGCCTTCACCCTGTTCCTGACTCCTGTCTTCCTCCGACTCTTCCGGAAGTGGGGCTGGGGGCAGGTCATCCGAACCCCGGAGTCCGTCCACAACCCGAGCCACGAAGCGAAGCGCGGGACCCCCACCATGGGGGGCGTGATCTTCATCGTCGGATCCATCGTCGGCTACTTCACCGGCGTCTTCGTCAGCGGTGAGGTGCCCGCACTCTCCGCGATCCTCGTGATCTGGCTGATGGTCGGCTTCGGCGCCGTGGGGTTCATCGACGACTACATGAAGGTCCGCAGCCAGCGCAGTCTCGGCTTGTCGGGCTGGCGCAAGGTGATCGGCCAACTGGTGGTCATCATCCCGTTCGGCATCGTCGCCCTGAACTTCCCGAACCAGTGGGGACAGAAGCCGGCGAGCGCCGCGATCTCGCTGTTCCGCGACATCACCTGGCTCAACCTCTTCGCGTTCGGCGTGGTGCTCGGCTGGATCCTCTACCTCGTCTGGATCTCGATCATCGGCGTCGCCACCTCGAACAGCGTGAACCTGACGGACGGCCTCGATGGTCTCGCAGCCGGAGCCGGAGTCATCGTCGTCGGCGCCTACAGCGTGATCGCGTTCTGGCAGTTCAAGCAGCCCTGCATCGGCGGCGATCCCGACGCGCTCGGCGGATGCTATGAAGTGCGCGATCCATTCAACCTCGCCATCATCGCCGCCTCTTTCGCGGCCAGCCTCATCGGATTCCTGTGGTGGAACGCTCCGAAGGCGAAGGTCTTCATGGGCGACGTGGGCTCGATGGCCATCGGCGGCGTCATCACCGCGATGGCGATCCTCACCCGCACCGAGCTTCTCCTGCTGGTGATCGCCGGTGTGTTCGTCCTGTCCTCCGGGTCCGTCATCCTGCAGCGCACCTACTTCAAGATCACGCGAGGCAAACGCCTGTTCCTGATGAGTCCGTTCCACCATCACCTCGAGATGCGCGGCTGGTCCGAGGTCACGATCGTGGTCCGGATGTGGATCATCGCCGGACTCCTCGCGGTCTCGGCCGTCGGCCTGTTCTACGTCGAATGGCTCACCCGTGTCGACTGATCGGCTGAGCGGACTCACCAGCTGGAACTCCGACTGGCGTGACCTTCGCGTAGCCGTGCTCGGGCTGTCGATGACGGGCTTCTCCGTGGCCGACACTCTGGCCGAACTCGGCGCGGACGTTCTCGTGCTCAGCGAGTCGGCGGAGGAGGAATACGAACGGCTGCTTCCGGTCATCGGTGCCGGGCTCGAACTCGGTCCCCTGGCCGAGGTGCCCGCTGCACTGGTGGACTTCGCACCCGAAGTCATCATCGCCTCGCCGGGCTTCGCGCCGTCGCACCCGGTGATCCGCTGGGCGCAGGAATCGGGTGTCGCGATCTGGGGCGATGTCGAGTTGGCGTGGCGTGTCCGCGACAAGGTCGTCCGTGCCGACGGAACGCCGGCCGAGTGGGTGCTCATCACCGGGACCAACGGCAAGACGACGACGACGCAGCTGACGGCCTCGCTGCTGGTGCAGGGCGGTCTGCGAGCGGCGCCCTGCGGCAACATCGGTGTGCCCGTCCTCGACGCCGTGCGGGGTCCCGCCGGGTTCGACGTGCTCGTCGTCGAACTCTCCAGTCACCAGCTCTGGTATCTCGGCCAATCCCGTCCCGAGGGGGAGCTGTTTCCCTACGCGGCTGTGTGCCTCAACCTCGCCGACGACCACCTTGTGTGGCACGGCAGTGCCCAGGCCTATCGTGACGCGAAGGCCGTGGTCTACCGCAACACCCGCGTCGCCTGTGTCTACAACAAGGCCGACGACGCCACCCGGCTCATGGTCGAGGAAGCCGAGGTCGTCGAAGGAGCACGCGCGATCGGCTTCGACCTGGGGATCCCCGGACCGAGCGATCTCGGAATCGTGGAGGGCCTCGTCGTCGACCGTGCCTTCCTCGACGACCGAGCACGCAGTGCTCTCGAGCTCACGACCGTCGCCGCCCTGGACGAGGTCGGGCTCGCGGCCCCGCACATCGTGCAGAACATCCTCGCCGCCAGCGCACTGGCGCGGTCGCTGGGCGTCGAGCCCGAGGCGATCCATGACGCGCTGCAGTCCTTCCGCCTGGACGCCCACCGGATCCAGGTCATCGCACGGCACGCAGGCATCACCTGGGTCGACGACTCCAAGGCCACCAACCCGCACGCTGCGGCGTCGTCACTGCGTGCTTATCCCGGCGCGGTGTGGATCGTCGGAGGAGACCTGAAGGGCGTGGACATCGCCGACCTGGTCGCCGATGTCGGTGCGACGGCTCGCGCCGCCGTCGTGATCGGAGTCGAGCGAGCCTCAGTGGTCGCGGCATTCCGGCGACACGCGCCGTCGGTACCGGTGTTCGAGGTGGATGCTGGCGAGACTGGACAGGTCATGAACCGTGTCGTGGAGATCGCGTCGGGGATCGTCGACGGCGAGGGCACAGTCCTGCTGGCCCCGGCGGCGGCATCGTTCGATCAGTTCTCGAGTTACGCGGATCGAGGGCACCGTTTCGCCGAGGCGGTGCGTGACTGGATAGACCGGGGGAGCGCCGATGACGCAGGTGTCCCGCCCTCCGCGCTCTGAGTCCGGCGGACTCGCCGCAAGGGTGTCCCTCGGACGCCGGTTCACGCCGGTGTCGACCGAGTTCCTCCTCATCGCGTCGACCGCTCTGCTGCTCACTCTGTTCGGTCTGGTGATGGTGCTCTCCGCCACGAGCGCCACCGCGGTCGCGAACGGTTCCGACCCGATGGGCGGCGTCCTCCGCCAAGGGGTGTTCGCGCTCCTGGGCGTCCCGCTGATGTTCCTCATCAGCCGTCTGCCGGTCTCGTTCCTGAAGAAGATGGCGTGGCCGGCGTTGTTCGGCGCCGTCGCGCTGCAGCTGCTCGTGTTCACTCCGCTCGGGATCGAGGACGGCGGAAACCGGAACTGGATCGACATCGCCGGCTTCACGCTGCAGCCCTCCGAGTTCCTCAAGCTCGCGCTGGCCCTGTGGATCGCCGCGGTGCTGCTGCGCAAACAGGCGATGCTCGGCACCTGGCACCACGTCTTCATCCCTGTGATCCCCGTCGGAGCCCTGGCGATCGGCACCGTGCTCGCCGGCAAGGACCTCGGCACCGCGATGGTGCTGGTGCTCATCCTGCTGGGCTGTCTGTTCTTCTCGGGGGTGAAGCTCCGTCTGTTCATCATCCCCGTGGTGCTCGGCATCGTCGCTGTCCTCGCCTATGCGCTGTCGAGCCAGGATCGAATGCGGCGCATCATGGCGGGCTGCGACGACATGAGCCTCTACAATACCGACTGCTACCAGTCCATCCACGGCATCTGGGGGATGGCGTCCGGCGGGATCTTCGGGCTCGGACTCGGCAACTCCCAGGAGAAGTACGGCTGGCTTCCTGCCGCCGGCAACGACTTCATCTTCGCGATCGTCGGGGAAGAGCTCGGGCTGATCGGGTGCATCGTCGTCCTCGCGCTGTTCACGTTCTTCACCGTGGGTGCCTTCCACGTGATCCGGAAGACGCCGGATCCCTTCATCCGCGTCGCCGCCGGCGGCATCACGGTGTGGATCGTCGGTCAGGCAGTGCTCAACATCGGAGTCGTCATCGGCGTCTTCCCGGTGATGGGAGTCCCGCTCCCGTTCATGTCTCAGGGGGGTACGGCACTGCTCGCCGTGCTGATCGCGTGCGGGGTGCTTCTCGCCTTCTCGCGCACGATCCCCGTGGTCGAGAAGCCCTCAGCCGAGCGGGGTAGGGTCACCAGGTGACCTCGTATCTCCTCGCCGGCGGTGGCACCGCCGGCCATGTGAATCCCCTGCTCGCCGTCGCCGACGGCCTTCGTGAACGTAACGCCGATGACACCGTCGTCGTGCTCGGCACTGCAGAAGGGCTGGAGTCCCGGCTGGTGCCCGCTCGAGGCTACGAACTGCTCATCGTCGACAAGGTCCCGTTTCCGCGTCGTCCGAACCGTCAGGCCGCGGCCTTCCCGATGCGGTTCCGCCGTGCGATCGCTCAGGTTCGCGCACACATCCGCCGACACCGCGTCGATGTCGTGGTCGGATTCGGGGGGTATGCGTCCGCGCCCGCGTACGTGGCAGCGCGGCGGGAGGGCGTGCCGTTCGTGGTGCACGAGGCGAACGCGAAGCCCGGCCTCGCGAACGTGCTCGGAGCCCGTCGGGCGGCGGCCGTCGGTGTCGCTTTCGAGGGGACACCGCTCCGGGGCAGCGAGACGGTGGGGATGCCGCTGCGTCAGGAGGTCATCACGCTCGATCGGTCAGCGACGCGCGCGGAGGCCGCGGAGTACTTCGGTCTCGACGCGGATCGCCCGGTGCTGCTCGCCTTCGGCGGCTCGCTCGGCGCCCAGCGCCTCAACGAGGCCCTCGCGGATTCGTGGCGGGATGTCCTGGCGGCCGGGTGGCAGCTGCTGCACGTGACGGGCGAGCGCAGCGACCTCACCGATCCGGGCGCGGAGGGGTATGCGATGCATCGCTATGTCGACCGCATGGACCTGGCCTTCGCTCTGGCGGATCTGATCGTGTCCCGGTCGGGATCAGCGACGGTCAGTGAGATCAGTGCGCTCGGGATCCCCGCCCTCTATGTGCCGTACTCGGTGGGCAACGGCGAGCAGCGCTTGAATGCGGCGTCGGCCGTGGCAGCGGGGGCTGCCGAGCTCCTCGACGACGCCACCTTCGACGGTGACGCCGTGCGGCGGATCGTCGTGCCGATCCTGGGTGACAGGGACAGGCTCGAACGGATGGCCGCTGCGGCCGAGACGGCCGGAACACGCAACGGCACCGAGAATGTGATCAGGCTGATCGACCGCGCACTGGACGCGGTCTGACGCGGTCGAGAAGACCGAAGAAAAGTAGACTGAAGCGGACATGATCAGACCCGACCTCTCCCTCCCCATTCCCGAGACGATCACCGCCGCCCACTTCATCGGCATCGGCGGTTCCGGCATGAGCGGCCTCGCGAAGATGTTCCTCGATGCGGGTATCCGCGTCTCCGGCAGTGATCGTGCAGACAGCGACAACCTTCGTGCCCTGGCTGCCGCGGGGGCGACGGTGCACGTCGGCCACGACGCCGCTCATCTCGGCGACGCCGACACGGTCGTGCACACGGGGGCGATCTGGCCCGAGAACCCCGAGTTCGTGACGGCGAAGGCTCGCGGTCTCCACGTGATCCACCGATCTCAGGCGCTGCACTGGCTGATCGGCTCCCGACGGCTGGTCTCGGTCGCGGGCGCACACGGGAAGACGACGTCGACCGGGATGATCGTCACGGCGCTGCGCGAGCTGGGCGCTGACCCGCACTTCGTCAACGGTGGGGTCATCGAGCAGCTCGGCACCTCGAGTGCCACAGGCACGGGTGAGCTGTTCGTGGTCGAGGCCGACGAGTCCGACGGCACGTTCCTGCTTTACGACACGGCGGTGGCGCTGATCACGAACGTCGACCCCGATCACCTCGATCACTACGGCTCGGAGGAAGCGTTCCACGACGCTTTCGTGCGCTTCGCCGACGCAGCCAGCGAAGCCGTGGTCATCTCGAGCGACGACGCCGGCGCGATCCGCGTCGGTGCCGGGCTCGCCCATCCGAACGTGCTCACGTTCGGCCAGGCCGAAACCGCCGACGTACGCGTCACCGACATCGTCGCGGCCGGGCCCGTCGCAGCGACCATCAGCCAGGGTGATGAGCAGGTGCGCATGCAGCTCGCGGTCCCCGGCGTGCACAACGCCATCAACGCGGCCGGAGTCGTCGCGGTCCTCAGAGCACTGGGGTACCCGCTCACCGACGCGGTGCGTGCGGTCGAGGGCTTCGCGGGTACCGTGCGCCGCTTGGAGGAGCACGGCGTCGAACGCGGCGTCACCGTGTACGACGACTACTCGCACCACCCCACGGAGGTGCGAGCTGCCCTCGAAGCCATGCGCAGCATCGCGGGGTCCGGGCGGATCATCGCGATCCAGCAGCCGCACACCTACTCCCGCACGCAGCACATGTACCAGGAGTTCGCCGACGTCTTGGAGGAGTTCGCCGATCACACGGTGATGCTCGACGTGTACGGCGCTCGGGAGGACCCGGTCCCCGGTGTCACGGGCGAACTGGTGAGCACGGCGTTCCGAGACCCGTCGCATGTGCATTACGTCGCCGACTGGCAGCAGGCGGCCGACTACACCGCGACGGTCGCCCGCGACGGCGACTTCGTCGTGACCCTCGGGTGCGGCAACGTCTACCAGATCATTCCGCAGGTACTGGAGTCGTTGCGCCGGACCGACGAGGCATAGCCGTGCGCCGTCCCGCACCGCTTCCTTCCGTCCCGGAGAGCCCGGCGGAGAAGGGCGTCGCCGCAGAAGCACGGTCCCGCCCGCGGCCGCGGAGTGAGGACCGCATCGGTGCGCGGGGTGAGGCGGATGCCGCGGCACCCGAGCCTGCGGTCCATGACGGCACCGCGGGTGTGGTCGCCGGCGAGTCCGAGCCGACCTCGACCAGAGACGTGTGGCGTGCGGCACGGGCGAGGCGTAAGGCGCTCCGCTCGGAGATCCGGCGCTTCACGCAGCGCTCCCGGCGTCGACGGATCATCTGGCTGAGCAGTATCGGTGCCGTGGTCCTGCTGATCGGGGGAAGCGTCGCGGCCGCCTACAGCCCGCTGTTCGCCGTGGAGAAGATCACCGTGGTCGGGGCCGCGAGCCTCGACCCTGCCGCGATCGAGGCGGCGCTCGGTGAGCAGGTCGGCACACCGCTGGCGCTCGTGGACACCAGCGAGGTGAAGGCGGCGTTGCTGGCCTTCCCGCTCATCGAGACGTACGCCCTCGAAGCGCGCCCTCCGCACGACCTCACCGTGCGGATCGTGGAGCGCACCCCGGTGGGCGTCATCCGTTCGAGCGCCGGATACACCCTTGTCGATGCCGCAGGCGTCGCTCTCTCCACCACGTCCGATCAGCCAGTTGGCCAGCCACTGATCGATGTCGACGGCGGCGTCGAGTCTCCGGCATTCCAGAGCGCCGGCCTCGTCGTGCGCGCGCTGCCGGCGGATGTTCGGGCTGCCCTCACCGGGGTGCGTGCGACGACGGCGAACGATGTGACGCTGACGCTCGACTCCGGGCTGACCGTGGTCTGGGGGAGCGCGGAAGAGTCGGCACTCAAGGCGCTCACGCTCTCGGCCACCATGGTGAAGAACCCGGATGCCGCGTCCATCGATGTGACCTCTCCCGACGTGGCCGTCGTCGGCTGACAGCTTTCGCGCGCACACCGACGGCTTTCGCGAGGGAATGGCGCGACACGCCCAGGCGATCGCGCGTGCGGAGCCGGGCGGCGCTTACCTTCGATCAAAGAGAACGCAATACCGGGAAATACTTTACACCTCTAGTTGAGGTTTAAGGTTCACCCTTTTCCAGGCTCGAATAATCGGAGGCCGGCCATGAGCCAGAACCAGAACTACCTCGCCGTGATCAAGGTCGTCGGCGTCGGCGGTGGCGGCGTCAACGCCG
>JAQZBG010000133.1 GCA_029239165.1 Microbacterium sp. | reverse complement strand
TCCACCGGCTTCGTCTACACGGTGTCGACCATGGGGATCACGGGGGAGCGGGCCGAACTCGACCGCGCCGCCCGCACTCTGGTCGGCCGTCTCCGCGCGCACGGGGCGCACCGCGCCTGCGTGGGCATCGGCATCTCCACCGCCGAGCAGATCGCCGGAGTATCGGAGTACGCCGACGGCGCCATCGTCGGAACCGCACTCGTCCGCGCTCTCCGTGACGGCGGCGTCCCCGCCCTCGCCGAAGTCACCCGAAACCTGGCAGCCGGAACCTCGTCGGCGCGCCCCGATACCGAGAACTAGAATCGCACTCATGTCACTCGCGTTCCCCAGCACCGTCACCAGCGTGCTCGCCAGCATCCCGAGCCCTCCGGTCTCCTACTGGGACCTCGGGCCCGTCCGGATCCACTTCTACGCGCTGTGCATCATCGCCGGCATCATCGCCGCGACGATCCTGACCAACCACCGCCTCACCAAGCGCGGAGCGGAACCGTGGGTCGTGATCGACATCTCGATCCTCGCCGTGCCACTGGCGATCATCGGCGCCCGTATCTTCCACGTGCTCACCCACCCGAACTTCTACTTCGGCGAGGGCAAGAACACCTGGAACCCGTTCGAACCCGGCTCGGTCTGGGCCATCTGGGAGGGCGGCATCGCGATCTTCGGCGCTCTCATCGGCGGTGCGGTCGGCGCCTACCTGGGCTGCCGCTGGACGGGAATCCGCTTCTGGACGTTCGCCGACGCTCTCGCGCCCGGTCTGCTGCTGGCTCAGGCCATGGGTCGTTTCGGCAACTGGTTCAACCACGAGCTCTTCGGTCTTCCCACCGACCTGCCATGGGGACTGGAGATCGAGTCGACGAACTCCGCATTCCCGGCCGGTCTGCCGGAGGGCACCCTGTTCCACCCGACCTTCCTATACGAGGTGCTCTGGAACGGTCTGGGTGTGCTGGTGCTCCTGTGGCTCGGCCGCAAGCTCTTCTTCCAGTGGGGTCGTCTGTTCGCGATCTACCTCATCTGGTACAGCGTGGGCCGCATCGTGTGGGAGTCCATCCGCATCGACCCGAGCGAGATCATCCTGGGGCTGCGCAGCAACGTCTGGGCAGCGATCCTCGGCGTCATCGTCGGGCTCGTGATCCTCGTCGTGCAGACGCGTCGTCACCCCGGTCTCGAGCCGTCGCCGTACCAGCCGGGCCGCGAGAGGGTCGACGCCGACGCTGATGTACAATCGCAGAACAATCCCTCTGACTTCGTGGACGTGAGCGAGCCTCCGACCGAGGAAGTCACCGCAGGAGCCACTGCCACAAGCACTGCTCCCACGAGCGAGAACGGCTCCCGATAACAACGCCACCTCGTGGCGGGAGAACCATTGCACTGAACGAGCGGGCCGACGTCGTCCCCGGGTTTCACTGAAGATCTGAGGACGGTAACTGGTGTATTTCCAGCCACCCTACGGCGCGTCCGGCGCCTACCCCCCGAAGCAGGGCATGTACAACCCGGCGTTCGAGAAGGACGCCTGCGGCCTCGCCATGGTCGCGACTCTGCGCGGCGAAGCCGGGCACGACATCATCGCGTTGGCCCTCGAGGCCCTGCGCAACCTGGAACACCGCGGAGCCATCGGCTCGGACGCGGGTACCGGGGACGGCGCCGGCATCCTGACGCAGATGCCCGATGCGTTCCTACGCGAAGTCGTCGGCTTCGAACTGCCGCCCGTGGGGGAGTACGCGGCAGGGCTCGCCTTCCTGCCTCGCGATTCGAGCGAGCGGCGCCAGCAGAAGGCCGGGATCGAGAAGATCGCCCGCTCCGAGGGGCTTCGCGTCCTCGGCTGGCGTGAGGTCCCCACCGCCAACGAGAACCTCGGCAAGCTCGCCGATGAGGCCCGCCCCGCATTCGAGCAGCTGTTCGTCAGCGCCGGCGGAGCGACTCACACCGATGCACCGCTCACGGGCATCGCGCTCGACCGGGTCGCGTACCGGCTGCGCAAGCGCGCCGGTCATGAACTCGGCGCCTACTTCGTCTCCCTCTCGGCCCGCACGCTCGGGTACAAGGGAATGGTCACGACCCTCCAGCTGGAGCCGTTCTACCCTGATCTGCAGGACGAGCGCTTCGCGTCGGAACTGGCCGTCGTGCACTCACGGTACTCGACCAACACGTTCCCGTCGTGGCCGCTCGCGCAGCCGCTGCGGATGCTCGCTCACAACGGTGAGATCAACACGGTCGGCGGAAACCGCAACTGGATGCGCGCCCGTCAGTCCCAGCTCGAGTCGGAGCTTCTGGGTGACATCGCGCCGCTCCTCCCGATCTGCACCGACGGCGCGAGCGACTCCGCATCCTTCGACGAGGTGCTCGAGCTGCTGACGCTGACCGGCCGGAGCTTGCCGCACGCCATCATGATGATGGTTCCGGAGGCATACGAGAAGCAGGCCGACATCACGCCCGAGCTGCGCTCGTTCTACGAGTACCACTCCAACCAGATGGAGCCGTGGGACGGTCCGGCAGCCCTCATCTTCACCGACGGCACCCTCGTCGGCGCCACGCTCGACCGCAACGGTCTGCGTCCCGGACGCTGGACCGAGACGACCGACGGTCTGGTCGTGATCGGCTCCGAGACGGGTGTCCTGCATTTCGAGCCTGAGCGCATCAAGCGTCGCGGGCGGCTGCAGCCGGGGAAGATGTTCTTGGTCGACACTTCACAGCGTCGCATCGTCGAGGACAGCGAGATCAAGCACGATCTCGCCACGATGCATCCGTGGCAGGAGTGGCTGGATGCCGGGGCCGTCCGTCTCGCCGAGCTCCCCGAACGAGAGCACATCGTGCACCCGCCGGCATCGATCACCCGTCGTCAGCGCACCTTCGGCTACACCGAGGAAGAGGTCCGCATCCTCCTCACGCCGATGGGACAGACGGGCGTCGAGCCGTTGGGTGCGATGGGCTCCGACACGCCGATCGCGGTGCTCAGCAAGCGTCCTCGCCTGCTCTTCGACTACTTCACCCAGCAGTTCGCCCAGGTCACGAACCCGCCGCTCGACTCGATCCGCGAAGAGGTCGTCACGAGCCTCAAGCTGGGCCTCGGTCCCGAGAGCAATCTGCTCTCCTGGGGTCCCGAGCACACGCGCACGGTGTCTCTCGACTTCCCGGTGATCGACAACGACGAGCTCGCCAAGATCCGTCACATCGACAAGGCCATGCCCGGTCGGTCGAGTGCGACGATCCGTGGTCTGTACCACTTCGACGCCGGCCCCCAGACGCTGCAGGACCGTCTCACCGAGATGTGCGCCGAAGTCGACGAGGCGATCGCGAACGGCGCGGAGTTCATCATCCTGTCCGACCGCGACTCGAACAAGGACCTGACGCCGATCCCGTCGCTGCTCATGGTCTCCGCGATCCACCACCACCTCATCCGGCGCGAGAACCGGATGAAGGTCGGTCTCATCGTCGAAGCCGGCGACGTGCGCGAGGTCCACCACGTCGCGACGCTGATCGGCTACGGAGCGTCCGCCGTCAACCCGTACCTCGCGATGGAGACGGTCGAGCACCTGGTGCGCACCGGCTACATCACCGGGATCACGCCGGAGAAGGCCGTCAAGAACCTGATCTACGCGCTCGGCAAGGGCGTGCTCAAGATCATGTCGAAGATGGGCATCTCCACGGTTTCGTCCTACGCGGGCGCGCAGGTGTTCGAGGCGGTCGGCCTCAGCCAGGAGTTCATCGACTCCTACTTCACGCGCACCGAGTCCAAGCTCGGGGGTATCGGCATCGAGGAGATCTTCGCCGAGAACCAGGCGCGTCACGACTACGCCTACCCGGAGGATGCCGCTGCGCGCGCACACGAGCGCCTGTGGACCGGTGGAGAGTACCAGTGGCGGCGTGACGGCTCCCCGCACCTCTTCAACCCGGAGACGGTGTTCAAGCTGCAGCACTCGACCCGCACCCGGCGCTACGACATCTTCCGCGAGTACACGAAGCTCGTCGACGACCAGGCGGCCGAGCTGAAGACCTTGCGCGGCCTGTTCCAGCTGCGCACCGGCACGCGCAAGCCCGTCCCGCTGGACGAGGTCGAGCCGGTGTCCGCGATCGTCAAGCGCTTCTCCACCGGTGCGATGAGCTATGGCTCCATCTCCCGCGAGGCGCATGAGACGCTCGCGATCGCGATGAACAGCATCGGCGGCAAGTCGAACACCGGCGAGGGTGGCGAGGATCCCGACCGGCTGCTCGACCCTGAGCGCCGCAGCTCGATCAAGCAGGTGGCTTCCGGGCGCTTCGGCGTGACGAGCCTGTACCTCACCGAGGCGGACGACATCCAGATCAAGCTCGCCCAGGGCGCCAAACCCGGCGAGGGCGGCCAGCTTCCTCCGACCAAGGTGTATCCGTGGGTCGCGCGGACGCGCCACGCGACCGCCGGCGTCGGACTCATCTCTCCGCCGCCGCACCACGACATCTATTCGATCGAAGACCTCAAGCAGCTCATCTTCGACCTGAAGAGGGCGAACCCCGAGGCGCGCATCCACACCAAGCTCGTGAGCCAGTCCGGCATCGGCGCGGTGTCGGCGGGTGTCGCCAAGGCGCTCAGCGACGTCATCCTCGTCTCCGGCCACGACGGCGGAACGGGTGCGAGCCCGTTGAACTCCCTCAAGCACGCGGGCACTCCGTGGGAGCTCGGTCTGGCCGAGACACAGCAGACGCTCATGCTCAACGGCATGCGCGACCGCGTCGTCGTCCAGGTCGACGGCCAGCTCAAGACCGGCCGCGATGTGATCATCGGCGCCCTGCTGGGTGCGGAGGAGTTCGGCTTCGCGACGGCACCGCTCGTGGTCAGCGGCTGCATCATGATGCGCGTCTGCCACCTCGACACGTGCCCCGTCGGCGTCGCGACCCAGAACCCGGTGCTGCGTGAGCGGTTCACGGGCAAGCCGGAGTTCGTCGTCAACTTCATGGAGTTCATCGCCGAAGAGGTGCGGGAGCTCCTGGCGGAGCTCGGCTACCGCTCACTCGACGAGATCATCGGCCGTGCCGACCTCATCGAGGTCAACGCCGCGGTCGAGCACTGGAAGGCCGAGGGGCTCGACCTGACGCCCGTGCTCGAAGGGCCTGTGTTCCCGGCCGGCGAGCCGCGTCGCAGTGGTCGCACGCAGGACCACGAGTTGGAGAAGCACTTCGACGTGCAGCTGATCGACATCGCCAAGAGCGCCCTGCTCAACGGTGAACCGGTGGTTGTCGAGCTGCCCATCGCGAACACCGAGCGCGCCGTCGGCACGATGCTGGGTCATCAGGTGACGTCGCGACATGGCGCCGCCGGTCTTCCGCAGGGGACCATCGACGTGACGTTGCACGGCACGGCCGGCCAGTCGCTCGGTGCCTTCCTCCCGCCGGGAATCGTGCTGCGGCTGGAGGGCGACGCGAACGACTACGTCGGCAAGGGCCTCTCGGGCGGTGACATCACCATCCGTCCGCCGCGCGGCTCCTCGATCGCCCCGCATGAGAACGTGATCGCCGGCAACGTGATCGGCTACGGTGCGACCTCGGGGACGATGTTCATCTCCGGTGTCGTCGGCGAGCGGTTCCTCGTCCGCAACTCGGGCGCGACCGCTGTCGTCGAGGGCGTGGGTGACCACGCGCTGGAGTACATGACCGGTGGTCTCGCCGTGATCCTCGGCTCGACCGGACGCAACTTCGGCGCGGGCATGTCCGGGGGAGTGGCGTACGTGCACGCCCTCGACACGAGCAAGGTGAACGCCCAGTCGCTCGGCAGCGGCGAGCTGCTTCTCGAACCGCTCGACCGTGCGGACCTCGAGGTGCTGCGCAGTCTGCTGGTCGCGCACGTCGAGCGCACGGCCTCGCCGCGTGCATCCGCGCTTCTCGAGAGTTTCGAGGAGACCGCTGCAGAGTTCGTCAAGGTGCTGCCTCGTGACTTCGCCGCCGTGCGGAGCATGCGCGAGGAGGCACTGGCCGAGGGGATCGACCCCGACGGCGACATCGTGTGGAACCGCATCCTGGAGGTGACCGGTGGCTGACCCCAAAGGCTTTCTGAAGGTGACCGAGCGGGAGCTTCCCGCCCGTCGTCCCGTGCCCGTGCGCATCATGGACTGGAAAGAGGTCTATGAGCCCGGCGACAAGCAGGTCCTGCGTCGTCAGGCCGGGCGTTGCATGGACTGCGGCGTACCGTTCTGCCACCAGGGCTGCCCGCTCGGCAACCTGATCCCCGAGTGGAACGATCTGACGTGGCGCGGCGAGGGCCGCGCAGCGATCGAGCGCCTTCACGCCACGAACAACTTCCCGGAGTTCACGGGTCGGCTGTGCCCCGCACCGTGCGAGAGCTCGTGCGTGCTCGGCATCAACCAGCCTGCTGTGACCATCAAGCAGATCGAGGTGTCCATCATCGACGAGGCCTTCGCGAAGGGCTGGGTCGAGGCAGAACCGCCGGAGCGCCTCACGGGCAAGACGGTCGCGGTCGTCGGTTCGGGCCCGGCGGGTCTCGCCGCTGCCCAGCAGCTGACGCGTGCCGGACACACGGTCGCGGTCTTCGAGCGTGACGACCGCATCGGCGGCCTGCTCCGCTATGGCATCCCGGACTTCAAGATGGAGAAGTCGCAGCTCGAGTCCCGGCTGCGCCAGATGCAGGAGGAGGGCACCCGCTTCCGTGCGGGTGTGGAGATCGGCAAGGACATCTCCTGGCCCGATCTGCGGGCGCGCTACGACGCGGTCGTCATCGCGACAGGCTCCACCGTGCCGCGTGATCTCGCGATCCCCGGACGCGACCTCGATGGGGTCCACTTCGCCATGGAGTACCTGGTGGAGTCCAACCACGCGGTTGCCGGCGACAAGGTCCCCGACCAGATCAGCGCCGAGGGCAAGCATGTCATCGTGATCGGCGGCGGCGACACCGGGGCCGACTGCATCGGCACCGCGCACCGTCAGGGCGCGCTCAGCGTCACCAACCTCGCGATCGGCAAGCAGCCGGGGGACACGCGTCCCGACCACCAGCCGTGGCCGATGATGCCGACCCTCTTCGAGGTCTCCTCGGCGCACGAAGAGGGAGGCGAGCGGGTGTTCCTGGCGTCGACGGTCGAGTTCCTCGGCAACGAGGTCGGCGAGGTCCGGGCGCTGCGCGTGGCCGAGACCGAGTACCTCGACGGTCGTCGCGTGCCCAAGAGCGGCACCGAGCGCGAGATCCCGGCCGACCTGATCCTGATCGCCATGGGCTTCACCGGACCGGAGCAGGACGGATACACCGAGGAGACGCTTCCGCAGGTCACCGACCGCGGTGCATTCCGCCGTGACTCGGGCTACGAGTCGACGGTTCCCGGCGTGTTCGTCGCCGGCGACGCCGGCCGTGGACAGTCGCTCATCGTCTGGGCCATCGCCGAGGGGCGGGCCGCCGCCGCGAACGTCGATCGGTTCCTGATGGGCACCACGGTTCTTCCCGAGCCGGTGCGCCCGAGTGATGTCGCGATCGGACCTGGAGCAATCTTTGAGACGCGCGAAAATCGTCGCCACCCTGGGCCCCGCCACCTCCACCTATGAGACGGTGCGTGCACTGATCGACGCGGGGGTGGACGTCGCTCGACTGAACCTCAGCCACGGTGACTACTCCGTGCACGAGAACAACTACGCCAACGTGCGTCGGGCCGCGGAGGACGCCGGCCGTGCTGTCGCGATCCTCGTCGACCTGCAGGGACCGAAGATCCGCCTCGGCAAGTTCGAGAACGGTCCCTACGAGCTCGCCAAGGGCGACATCTTCAAGATCACCACCGAAGACATCATCGGCAACAAGGAGATCTGCGGAACGACCTTCAAGGGCCTCCCGCAGGACGTGAAGCCCGGGGACTTCCTCCTCATCGACGACGGCAAGGTCCGTGTCGAGGTCGTGGAGACCGACGGCGTGACCGTGACCACCAAGGTGATCGTCGCCGGAGCCGTCTCCAACAACAAGGGCATCAACCTGCCCGGCGTCGCCGTCAACGTCCCCGCACTGAGCGAAAAGGACGAAGACGACCTGCGCTGGGGTCTGCGCATCGGCGCTGACCTGATCGCCCTGTCGTTCGTGCGCAACGCCTCGGACGTCACCCGCGTGCACGAGATCATGGCGGAGGAGGGCGTCCGCGTCCCCGTCATCGCCAAGGTCGAGAAGCCGCAGGCCGTCGACGCGCTCGAGGAGATCGTCGACGCGTTCGACGCGATCATGGTCGCCCGTGGTGACCTCGGCGTCGAACTCCCGCTGGAGGCCGTGCCGATCGTGCAGAAGCGTGCGGTCGAGCTCGCCCGCCGCAACGCCAAGCCGGTCATCGTCGCGACGCAGATGCTCGAGTCGATGATCAACAGCCCCGTGCCGACGCGCGCCGAGACCTCGGACGTCGCGAACGCGGTGCTCGACGGTGCGGACGCTGTCATGCTCTCGGGTGAGACCAGCGTCGGCGACTATCCCGTCGTCGTGGTCGAGACCATGGCGCGCATCATCGAGTCGACGGAGGAGCACGGCCTGGAGCGCATCGCGCCGCTCACGGCCAAGCCCCGCACCCAGGGAGGCGCGATCACGCTGGCCGCCCTCGAGGTCGCCGAGTTCGTCGATGCGAAGTTCCTCTGCGTGTTCACGCAGTCAGGTGACTCCGCTCGTCGTCTCTCGCGTCTGCGCTCGCGCATCCCGATGATCGCGTTCACGCCGGAGCCCGGTATCCGTCGTCGAATGGCGCTCACGTGGGGCATTCGCTCGACCCTGGTCGACATGGTGCAGCACACCGACCTCATGTATCACCAGGTCGACGAGTATCTGCTCGGCAACGGCCTCGCCGAAGAGGGGGACAAGGTCGTCGTGATCTCCGGTTCCCCTCCTGGAATCATCGGATCGACGAACGACCTTCGCGTGCACAAGGTCGGCGATGCGATCCGCGGTGCAGCCCCGATCTACAAGGCCGGCGTCTGACACGCAGCATCCAGAGGGGGCGGGACTTCGGTCTCGCCCCCTCTGTCGTGCACGGGAACGCCAGTCAAGCCCGTGCTGCATTTCCGGGCGTTGCGGTAGCTTCGCAACATGAGCCCTTCCCGTCGTCGCATCGTCATCGACGGGATGACTTTCGGGCTCTGGGACAGCCCGCGGCCGCCGGGTGCGGAATCGCCTACCGTCGCGCTCGTGCATGGGATCGGGATGTCGCATCGCTACCTGTCGAGATTGCACGCCCAGCTCGCTGATCTCACGCGTGTGGTGTCCGTGGATCTGCCGGGATTCGCGGGGCTGCCCAAGCCCTCCGGCAATCCCGACGTGCTGCGGATGGGACGAGCACTCGCGGAACTGATTGCCGTGCTGGGGGAGGAGCGGGTCATCGTCGTCGGCCACTCCATGGGCGTGCAGTGGGCGGCCGAGGCCGCTCTGCACCGCCCGGACCGCGTGCAGGCCGTCGTCGCGATCGGTCCTGTGGTCGATCAGCGTCATCGCAGCCTCGTGGCTCAGGCCCGGGCGCTCGCGCTCGACACACTCGGGGAGACGCCGCTCATCAACCTGATCGTGTTCTCCGACTATCTCCGCTGCGGCATCCGGTGGTACCTCAAGCAGGCGCGGCACATGATCGAGCACCCGACCGAGCAGCGGTACGCCGAACTGACGCGGCCCGTCCTGGTGATCAGGGGAAGCGATGACCCGATCGCGGGGCGCGAGTGGTGTCGGCGACTCCGCGACTCCGCACGCACCGCGAGGCTCGTGGAGGTCCCCGGACGCCACCATGTCGTGCAGCACTCCGCGCCGCACGCCGTCGCCGCCGCGATAGTGGCGAACACGGAGGGGCCGTGGCCGCCGAGCGTGCGATCGTCGGCGGCTCAGAGGCGGAGGAGCGCATCATCGGCATACTGAGGAACGCGGGCTGGTGGCTCGCCGACTACGCGTACGCGGGCTACTGGCAGCTGCGTGCGACGTTCGATCGCAC
>JAQZBG010000132.1 GCA_029239165.1 Microbacterium sp. | reverse complement strand
GACTCACGGGATGAGTACTCCGCTGGACAGCCCCGATCAGGGCGGCGTGGCAACGCTTGATCGCGAACTGGAAGAGCTCCTCCGCGAGGAGAATCTCGAGCCGGGCGACCACGAGCGCTTCTCGCATTACGTGAAGAAGGACAAGATCCTCGAGTCCGCGATCACCGGGAAGCCGGTGCGCGCACTGTGCGGCAAGAAGTGGACGCCGGGTCGCGACCCGGAGAAGTTCCCGATCTGCCCCACGTGCAAGGAGATCTACGAGTCGATGATCAGCTGACGTCAGTCTGCTTCGACGTACACGGTGGGAATCGCCGGGTCGGACTTGCTGAGGGCGAGAGCGCGCACCGGCAGTTCCTCCCGCACGCGCAGGTGGTGCGCCCGCGCTGCGGCCGTTCCGTCCGCTCCCTCGTGGGCGGTGTCGATGTCGCCCGCCTCGACGAACGTCACCTGGAGCGCGCGGCCGTCGCGGTGCTCTTCCGGCGTGTCGATCTCCTCGAAACCATCGGAGACCACGACGGTCTCGGCGCTCGCGACGCCGTCGACGAGCGTGCGGAACGCCGCCTTGCGGCCACCGTACGATGCCTTGTCAGCGGATGCCTTCGCGACGCCGATCCACGACCCGGTGACATCCTGTCGTGCGACCAGCTTGTAGACCATGCTCGCCGTGGGGTAGCCGGACCCGGTCACCACGGACGTTCCGACGCCATAGGCATCGACCGGTGATGCGGCGAGGGCGGCGATGGCGTACTCGTCGAGGTCGCTGGTCACGGTGATGCGAGTGTGGGCGGCGCCGAGCTCGTCCAGCTGAGCCCGCACATCCGCGGCGACGATGGGCAGGTCGCCGGAATCGATGCGCACGCCGCCGAGATGGGTTCCCGCGACGCGGATCGCCGTCTCCACGCCGGCGCGGATGTCGTAGGTGTCGACGAGCAGCGTGGTGCCCACGCCCATGCTCTCCACCTGGGCGCGGAATGCCTCTTCCTCGGTGTCGTGCAGCAGCGTCCACGAGTGGGCGGCCGTGCCCATCGTGGGGATGCCCCAGCTCCGACCGGCTTCGAGGTTGCTCGTCGCGCCGAAACCGGCGATGTAGGCGGCCCGGGCCGCTGCCACGGCCGAGCGCTCGGCAGCGCGGCGCGAACCCATCTCGGCCAGTGGACGCTCGCCCGCCGCGATGCTCATCCGTGCGGCGGCGGTGGCGACGGCGGAGTCGTGGTTGAGCACGCTGAGGGCCAGGGTCTCCAGGACCACCGCATCGGCGAACGTGCCCTCGACCGTGAGGATGGGGGAGCCGGGGAAGTACAGCTCACCCTCGCGGTACCCGCGGATCGATCCGGTGAATCGGTAGTCCTCGAGGTGTTTCAACGACGCGGCGTCCACGACCTGAGCGTCACGCAGGAAGCGCAGTTCCTCTTCGCCGAAGCGGAAGTCTCGCAAGAGGCCGAGGAGACGCCCGGTGCCGGCCACGACGCCGAATCGGCGGCCTCCGGACAATCGACGGGAGAACAACTCGAAGACGCTGGGGCGGAAGGCCGTCCCGTCCCGGAGGGAGGCGGCGAGCATCGTCAGCTCGTAGCGGTCGGTGAGCAGCGCCGTCGACGTGGTCATGCGCTCAGCTTACTGAGCGTGCTGATGCGCGCGTCGGGTCGCACGCGGGTAGGCTGGGTAGTCATGAACGACGCGCCGATCGGGATCTTCGACTCCGGTGTCGGCGGGCTCACGGTGGCGCGGGCCATCCGCGCCCAGCTGCCCCGAGAGTCGTTCGTCTACATCGGCGACACCGCGCACTCCCCGTACGGCCCCAAACCGATCGCGGATGTCCGCCGGTATTCGCTCGAGGTGCTCGACACACTCGTCGACCAGGGCGTGAAGATGCTCGTGATCGCGTGCAACACGGCGTCGGCGGCAATGCTCCGCGATGCCCGTGAACGATACGACATCCCGGTCGTCGAGGTCATCGGGCCCGCCGTGCGCCGAGCCGTGTCGACGACGCGCAACGGCCGTGTCGGCGTGATCGGCACCGTGGGCACCATCGGTTCCCGTGCCTACCAGGACATGCTCGAGGTCAACGAGAGACTGCAGGTCTTCACGGCGGCCTGCCCGCGCTTCGTCGAGTTCGTCGAAGCGGGGATCACCGGTACGCCGGAGGTCCTCGCCGTCGCCGAGGAGTACCTCGCCCCGCTCCGGAACGCGGACGTCGACACCCTCGTGCTCGGATGCACGCACTATCCGTTCTTGCGGGGTGCGATCAGCTACGTCATGGGCGAGGGCGTCACCCTCGTCTCCAGCGACGACGAGACCGCGGGCGACGTGTACCGCCAGTTGGTCAGAGGCGACCTCTTGGCATCGCCCGATGCGACGGCGACGTACGTCTACGAGGCCACGGGTGCATCGACCGATGACTTCACGGCGCTCGCCAACCGACTGATGGGTCGGGAGGTCCGGGATGTGCAGCTCGTGCAGACCGGCGTTCTCACCCTTCCCGACATCGCCTTCGAGTAAGGCTCTCCTCGAATCGTCCTGACTCGATTCGCCCATCCCGACCGAGAGAAGCACATGACCGAAATCGTCCGCGTCGACGGCCGTTCCACCGATCAGCTGCGAGAGATCACCATCGAGCGCAACTGGAGCGCCCACGCCGAGGGGTCCGCCCTGATCAGCTTCGGCGGTACGAAGGTGCTGTGCACGGCATCCTTCACCAACGGCGTCCCGCGCTGGCTGACCGGGAAGGGCAAGGGATGGGTGACCGCGGAGTATTCGATGCTCCCGCGCGCCACGAACAGCCGCAACGACCGTGAGAGCGTCAAGGGCCGCATCGGTGGACGCACCCACGAGATCTCCCGCCTCATCGGTCGTGCGCTGCGCGCCGTCGTCGATACGAAAGCGCTCGGCGAGAACACGATCGTGATCGACTGCGACGTGCTGCAGGCCGACGGCGGCACCCGGACCGCTGCCATCACGGGCGCCTACGTGGCCCTGGCCGACGCGATCGAGTGGGGCAGGGAGAAGAAGTTCATCGGCAGGAACTCGACGCCGCTCCTCGATTCCGTGGCCGCCGTTTCGGTGGGGATCATCGACGGCGAGCCCATGCTCGATCTGGCATACACCGAGGACGTCCGCGCCGAGACCGACATGAACGTCGTCGTCACGGGTCGCGGGCTCTTCGTCGAGGTGCAGGGCACGGCGGAGGGCGCGCCTTTCGACAAGCGTGAACTCGATGCGCTGCTCGAGCTCGGCGTCGCCGGCTGCGAGGAACTGAAGGGCAAGCAGCTCGCCGCGTTGGCGGGGGAGTGACGATGCAGGTCGTCCTCGCGACCCACAACGCCCACAAGATCGCGGAGTTCCAGCAGATCGTGGCGCAGGCTCGTCCTGATCTCGAGGTCGTCGGCTATGACGGCCCCGAGCCGATCGAAGACGGGATCACCTTCGCCGAGAACGCGCTCCTCAAGGCGCGGGCGGCTTCCGCGCACACGGGACTCGCCGCCCTGGCCGATGACTCCGGGATCTGCGTCGACGTGCTCGGCGGTTCGCCAGGGGTCTTCTCCGCGTACTGGGCCGGGCAGAAGAAGGACGCCGCGGCGAACCTCGAGCTCCTGCTCGATCAGCTGCGCGATATCGCCGATCCGCACCGGACCGCGCACTTCACCTCGACGATCGCCCTGGTCCTGCCGGACGGACGCGAGCATGTCGTGGAAGGACGGTGGCCGGGACGCCTTGCGCACGCGGCGTCCGGCGACGGCGGCTTCGGTTACGACCCGATCTTCATCCCGGACGGTCAGCCTGAGGGGCAGGAGCGGACCGTGGGTGGCTTCTCCGCCGACGAGAAGCAGTCGCAGTCGCATCGGGCTCGAGCTTTCACGGAACTGCTGCGGTTGCTCGGCGCGCTCTGACCTTCGGACGGCCTTCACTCAACCGCAGATGACGGTGAGAATCGTTACCCTTCCCGACTAGGTGAAAGCGGGCTGACGGCTCTGTTTCCCGGTCTAGCCTGGGGGCATGCACGATCACGCACCCGCCGCCGGCGGCATCCGCTCAGCCAGTAGTCGACGCCTGCTGGCGATCTCGCTGTCGCTCACCGCGACCGTGATGGTCGTGCAGGTCGTCGGGGCGATCCTGACCGGCTCACTGGCCCTGCTCGCGGACGCCGCTCACATGTTCACGGATGCGTCCGCCCTCGTGATCGCCTTGATCGCGGCGACGGTGGCAGCGCGCCCGGCCGATGACCGACGCACCTTCGGCTACCAGCGCGCCGAGGTCTTCGGTGCGTTGATCAACGCTCTGATCCTGATCGCTCTGGCCGCGTGGGTGGCCGTCGAAGGCATCGGGCGACTCGTGAACCCGGGCGAGATCGAGGTCGCCGGCGGGCTCATGCTGGTCGTCGCGGTGGTGGGCCTGTTCGCGAACGCCGTCTCGATGTGGCTGCTGAGTCGCGCTCAGCGGACGAGCATCAACGTGCGCGGCGCCTATCTCGAGGTGATGGGCGACCTGATCGGATCCGCGGCCGTCATCGTCGCGGCGATCGTCATCCTCGTCACGGGCTGGATGCCGGCGGATGCCATCGCCTCACTCTTCATCGCCGCGATGATCATCCCCAGGGCGATCACGCTCCTGCGCGAGGTCTTTTCGGTCCTCGCCGAGTCCGCGCCCAAGGGGACGGCCGTCAGCGACATTCGGACGCACCTGCTCGGCTATGCGGGTGTCGTCGGTGTGCATGACGTGCACGTCTGGCAACTCACCCGCGGGGCTCCGGTGTTCACGGCCCATGTGAGCGTCGAGCCCCAGCTGCTCGCGGATGGGCGATCCACGCAGCTGCTCTCCGACATGCAGGCGTGTCTCGCCGATCACTTCGACGTCGAGCACTCGACATTCCAGATCGAGCCGGCCGAACAGTCGGACTGCGCTCCGCATCACGCGTGAACCGACCGGACGAGCGCGGTCAGACCTCCACGACGATGTCGTCCGGCTCCTTGTCCGGACGCAACCCCCGCCACCGCGCGTGACGGAGAACGCCGTCCGGTGTCCAGTTCGCGAACTCCACTTCGCCCACCAGTTCGGGACGCACCCAGAGCGCGTCGGACGCATCGGGGGCCGGTACACCGTCGAGGGGCGCGGTCTTCACTCGCAGAGGCTCGAGGCGGGTGAGGAGGTCGCGCAGGATGCGGTCCGTGAACCCTGAGCCGACACGACCGACATAGCGGAGCCGCGTCGATCCTCCCTGGTCGGCTGAGGGGGCGGGCACCGCCAGCAGAAGTGATCCGAGGGTGCTCTCCCGGTCGCCCTTGCCCGGCCGGATTCCCACGATCACCACTTCCTGCATCCGTGTGTGCTTGAGCTTCAACCACGACGGGCTTCGTTGCCCCGGCCGGTATCGGGACTGTGGATCCTTGACCACGACGCCCTCGAGACCGAACTGCTCACTCGCGGCCAGGGCCGCGTCGACATCGTCGAAGACGGGCGGAAGCTGGACAGGGGCATCGAGGTCGGCGATCACGTCTTCGAGAAGCGTGCGCCGCTCCCGCAACGGCATGGTGGTGAGGTCATGACCGTCGAGTCGCAGCAGGTCGAACAGCATGTAGACGATCGGTGTGCGGATGACCTCGCGCTCGATCTCGCGCGGTCGCGTGAGGTGCATCCGGTTCTGCAGCAGCGAGAAGCTCGGACGCCCCTGGGGGTCGAACGCGACGATCTCCCCGTCCACGACGGCGTCCGACACGGGGAAGAAGGGGGCGCCGTCTGCTGTCAGCTCGGGATAGCGGGCCGTGATGTCGGTGCCCCGACGCGCGTGCAGGCGCATCTGTCCGTCGTGCCAGGTGCCCATCGCGCGGATGCCGTCCCACTTCACCTCGACCCACGAAGGGGCGCTCAGCGCACGCGCGACGCCCGGAGTGCTGTTCTCCGCGAGCATCGGCGCGAGCGTGGCGGCGGTGCCGTCGAGCGCCGGAGCCGGGCTGCTGCGTGGATGGCGAGAGGGCCGGTGCGGTGTCGGCGGCGGTGTCGGCGGCGGTGTCGGCGGCGCCGCAGCCTTCGGCGTCGACTCGATGGCGAGGGGCCGAAGGCTCGCGAGGGGATCGATGCCCGCGGCGGCCCTGGCCAGCACCTGGTCGATGTCGAGCTGTGCCAGCGCGGGATCGTCGAGCTCCTCCCAGGTGCGGGGAGCGGCGACCCAGGGCCGTGCGCGACCGCGCAGGGAGTACGGCGAGATGGTCGTCTTCTTGCCGTTGTTCTGACTCCAGTCGAGGAAGACCCTGCCCCCGCGCACCGCCTTCGACATGACGCTGGTGGCGAGGTCGGGATGATCGTTCTCGATCAGGCGGGCGAGTTCCTTCACGACGGCGGAGATCTCGTCGCTGGTCTGCTCGCCCGGAAGAGCGGCATAGAGGTGGATGCCCTTGCTTCCGCTCGTGACGGGGAACGGGTCGAGGCCCATGTCGGTCAGGATCACACGAGCGAAGCGGGCGATCTCGGCGCACTGCACCAGTCCCACCCCGGGGCCGGGGTCGAGGTCGAGGACCAGTCGGTCCGGACGACCGGGCAGACCATCCGGAGTGAACCGCCACTGGGGAACATGCAGCTCGATCGCGGCGACCTGGGCGAGCCACACCAGGGTGGGCACGTCCTCGACAAGCGGATACTCCTTCGGTCCGTCCGAGTGCTGGATGGCCAGCCGCGGGATCCACTCGGGCGCCCCGGGCTCGAGCTGCTTCGTGAAGAAGGCATCGGCAGGAGCATCCGCTGTCCCGACGCCCTCGACCCAGCGCTTGCGGGTGACGGGACGCCGGTCGAGCAGCGGGAGGAGGAGAGGGGCGATACTGCTGTAGTAGGCGATGACCTCGCCCTTCGTGGTCCCGGTCTCGGGGTACACCACCTTGTCGAGGTTGGTCACGCGCAGACGCCGACCGTCGACCTGCACGATCTGCCCTTGTCCGACCATGCAGCCAGCGTAGTCAAGGGTCTGGTCGCGACAGTGTCGGCTGGTGTTCACTGGTCACATGAGAACGATCTGGAAGGGCGCGCTGACGTTCGGCCTCGTGAACGTGCCGGTGAAGGTGTACTCCGCGACCGAAGACCACGACGTGCCGCTGCATCAGGTGCACGAGAAGGACGGCGGACGCATCCGTTACCAGCGCACCTGCGAGGTCTGCGGTGAGACCGTGGCGTATGCCGACATCGACCGCGCCTACGTCGAGGAGGGCCAGACCGTCGTGCTCACCAAGGACGATCTCGCTGCCCTCCCGGCGGAGAAGAGCCGCGAGATCGACGTGGTCGAGTTCGTCCCCTCCGATCAGGTCGATCTGCTCACGCTCGACAAGCCGTACTACCTCGAGCCGGACTCGAAGTCGCCCAAGGCGTACGTGCTGTTGCGGAAGACGCTGGAGCAGACGGACCGCACCGCGATCGTCCGGTTCACGCTACGGCAGAAGACGAGGCTGGCTGCGCTCCGTGTTCGCGGCAAGGTGCTCGTGCTGCAGACGCTGCTGTGGGCCGATGAGGTGCGTGAAGCCGCATTTCCCGCGCTGGACGAGGATGTCCGGATCTCGAAGAAGGAGCTCGAGCTCTCGGCATCGCTCGTCGACAGCTACTCGGCGGACTTCGACCCGGAGGAGTTCGTCGACGAGTA
>JAQZBG010000131.1 GCA_029239165.1 Microbacterium sp. | reverse complement strand
GCGAGGTTCGTGCGGTACCCCTCGGCGATCGCGTCGACGAGCTCCCCGCCGACGACGATGCCCACCTCCAGGTGATGCCGGCCCTGGTCCTGCTGCGGGTCGGGGAACAGCGCCGCCCTGACCAGCGAGAGCCGCACGGTCGAATACGTGCCGCCCGTCTCACGTGGGTGCCGGGTGATGTCGTGGCCGTAGGTGGAGTCGTTGGTGACCGCGACACCGAAGTCGCTCTCTCCCACTCGGACCCACCGATGCGCCACGGTCTCGAAGCGCGCGGCATCCCACGACGTGTTGGTGTGGGTCGGACGCACGATGTGCCCGAACTGGATCTCGGAGGCGGCGTGGTCGGTGTGCACATCGACGGGGACGCTGAGCTTGAGCAGCTTCTGCCGCTCATGCCAGTCGACGTCGACCGCCAGCTTCAGGGTGCGAGACCCCTCGTCGAGACGGATGCTGTGCACCAGCGTCGATGCGCCGAACGAGCGCGAGATCACCACGGCTCCGTCGACGATCTCGACGTCGTCCACCTCGAGGAGATCGGTGACGTTGCGGCGGTAGTGCTCGTCGATGTCCCAGGCGTCCCACTGCGTCGGGGTGTCCCGGTGCAGCTGGAAGACTCCGGCGCTCTGGCCGGCCGGGACGACCTCGCGCCCGCTCGTCAGGTCGATGATCGACGTCAGCACCCCCCGGGCGTCGATCGTCGCCCGCACGAGCCCGTTGTCCAGCACGAACCCGCCCTCCGCCGCGACCGGTGCGACCGGCGTGACCGCATCCGCCTCGCCGATCGCCAGCGCGCCGACCGAGGCATGCCCGTGCGGGGCCGCGTTGGCCACGAGGCTGCGCGTGCCCTCGCCGACCAGCGCACGCAGCGAATCCGCGATGATCTGCTCGAGCTCGACGGCGATCGCCGCGTAGTTGCGCTCGGCATCCTGATGCACCCAGGCGATCGACGTTCCGGGCAGGATGTCGTGGAACTGCTGGAGGAGCACGAGCTGCCAGAGGCGTTTGAGCTGTTCGGCCGGGTAGACGCGTCCGGTTCGGACGGATGCCGTCGCCGCCCAGAGCTCGGCCTCGCGGAGCAGGTGCTCACTGCGACGGTTACCCTGCTTGGTGCGCAGCTGACTCGTGTACGTGCCGCGATGGAATTCGAGATACAGCTCGCCGCTCCACACCTCGGGCGACGGGTACTCGGACTCCGCCTGCTCGAAGAACGCACGGGGGGTGGAATGCCGGGCGACCGGCGAACCCTCCAGCGACCCCGCGCGCTCGACCTGCGCGGCCATCTCACGGGTCGGTCCGCCTCCGCCGTCGCCGTAACCGTACGGCAGCAGCGAGACGCGGGCCCTGCCCTTGTCCTGGAAGTTTCGCTGCGCGTGCGCGAGGTCGGCCTGCGACGCGTCCGAGTTGTACTTGTCCACCGGAGGGAAGTGCGTGAACACGCGCGTACCGTCGAGACCCTCCCAGAGGAAGGTGTGATGCGGCATCCGGTTCGTCTCGTTCCAGGAGATCTTCTGCGTGAGGAACCACTTCGACCCGGAGGCTTTGATGATCTGAGGGAGGGCGCCGCTGTACCCGAAGGAGTCGGGCAGCCAGACCTCGGGGGTGTCGATCCCGAACTCCCGGAGGAAGAACCCCTTGCCCTCGACGAGCTGACGGGCGAGGGCTTCGGCGCCGACCATGTTCGTGTCCGACTCGACCCACATGCCGCCGACCGGAACGAAGCGACCTTCGCGCACGCGCTCGACCAGACGGTCCCAGATCTCGGGGTATCGCTCCTTGATCCAGGCGAACTGCTGCGCCGATGAACTGGCGAAGACGACGTCGGGGTTCTCGTCCATCAGTGCGAGCACGTTCGAGAAGGTCCGCGACACCTTGCGGGCCGTCTCGCGCACCGGCCACAGCCAGGCCGAATCGATGTGCGCGTGCCCGACGGCGTGCAGCACGTGCGCGCTGGCATGGGCGGGAGTCGCCAGGACCTCTCGGAGCGCCTCACGGCCCTCGGCCGCCGTGCCCGCGACGTCGTGCGGGTCCACGAGATCGATCATCCGATCCAGCGCCTGCACGATCTCCGCCCGCCGCGGCGACGAGGCATCCAGCTCCCCGACGAGGCCGCGCAGGATCACGGTGTCATCGAGCAGCGCCTCGACGGTCAGGTCGCGCAGGGCCACGTCGACGACGCGGAGCACGTAGATCGGATCGGCACCGGCGGTCTCGGGGTCGCCGAGCTCGGTGGGGTCGAACGTGAAGATGCTGCCCACGTCGGGATTGGATGCCGCCTCGAGCAGCACGTCGACGCGGCCGTCCGACTGCACCGCCGCGGCGACCGCGTTGTTGAACGGCGAGATGCCCTTGATCGGGCTCCCGTCGAGACCCCACACGAGAGCCTCGGCCTGGAAGCCGCTCTGCCCGGCCGTGAACCCGAGGTCCACGACGAGTTCCGCCCTGGTGCCGTCAGGAAGATCACCGGATGCGGTGCGCCATTCGGCCGGGACCTGCCCGCTCACGCGGAACCACGTCGTGCCCCAGGGGCGCCCCCACGGAGCGCCGACCGCGGTGGGCGCGTAGTCCGCCTGTATTGCGTCCGCGAAGGACACCGGCTCCCCCGGCACCTCCCACGCGCGGACCTCGAGCGGGTGGCTCAGGCGGTGACGCGCCGGACGGAGGCGCTCGCGGATGAATCGGTCGATGCGCATCTCGATGAGCGCGGTGCGGTCGTGCATGTGCGGTGCTTTCTGGATTGGGGGGATCGTGGGGATCGTGCGAGGAGGCCGGGATCAGCCCTTGACGCCGCCGGCCAGCGCGAAGCTGCTGCCGGAGAGACGCTGCACGAGCAGGTACAGGACGAGGATCGGCACGGAGTACAACGTGGCGAACGCGGCGAGCTGCCCGTAGGCGACGGCCCCGTGATTGCCGAAGAACGTGAAGATCGCGACGGCCGCCGGCATCTTCTCCGAGCTGAACAGCAGGACGAACGGGACGAAGAAGTTCCCCCACGCCTGTGTGAACACGAAGATGAAGACGACGCTGATGCCGGGACGCATGAGCGGCAGGACGATGGTCCACAGCGCCCGCATGGCGGAGGCGCCGTCCACCCACGCCGCCTCCTCGAGGGAGACCGGCACCGAGTCCATGAAGTTCTTCAGCATCCAGATCGCCATGGGCAATGAGGTGGCGGCCATGAACAGGATCACGCTGACCTGCGAATCGAGCATCTTCAACTGCACGAAGAGCGCGTAGACCGGCACCATCATGGCCGTGATCGGCAGGCAGGAACCGAACAGGACCGAGTACATGAACCCGCGCTGGAAACGCGAGTTGTGCCGCGAGAGCGGATACGCGGCGAGCACCCCGACGACGACGGTGATGAGGGCGGTGCCGAACGAGATCAGTGCCGAGTTCCACAACGGCAGCAGCGTCATCGACCAGTCGAACACCGAGACGAAGTTGTCGAACGTGAGACTCTCCGGCACCGAGATCGACACCGTGGCCGACGGAGACACCGAGGAGAACACGATCCACGCGATCGGCACGAGGAACACGACCCCGATCACGATCAGGACGGTGTTGGCGAGCCAGGCGGAACGGCGCTTCGCCGGCGTCGCGACCGAGATCCGCGGGCCGCGCCGGGTGGCGGGGCGGACGATTGCTTCCGTGGCAGTCATCAGTCGACCTCCGGCTTGAGGATGCGGATGTAGAAGATCGCGAAGATCGCGCCGAGCACGAGGGTCACCGCAGCGATCGCCGTTCCGTAGCCGATCTGGGAGTACTGGAAGGCCTCCTGATAGGCGAGGACGGGAAGGGTCGAACTCGAGACGCCCGGTCCTCCCTTGGTCATCACCCAGATGAGACCGAAGGTCCCGAGCGTCTGCAAGGTCGTGAGCATCAGGTTCGTCGAGATCGACCGGCGGATCATCGGGATGGTGATGAGGAAGAAGCGCTGCGTGGCGTTCGCACCGTCGATCTGTGCGGCCTCCATCACCTCGGGCGGCACCTCGTTGAGGGCGGCTCCGTAGACGAGCATCGAGAAGGCCGTGCCCCGCCAGACGTTCGCGAGGATGACGGCGAACATCGGGTACTCGATGAGCCAGCTCACCGCAGGGATGCCCACGGTCTCCAGCAGCGCGTTGAGCGTGCCGTCCTTCGAGAAGTAGGCGTAGAGGGCGAAGGCGGCGACGATCTCCGGCATCACCCAGGCGACGACGACGAGTGCGCCGACCACGCTGTTGACCGATTTCGACCCGATGCGCATGAGCGCGGCGACCCCGAGGCCCAGCACGTTCTGACCGATGATCGCGGAGAAGAGCACGAAGACGACCGTGAGAACCAGCGCCGTCCAGAAGTTCGGGTCGGTGAACAGCGAGACGTAGTTGTCGAGCCCGACGAACTCGGGCTGCGCCGCCCGATACCCCGTCAGGGCGCGGTTGGTGAGCGATCCCCAGATGGCGTAGATGATCGGTCCGAGCAGGAACACGACCAGCAGCACCACGGCCGGCAGCAGCGGGACGGAGCGCATCAGTTCGCGGAGAGGGGCGCGCCTCCCGGCCCCGGTGTGCACCGGGGCCGGGCTGCGCGTTGCGGAAGCGGAGGTCACTGCAGGGTCCTACTCGACCTTGTCCGCGCCGACGATCTGGGTGAGCGCGTCGTCGTACGTCTTGGCCGCCTCCTCCGGGGTCGCCTCTCCGGTGATCACCGATTCGGTGGCCTGCTGAAGCGCGCTGGTGATCTGCGAGTAGTCCGGCGTGGTCGGACGGAAATGCGTGTACTGCACGAGATCGGAGAAGAACGCGAAGGTCGGGTTGTACGAGAGGTACGCGTCGTCGGTCGCGACATCCTCGCGGACGGCGATCTGGCTGTTCTCGGTGTCGTACTTGAGCGAGTTCTCCTGGTTCAGCGCCATCGCGATGAAGTCGAAGGACGTCTGCGGGTGCTTCGTCTGAGACCCGACCGCGAGGGTCCAGCCCCCGGACATCGAGGTGAAGCCGGGGTCGCCACCGTCCTGCGTCGGCATCTTGGCGAGACCGATCGTGTCCTCCCAGCCGTCCCAGGCGCTCTCGCCGCTGATCCAGCCGCCGGGGAGCCACGACCCGTCGATGGCCATGGCGAGCTTCCCCTCCGGGAGCAGCTCCGTGGAGACACGGCTGCCGATGGTCGCGTCGAGGGCGAGATCGAGCGGCGTCGCCAGATCGTTCTTGTAGAGCGTGTCGTAGAAGCCGAAAGCGTCGGTGAGGCCCTCGGAGTCGACGGCCCACTTGTCCGAGTCGGCGTCGTACAGAGTGGACTCGGTGCCGTAGAGCAGCATCTCGAGGCCCTGCATCGATGTCTGCTCACCGGCGCTCTTGCTGCCGTAGATGTTCAACGGGATCAGATCGGCGTCGTACGCCTTCACCGCTTCGGCGGCATCGAGGATGTCCTGCCACGAGGTGGGCTGCCAGTCGGTGGGGAGTCCGGCTGCGGCGAAGATCTCCTTGTTGTAGTAGATCGCGCGGGTGTCGGTGCCCATCGAGACGCCGTACGTGCTGCCGTCTCCGCCGAGCCCGGCTTCCTTGGCCGCGTCGTAGAACTGGTCCCAGTCGTCCCAGTCGGCGAGGTAGTCGTCGATCGGAAGCAGGTAACCGGCAGCGGCGTCGGAGCGCAGCTGGAAGGTGTCCTCGTAGATCACGTCGGGCGCCGTGTCGGGCGAGCCGTTCATCAGGGCGAGCTTCGTGAAGTACTCGTCCTCGGATTCGATCGGCTGGAGCTTGACCGTCACTCCGGGGTTCGCGGCCTCGAACTCGGGTTTGACCTTCTGGAAGAGATCATCGAGCTGGTGGAACGCGGATGTCATCTGGTACGCGACGGTGATGGTGCGGTCTCCGGTGTCGGACGTCTCCGCGTCCCCGGACGCACTGCATCCCGAGAAGACGACCGCGCCGACTGCGATCGCGCCGATGGCGGCGAGGGGCTTCGTTCGCATCTGCTTGCTCCTTTGCATGCGGACCTCGCTGTTGAGGCCCTCAGACGGGTAATCCTATCAAATGGGATAAATGCGTCGATAGGGCGGCGTAACAGTTCCGTCACGGAACGCTATGCCGTTCGGCGAAAACCGTGGGCCGTCGTCAGCGGCTGATCATGAGCCGCGACGGTCGCGCCGTGAGCGCGTCATCGAGCACGAGGCACGCGGCCCCCACGGCGGCCGAGTCCGCTCCCATCTGCGACGGGCGCAGATGCACGGGCTCCGTGGACGTGCTGACGGCGGTGGTGTGCACCCAGTGGTCCAGCACCGGGAGGAGGCGTTCCCCGAGCCTCGACCATGCGGGGCCCCCGAGGACGACGATGCCGAGATCGAGGAGGTTGTTCACCTCGACGATCGCCGTGGCGAGGTGCCTCCCCGCGCTCTCCAGCGCAGCCAGCACGCCCTTGTCTCCGGCGGTGGCCAAGGCCGACAGCAACTCGAGCTGCATCCGCGCATCTCCCGTGCCGCTCGGCGGAGTCGTCCGCTCCGCCTGGGCCAGGAGCATTCGCGGCTCCATGATCACTCCGATGCAGCCCCGCGATCCGCAGGTGCACAGCGGCCCCTCCGCGTCGACGACGATGTGCGCGATATTGCCGGCATTGCCCGTCCTGCCGTGCACCGGCGCGCCCGCGACGGAGAGCCCGAGGCCCAGTCCGGCACCGTAGTAGAGGAACATCGCGTCGCCGAGCTCTTGCCCCGCGTCGAACCACTGCTCCCCGACGACGGTCGCGACGACGTCCTTCTCGAGCAGCGTCGGCAGTCCACTGACCCTCTCCAGCTCCGTGCGCACCGACACGTTGTGCCAGGCGGGGAGAAGCGGCGGATTCAGCAGGCGACCGGCGTCGCGGTCGAACGGTCCCGGAGCCGCCACACCGATCCCGAGCACACGCTCCGCAGGGAGGCGCGCCTCGACGATGAGCGATCGGACGCTGTCTCCGAGACGGCCCACGAGTTCATCCGGCGACGCATCAGCACCTCCGGGGGTCTGCTCGGTGCGCGCGACGACAGCGCCGGCGGCATCCACGACCACCACGGTGTCGACGGCCGGGTCGAGGTGCACACCGACCGCATAGCGCGAATCCGACCGCAGCGCGAGAAGCGTCCGCGGCTTCCCCGGGCCCGAGATGACCTTTCCGGTCTCCTCGATCAGCCCCTCGTTGGCGAGACGGCGAGTCACATTGCTGAGCGTCTGCGTCGACAACCCCGTGCGTTCGGCGAGCTCGCTGCGACTGAGCCCCTCCTCCGACCGCCGGATGAGGTCGAAGACGAGCGCCTGGTTGTAGACGCCCACAGCAGGGAGGTTCGACCCACGCTGCATATTCCGCTCCTCACCCGTGCGCCTCCGTCGGCGCGTGATCCTCATGATCGCGGCGGCGCACCACAACGGTCAAACCCGGGTCCGCGCGTTCGGGAGTCCGCCCCCGCCCTCCGCGAGAGACGATCAGTTGAAGTCGCCGCCCGGGGCCATGTCCATGAACCGGGAGTAGTGACCCTGGAACGCGACGGTGATCGTGGCGGTCGGGCCGTTACGGTGCTTGGCGACGATCAGGTCGGCCTCGCCGGGACGCACGTCCTTGTCGTACACCGAGTCGCGGTGCAGCAGGATGACCATGTCGGCGTCCTGCTCGATCGAGCCGGACTCACGCAGGTCGCTGATCGCGGGCTTCTTGTCGGTGCGCTGCTCGGGACCACGGTTCAGTTGCGAC
>JAQZBG010000498.1 GCA_029239165.1 Microbacterium sp. | reverse complement strand
CATGCGACGTCTTGATGTGGCGCTGCGCTGGCTGGGAGCGATCGGGATCACGCTCGCCCCGCTCGGTATCTTCGTGCTTCCGGGGCTGCTGCACCCGGAGCCTTACGAGACCGCCGAGGATCAATTCACAGCGATCGCCGAAGGCCCGGGGGGTGAGTACCTGGCACTGGGCCTGCAGATCTTCGGCTCGGCCATCCTCATGGCGGCCGCGGTGGGAATCGGCGGCTGCACGATCGCACGTGGTCGAGGACGCACACTCGGCGCGATCGGCCTGATCACCGGAATGGTCACGGCGGTCGTCCTCCTCCTGGTGCTGGGATTCGAACTCGCCACGCTGACCATTCTGATCTCGTCGACCGACACGGACTGCTGTTCGCGCTGCCCGTCTTGGTCGGCTTCGTGCCGCTCCCGGTGGACACGACCGTGCTCGGGGGGGTGACGATGCTGATCCCGTGCCTCTGGGCGAGCGTGCAGCTCGTCCGCGGCGCCGTCACCGACGCGAGCGCGGATGCCGCGACGGCCGAGACAGCTCGGGTTGCCGGCTGAGCCCAATATGCGAAAACGCCCCGGGTGCCCCGGGGTGTTTTCGCGCTTACACGCGTCACACAGCGCCGGGACGCGCCGCCGAGGTGACCCGCGGGCTTTCGCTGTCGGGCAGTACCGCGCCGACCGGACGCGCCTCGCGGTTGAGGATGCGGCGGATGACGGCATCCACCACCGCCCCTATCGCCGCGGCGATCACGATCGCGAGCACGATGGCCAGCAGCGGCTGGTCGTGCAGCCACTGCCCGGCAACGATCCCGAAGACCGCCGAGTATGCCGCCCAGGTGATGCCGGCGGCGATCGACAGCGGCAGGAACCGGCGAAGCGGGTAGCCCGTCGCGCCGGCAGTCATGTTCACCGCGATCCGGCCGACCGGGATGTAGCGCGCGGTGAAGATGAGGAGCGCACCGCGCCGGTCCAGCCCGCGGCGTGCCCACTCGACCGCGCTGGTGACCCGCCTCGTGCGCATCCACCGGAAGCGATCCGTGCCCAGCACCCGGCCGAGCTGGTACGCGATGTTGTCGCCGATGATGGCGCCTGCGGCAGCCACGCCGATGAGCAGAAGCAGGTTCGGCTGGCCCGTGACCACTGAGACCGTGGCCGCGCCGACCACGACCGTCTCGCTCGGGATCGGCGGGAAGAACCCGTCGATCACGCACACGGCGAGCACGATCAGGTACACCCACGGCGATGCCGCGAGGTCGGTCACGAGGGTCGTCAGCACGGCGAGGAGGTCCATGCCTGCGACGCTACGAACGGGGCAGAGGCCGGCACAGCCGACCGAAGCATGGACTGCACCTTACTTTCGTCAGTCCTGCAGCATGGGGCTGCCTTCCTACGATGGGGGCATGCTCCCTGCCGGTCGTTCCCTGCGAGGGTCGTGGCCCACGCCGGTCGGCGTCGTGCTCCTGCTCCTCGCGACGTCGATCGCGCTGCCGTTGGCCCGATGGGGTGACTCTGCGCTGGTGCTCGCGCTGATCCCGGCAGGGCGGTCTCGCTCCCGGTCTCTTACGTGCTGCCCGGCACCGCGCCCCTCGGCGACTGGATGGCGAGCGTGCTCATCGCGCTGCTCATCGTCGTCGCTCCCTGGTGGTTCGGCAGGTACCGGATGCTGCGGGAGGAGCAGCGGGAATCGGATGCCGCGATCCTCGCCGACCGTGCGCAGTCCGATGAACGCGCACGCATCGCGGACGACCTCCATGACACGATCGGCCACGAGCTGGCACTGATCGCGGTGCAGGCCGGCGCTCTGGAGCTCGGGCGTGAGCTCAGTCCCGCGCAGCGTGAGCAGTTCCGGGCGCTGCGCGAGGCCGCCGTCCGAGCGAGCGACCGTCTGCGCGACGTGGTGCGCGTGACGCGGCCGGGGGACGGTCCGAGTCGACTCGATCCCCTCGGCGGCGAGGGGATCGATGCGCTCGTGGCCGGGGCGAGGGATGCGGGCATGAGCGTCGAGGCGGAGATCGATCATGCGCTCCTGGCGGCTGCGGATCCGCTGATCGCGGAACTGGCCGTGCGGACCGTCCGCGAGGGCCTGACGAATGCGGCAAGGCACGCGCCCGGCGCCGCGGTCGGGATCCATGTCGGGCGGTCCGACGCCGACGGTCTCGCGGCGTCCATCCGGTCGGCGGCGTCCGCCGCGACCGGTGCGCAGGGCAGCGGTCACGGCATCCCGAGCCTGCGTCGTCGCGCCGAGCTGCTCGGCGGGTCGATCGACGCGGACGCGGCACCCGGCGGCGGCTTCGAGCTGCGACTGCGGACGCCGTTGCGCGCCGAGACCATCGCGCACGGATCGTCGGATGCCGCGGACTCGGCTCTTCGCACCAACGCACGTGCTGCCCGTCGCCGTGTGTGGCAGGCGACGATCGTCCCGGCGGTGATACTGGGGCTCGCCCTCGTCGGCTTCGCGGTCGTGCAGGCGATCACGTTCGCGCACACCGCGATCACATCCGACGTGTACCAGAGCATCGACCTGGGTGCCACGCGGGCGGCGCTCGCACCGCTTCTGCCCGCGGGCACCCCCGGCCCCGTGCCGATCGTCGCCGAGCCCCCCGCGCCCGACGGATCAGAGTGCGAGTACTTCGCCGCCCGCGACGGTTGGCTGCACTTCACCGATGCGACGTATCGCTTGTGCTTCGATCAAGGAGTGCTGGTCGAGAAGACGCTGTTGGGGGCCCAGTGATCCGGGTGCTCATCGCCGACGACGAGGCCATGATGCGGGCGGGCGTGCGCTCGATCCTCGAATCCGACGCCGACATCGAGGTGGTGTTCGAGGCCGCGAACGGCCGCGAAGCGATCGACGGCACGCAGCGTCACCGCCCCGATGTGGCCGTGCTCGATATCCGGATGCCGGTGCTCGACGGCCTGAGCGCGGCCACCGAGATCGCGGCCACCGTGCCGGGCACTCGGATCGTGATGCTGACCACCTTCGGCGAGGACGACTACATCGAGCGAGCGCTCGGCGGCGGCGCACTGGGGTTCCTGCTGAAGGCCGCCGATCCCCGTGAACTGATCGCGGGCGTTCGTGCGGTCTCGGAAGGCGGCGCGTACCTCTCTCCGGACATCGCGCGCCGGGTCATCGCGCCGTACCGCGAGGGCGACCGCGCGCGCACCGTCGAGGCCCGGGAGGCAGCCGCCGCCCTGACCGACCGTGAGCGGGAGGTGCTCGCGCTCCTCGGCGCCGGAGCGTCGAACGCCGAGATCGGCACGCAGCTGCACCTCGTCGAGGGCACGGTGAAGGGCTACGTCAGCACCATCCTCGCGAAGCTCGGC
>JAQZBG010000130.1 GCA_029239165.1 Microbacterium sp. | reverse complement strand
TTGTCGGCGCCGATGAGCAGGAGGCGTTTGAGTGGCGTGCGGTACACCAGCCGCATGATGCTCGACGAGTCGGAGGCGAAGTTCGTCTGCACGGTGCCCGGATGGAACGCCACGGCGCTGAGCCCGTCGGCGTGGAACTTCGTGTGCAGACTCTTCGCGAACAGCACGTTCGCGAGCTTCGCGTCGCCGTAGGCCTTGTTCGGGCTGAAGCGGCGGGCGTTGTCGAGGTCGTCGACGTCGATGTGCCCGAAAAGGCGGTGCGCGATGCTCGAGGTGTTGACGACCGTGCCGCCTGATGCCAACAGCTGCGGCAGCAGGAGGTTCGTGAGCAGGAACGGCGCCAGGTGGTTGACCTGCATCGTCTTCTCGAAGCCGTCGACGGTCGGGGTCTGGTCCCCGAAGATGCCGCCGGCGTTGTTCGCCAGGACGTGGATGCCGTCATCGCCGACGGCATCCGTGATCTTCTCTGCGAGTGCTCGCACGTCGTCGAGGCGGGCGAAGTCGGCGGTGAACCAGTCCGATCCGGTCTCCTCTGCGACGGCGCGGGTTTTCTCGAGGGAGCGGCCGACCAGGATGAGCCGGTGCGGTGAATCCGCGAGTCGGAGGGCGGCCGCTGCGCCGATCCCGTCGGATGCTCCGGTGAGGACGATCGTCTTCTGGGCCACGGGTCGCGTCACTCGGCCTCGGCCGACGGGGTGATGCGTCGGACGGCCCGGGTCACGTGCTCGGCGATGACGGCCTGTGCGCGTTCGGGGTCGCCGCTGGCGATGGCGTCGACGATCTGCTGGTGGCTGCGCACGTGCTCCTCCAGCTCGGCAGGGTCGAGTGCGGCGTTGGCGGCGTGCAGGAACCCGGTGATGCGCCCGCGCAGCTGCCCGCTCACCTCGTCGAGGAAGCGATGCTCGGCGAGGTCGGCCAGGGTCTCGTGGAACAGACGGTCCTGGCGCAGGACCTCGTCGACGTCACCCGGTGCCGCATCCGACATCGCCTGGACGATGGCGCCGAGACGAGCGGCGGAATCGTCGTTCCACCGCTCCTGTACGCGGATGGCCATGAACTGCTCGAGCACGATCCGCAGGCTCGAGATCTCCTCCAGGTCCTGCGCGCTGAGCTGTGCGACGCGGGCGCCGCGGCGGGGCTCGCGGGTGATCAGGCGCTCTTCGGCCAGGCGGGTCAGGGCCTCGCGGACCGGGATGTGACTCACGCCGAGGCGGTCGGCGAGCTTGCGCTCGACCAGGCGCTCGCCGGGGGCGAGTTCGCCGGAGTGGATGGCCGCGCGCAACTCGTCCGCGACCTGTTCGGCGATGTTCTGATCCGAGACGCTGCGCACCGTGGCTCTCCTGTCTGTGCCGGAACCCACGAGCCGTTCTCGGCCGAGTTCCTGCATCGACCGATGCTATGGCAAATTCGCCGCCGTGGCGGGATACGGGTCCGGGTGGGCGTAACGAGAACGTAATCGCATTCGCTCGATTCGCACTAGACGCAGCCGGGCCTTTGCTACATGCTATAGCGAAACCCTTTCACCCGAACGCATCACCCGACACTTGGAGGCACCCATGTCGCGTCGTCGTGTATTGCTCGGCGGAGCAGCGTTGCTCACCGCCGCGCTCCTCATCGCTGGCTGCAGCAGCACCCCCTCGACTCCTGACGGCCAGACGCAGGACGGCGGCACCTTGACCGTCGCCGCCGCTCAAGGCATCCCGCAGCTGAATCCCGCCATCCGCACCTTCGCCTGGGAGGAGGTGCTGTTCCCCCTGCTCTGGAACGGTCTGACCAAGACCGATGAGTCGGGCGAGATCGTCGGCGACCTCGCCGAGAAGTGGGAGGCGTCGCCGGACCAGAAGACCTGGACCTTCACCCTCCGGGACGGCGTCACGTTCTCGAACGGCGACGCCTTCACGGCCGAGGACGCCGTCGCATCGTTCGACTACTACCTCGACCCGGAGACCGCGACCCAGGAGAAGAACAAGATCGACATGGTCACGGACGTCACGGCGCCCGACGAGGAGACCGTCGTCATCACCCTCTCCGAGCCCATCGCGACCTTCGCGGCGGGCATCGTCTGGGTCAAGATGCTCGACGTCGATGCGCTCGCCACGATCGACAAGGAGCCGATCGGCACCGGCCCGTACATCGTCGACGCGTTCACGCCCGACGACAGCCTGACCCTCGTGCCGAACCCCGAGTACTTCGGTGAGGAGCCGGTCCTCGACGAGATCACGATCGTCAAGGCCGCAGAGTCCACGGCCGCGGTCACGGGGCTGCGCTCGGGCGACATCGACGTGCTGTGGTCCGTACCGCAGGGCGATGTGGCCGGGCTCGAAGGCGGCGGCGACATCGCGCTCGTCAAGCCCGACAACCCCAGCCAGTGGCCGTCGTGGGAAGTCGACACCCAGTCCGCGCCGTTCAACGATGTGCGCGCACGCCAGGCTCTTGCCTACGCGACCGACCGCGAAGCGATCCTCGAGGCGGCGTACTACGGGCAGGGCACGGTCTCGCCCACCAACAACGCCCTCGGCGAGGTCAACCCGTGGTTCGGCGGCGACCTGACCGACTACTCGTATGACCTCGACAAGGCGAAGGAGCTGTTCGCCGAAGCGGGCATCACCGAGGGCAGCACGCTCACCTGGTGGGGTATCGCGGGGCAGTACCCGGAGTGGAACACGAGCGGTGAGATCCTGCAGGCGAGCCTGAAGGAGATCGGTATCACGCTGAAGATCGACAACAACGACATCGGCACCTGGGTGGACTCGTTCTACCCGGCGGGCAAGAGCTTCCCCGGTTACATCGTGCCGAACTTCCAGTCGACGCCGCCGGAGCCGGCCTATTCGCTGAACTTCTATCTCGAAGGCCGTTGCGAGTGCAACTGGGTCGACCCCGACTTCCAGACCGCGTTCGCGGATGCCGTGGCCGAGCCGGAGGAGGCCGCCCGAGCTGAGAAGTGGGGCACGGTGCAGACGATCATCAACGAGCAGGTCCCGCTGATCGTGCCGCTGCAGTCGACGGTCGTCACGGCGACGAGCACGAAGGTCGACGGCGTGTGGGTCGAGGGCGGCGGACAGCTGCACCTCGAGAACGCCCAGCTCAAGGGCTGACGTGGCTCTGTCCATCCTTCGGCGGGTGGCGATCAGCATTGCGATGCTGATCGCCACCTCGCTTCTCGTGTTCGTCGTCCTGCGGCTGCTGCCGGGTGATCCCGTCATCACGCGCCTCGGCTCGACGCCGGGTGTGGATGCCGAGATGCTCCAGCGCCTGCGCGAGGAGGCCGGCCTCGACGCTCCGATCATCGAGCAGTACCTGCGCTGGATCGGCGGTGTCTTCACCGGGGACTTCGGTCAGTCGTACTTCAACCAGTACTCGGTGTCGGAGCTCATCGCGCAGCGGCTCCCGGCCACGCTCGAGCTCACGCTGATCGGCATCGTGCTCGCTGTCATCATCGCGACTCCAGCCGCCGTGATCGCGTCGCTGCGCCCACTCGGCGTGGTCGACCGCGTCCTCACCGCCATCTCGACCGCCGGCATGGCATTGCCGCAGTTCCTGATCGGCATCGTGCTGATCGTGATCTTCGCCGTGCAGCTCAAGGTGCTTCCCGCACGCGGCTACACGCCGTTCGGGGAGGACCCCGCGGACAACCTCGTGCGGATGATCCTCCCCGCCTTCACGCTTGCTTTCGCGGCCGCTCCGCTGCTCATGAGGTTCCTGCGAGCATCGATGGTCGAGGTGCTCGACGCTCCCTACATCCGCACCGCTCGCGGCAAGGGGCAGTCGGCCAGTGGTGTCGTGATCGGGCACGCGCTGCGCAATGCGCTGATCCCCGGTCTCACGATGCTCGGTCTCATCGTCGGGTACACCCTCGGCGGCGTCGTGATCGTGGAGTACGTGTTCGGCGTGCCAGGACTCGGCTCGCTCGCGATCGACGCGGTCTTCAAGCGCGACTACGCGGTGCTGCAGTCGGTCGTGCTGCTGATTTCCGCGATGTTCATCCTCACCACGCTCATCGTCGACCTCCTCTACGGTGTGCTCGACCCGCGTCTTCGTGCAAGGAGCAGCCGTGGCTGACACCCTCACCCTCGCTCTGCGCTCGGCCCGCCCGCGTCGCCGTCTCGCGGTCGCGTCGTGGATTCCGCTCGCCCTCCTCGGCGTGATCGTGCTGGCCTGCGTGCTCGCACCGGTGATCGCGCCCTACGATCCCTCGGCGCAATCACCCGAACGGTTCGCCGGTCCGTCAGCCGGGCACCTGTTCGGCACTGACGAACTCGGGCGCGACCTGTTCAGCCGCGTGCTGTACGGCGGACAGCTGACGATCTTCATCGCCGGTGGTGCGACCCTGGTCGCCATGGTGCTCGGCATCGCGTGGGGGATGGCGGCCGCGTTCGCCCGCGGTGTGTGGGACGAGATCCTGATGCGTCTGGCCGACACGGTCATGGCGATCCCGCAGATCCTGTTCGCGCTCGTCTTCATCTCGGCGTTCGGCGCCGATCCGGTCAAACTGGCCGTGATCATCGGCATCCTGCTCACCCCCACCACCGCGCGCCTGGTGCGCTCCTCGGTGCTCAGCGAGCTGCAGGAGGACTACTTCACGGCCGCCGTCGCCTTCGGATCGAAGCGCAGCCGACTGCTGTTCGCCGAGGTGCTGCCGAATGCCCGCGGGCCGATCGTGGTTCAGGCGGCCATCAACGCCGCGAACGCGATCCTCCTCGAGGCGTCGATGAGCTTCGTCGGCCTCGGCATCGCGCCGCCCGAAGCAACCTGGGGGACCCTCGTGCAGCAGGGCTACCAGAAGATGTACCAGTCGATCGGGTACGTGCTGTTCCCTGCGCTGTTCATCTTCGTCACCATCTGGCTGCTCAACGTGCTCGCCGATCAGTTCGGCGGCGATCGGAAGGGGAAGGGACGATGACGGATGCCACGCCCGTCCTGCAGGTGCAGGACCTCACCGTCTCCTACGGCGACGCCATGCCGGTCAAGGGCATCTCGTTCGCGGTGCGCCCCGGCGAGCGGATCGGGCTGGTCGGCGAGTCCGGCTCGGGAAAGTCGCTCACGGCGCTCTCGATCATGCGCCTCAACGACGGCGCGACGCTCGGCGGCAGCATCCGACTGCGCGATCGCGAGCTGCTCACTCTGAGCAAGCGCGAGATGACGAGGGTGCGCGGCGGCGAGATCGCCATGGTCTACCAGGACCCGATGTCGTCGCTCAACCCCGTGCGCACGATCGGGCACCAGCTCGTCGAGGCGATCCGGCTGCACGACCGGGTGTCGAAGGATGCGGCGCGGGCCAGGGCCGTCGAGCTGCTGACCGAGGTCGGTGTGCCGCTCCCCGAGGAGCGTCTTGCCCAGTACCCGCATGAATTCTCCGGTGGCATGCGGCAGCGCGTGATGATCGCGATGGCCATGTCGTCTCGGCCGGCCGTCCTGATCGCCGACGAGCCGACCACCGCGCTCGACGTCACGACCCAGTCGCGCATCATCGACCTGCTCGATCGTCTGGCCGATGAGCACGGCACCGCTGTGGTGCTCATCACGCACGACCTCGGCGTCGCCGCCGGCTTCTGCGAGCGCATCCATGTGATGCGGCACGGGCGGGTGATCGAGGAGGCTCCGGTCGACACGCTCTACGCCGCGCCCGAGCATCCCTACACGAAGGCGCTGCTGGGGGCCGTCGTCGACCTCACGATCGATGTGCACGAGCCGATCCGCACCGCCGCCGAGGTACTCGAACGCGGCACGGAGCCGGTGACCGAGGCAGGCTCCATCAGCGCCGTCGACCGGGCCCGAGAGTCGGGAGACGTGCTGGTCGATGTGCAAAGCGTGTCCAAGGTGTTCACCCTCGGCTCGGGTCGACGGGTGACCGCGGTCGACGACGTGTCATTCCAGATCCGCCGCGGTGAGACCGTGGGTCTCGTGGGCGAGTCGGGCTCGGGCAAGTCCACCGTGTCGAAGGCCGTGCTCGCGCTGGGCGCGATCGATGGTGGGGCCGTGGTGTTCGACGGGCATCGTCCGCATGAGATGCGCGGTGAGGACCTGCGACACCTGCGGCGGCGGATGCAGATGGTGTTCCAGGATCCTTTCTCGGCGCTGAACCGGCGGCAGACCGTGGCCCAGATCATCGAGGCGCCACTGCTCGCGCACGGCATCGGCAACCGGGCCACCCGCGCCGAGAAGGTGAGGGAGGCCATGCACCGGGTGCGGCTGGACGAGGAGTTCACCCACCGGCTGCCGCGCTCGATGTCGGGCGGCCAATGCCAGCGCGTGTCGATCGCGCGCTCGCTCGTGCTGGAGCCCGAATTCCTCGTGCTCGACGAGTCGGTGTCGGCGCTCGACGTGTCGATCCAGGCGCAGGTGCTCAACCTGCTGCGAGAGCTCCAGGCCGAGCTGGGGCTGACCTACCTCTTCATCAGTCACGACCTCGCCGTCATCCGGTACATGTCGTCGACGGTGGCCGTGATGCAGCAGGGGCGGATCGTGGAGATCGGCGCGCGCGACGCCCTGTTCGCCGCTCCGCAGCACGAGTACACGCGCGGTCTCATGGCCGCGATCCCCGTCGCCGACCCGGTTCTCGAGCGGCGGCGACGTGCCCAGGCGGCAGCGCTCTGGCAGGCCCAGGGTGCCGTGACGGGCGCGGTTCCCGCCCGAACCACCCGATGACGAAGGAGTTGTCATGACCGACCGCATTACCACCGCAGCGGACTCCCCCGCACCCGCGACATCGCCCGTGACCCCCGCCACGCAAGACGCCGTGCGTTCCACGGGGCGACGCGCCCTCATGGCCGGACTCGGCGCTGTCGCGCTCGGCACGGCCGGTTCCCTCGCGGGCGCGGCATCCGCACAGGCCGCCCCCGCGCCGGTCGCCGCGGGTGCGAAGGACATCACCAGGGCGGCGACCGTCGCCGAGCTCGCCGGACTTCGTGCACGGGAGGGCGAGGTGGCCATCGTCGCCGGATATCGGACACCGGGCGACGCCGGGCTGCTCGTGTACGTGGGGGCCGGTGAGGCGAAGGTGGAGGCCAACGGCGGCACGGCGATCGCCGGGAAGCGCGGCACCATCTGGCTGCTGCAGCATGACGGCACGGTCGACTTCCGGGTCTTCGGCATCACAGGGTCCGAGACGGCGGCCGACGATGCGCTCGCCGCGATGGTGAACGATCCCCGTATCCGGCGGATCGAAGCGCACACGGATCTGCTGTTCCAGAAACGGCACCGCTTCACCCGCTCGCACATCGAGATCGACTTCGGTGGCCACGTCATCACGACGGAGGGAATCGAGGCGAACACCCACGACAACCCGTTCGGCGCCGTGATGTTCTTCACCGGGGTATCCCGAGACGTCGTCGTCGAGCATCAGCTGGCCGAGGCCTGGCCCGAACTGACGGATGCGGTCGCCGTGCCCGACGCGTCGAAGTTCCCCGTCGACACGTGGTGGGCGGTGCAGTGCGACGAGGTCGCCGGAGGTGGCGCCGATGAGCGCGAGCTCCAGCGGTTCGTGCAGGTGACGCAGCGGATCGACGGGTCGCATATCCGGATCGGTTACCTCAACGGCTGGCCGCTGGACAAGGGGCGCAAGCTCACGTGGCGGCAGGTGGCTCCCGTCGAAGGGGTGCGCATCTCGAACATGCGGTTCCTCGGCGCCGGACCCTTCGACGGACCCACCGACGGCTCGTTCCCCGACTCCCGCGAACTCACCGGATCGCACCCGATCGCGTTCGAGTACGCCATCCACTGCGATGTCGCCGACGTGCACGCGAGCCGCACCTGGTGGCC
>JAQZBG010000497.1 GCA_029239165.1 Microbacterium sp. | reverse complement strand
CGGTAGGCCGCGGTCTGCTCCGCGACCGTCGGCGCCTCAGCACGGTCGAGGAAGCAGAACTCCGTGCGGAACAGGCCGATGCCCTCTGCCCGCGCCTTCGCGGCGTTCGCGGCGTCCGGCGCACCGCCCACGTTGGCCAGCAGTGCCACCCGGTGACCGTCGGCAAGCCGCCCGGATCCGTCGAACTCCACGACAGTGGCAGCGGCCTGGGCGTCGGCGACGCGGGACTCCGGGGGATCCACCTCGACGGTGCCGCGCCCGCCGTCGACGAGGACGATCGAGCCGACCGGGATGCCCCCTGCACCGACGACGCCGACGACCGCCGGGAGGCCGAGCGATCGCGCGATGATCGCGGTGTGCGAGGTGGGCCCGCCCTGCTCGGTCACGAGAGCGACGCAATGCCCTCCGGCGAGGGCCGCGGTGTCGGCCGGCGCGAGGTCCGTCGCGACGAGCACGAAGGGCTCCTCCCGCTCTGGCACCCCGGGCATGTCGACCTGGAGGATCTCGGCGATGATCCGGTCGCGGACGTCACGGATGTCGGCGACACGCTCCGCCATCCTGCCGCCCAGCGCCGCCAGATCCTTCTCGTGCGCGGCTGCAGTCTCCCAGACCGCACGCGCCGCACTTCGTCCCTGCGACCGGACGAGCGCCGTCGCCTCCGACACCAGCTCGGGGTCGGAAGCCAGCAGGCGCGACGCATCGAGGATCGCCCTGGCCTCCCCCGACGCCTGGGACGTCCGTGCACGCAGCTGATCCGCCACGGCCACGGCGGCCCACTCGATCGCCGACACCTCGGCGTCGCGGTCCGCCGGAGCGATGAGCGCGCCCGCCTCCGGTTCGCCGACCGCCGGGGCGAGGTGCACGAGCGGCGCGGCCACCCGGCCGGGGCTGACGCCGCGTCCCCGCAGAACCGCGCCGGGTGCAATGACGGGCACGGGGGCAGCGGTGCTCAGAGCTGCAGATTCCGAAGCCGCTGCAGCCGCGCGTGGCGCCGCCTCCTCCGTCCCCTCTCCTCGTCCCCCTGCCGGGCCCCCAGGATCAGCAGCCGAGAGAGGCTCGCAGCCGACGCGTCGGGACCGTCGGGAAGACGCCGTAGCCGCACATCCGCCCCCGCCGACGCCTCGGCGATCAGTGCGGCTGGCCGCGCATGGATGCCCTGCGGGTTCCGCACCCGCACCCGGCGGACGAGCGCCTCGCCGGCAGGAGCATCTTCCCCCGCACCGGTCGCCGGTTCCGCGCCGGACGGCGGCACCGCGTCGTCCGGGGCGCCCAACTGTCCGGTCTTCGCACCGAGGGCGGCGGTCGCCTCCGCAGCGACCGCATCCAGCCCGCCTCCCGCAGACGCCGAGACGACAGCGGCGAGCAGCCCTTCCACGAACGGCGCCGGCACGAGGCGCACGGGGACGTCGCTCGCCCGCAGCTCGAGAGCGAGTTCGGCGCTCAGCACGGCCGATCCGAGGTCCATGAGCACCAGGACGCCGTCGCAGTCCGCCGCGAGCTCGTCGATCGCGGCAGCCACCGCCACCGCATCCGTGCCGAGGATCGGTGCGCCGTCGCCGTCCACTCCCGCGCCGGCCGCGACCTGCACGCGGACTCCCGCGCCCTGCACCATCTGCAGGGCAAGCTCCAGTGCCGCCTCCCCGAGCCGTGCGCTGTGGGAGACGGCGACGATGCCGATCATGCCGTGCCGCCCCCCACAGACGCGGCGAGGGTATCGAAGAGTATCGCCGTGGATGCGGCGCCCGGATCGAGATGACCGGCGCTGCGCTCACCCAGATAGCTGGCCCTGCCCTTTCGAGCCACGAGCGGGAGCGTGGCGTCGCGACCGATCGCTGCCGCATCGGCCGCCGCCCTCGTGGCATCGGCGATCGACGCCCCTCCCGCGAGCGCGGCATCGAGCGCGTCGACGGCTGGCGCCATCGCGTCGAACATCGTCTTATCCCCCGACTCGGCCTTTCCTCGTGCCACGATGCCGTCGAGTCCTGCGCGGAGGGCAGCGGCGAGAGCGGGCCCGTCGAGTTCCGGCACCGCACCGGCCGCCATCCCCATCCGCAGGAAGAACGTGCCGTAGAGCGGGCCGCTGGCTCCGCCCACGGAACTCACCAGCGTCATGCCCACGGTCTTGAGCAGCTCGTCGACCGTGGCCGGTGTTCCTGCCGCGAGCTTCTCGCTCACCGCACTCATCCCCCTGGCCATGTTCGCTCCGTGGTCGGCGTCGCCGATCGCCGAGTCGAGTTCGGTGAGCCAGTCACGCTTCTCGGCGACAGCCGCCCCGAACCGGGAGACCCAGTCGGCGAGGACGGTCGTGTCGACAGCCGCCATCACGCACCCCACCGCAGGCCGGGCGTGTTCACCGGTGCATCCCACAGGCGCAGCAGTTCGTCGTCGGCTTTGAGCACCGTCACCGAGCAGCCGGCCATGTCGAGTGAGGTGATGTAGTTGCCCACCAGGTTCCTGGCGATCTGCACGCCGGACTTCTCGAGGATCGCCGCGACCTCGCCGTACATCAGGTACAGCTCGATCAGTGGTGTCGCTCCCATCCCGTTGAGCATCACGATCGCGGGACCGCCGGCGTCGATGTCGGCGAGGATCGGCTCGACGAGCTGTCGGGCGATGTCGGATGCCGGCGCCAAGGGCTCACGATGACGGCCCGGTTCGCCGTGGATGCCGATGCCGATCTCCATCTGATCGTCGGGGAGGTCGAACGTGGGCTTGCCTGCGGCCGGAACCGTGCAGCTGGTGAGCGCCATGCCCATCGAGCGGCCCTGGCCGTTGACCTTCTTGGCGAGCTCCACCACGGCCGCGA
>JAQZBG010000129.1 GCA_029239165.1 Microbacterium sp. | reverse complement strand
GCTGCAGTCGCTCGCCGTCTCTCGACTCGGCAAGGACGTGGTCGACCTGCTCGACGTCGGCGTGACCTACCCGACGGCGGACGGCGGCGAGAAGGTCGTCCTCCGCGACATCGAGTGGCGCATCGCGCCGGGGGAGCGCACCGGCATCCTCGGGGTGAACGGCGCGGGGAAGTCCACACTGCTCGGGCTCATCTCCGGCACGGTCGAACCCACCGTCGGCCGGGTCAAGCGCGGCACGACGGTGAAGGTGCAGACCCTCACCCAGCGGCTCGACGAGCTCACGCAGCACTGGAAGGACCCGGTGCGCGTGATCATCTCGGGTCTGCGCACCTCGTACACGATGGGTGCCGGCTCCAAGGCGCAGGACCTCACGCCCGGGCAGCTGCTCGAGCGGCTCGGGTTCGACTCCGCCCAGCTCTCCACCCCGGTCAAGGACCTCTCGGGCGGGCAGCAGCGTCGCCTGCAGCTGCTGCTCGTGCTGCTGGACCAGCCGAACGTGCTGATCCTCGACGAGCCGACGAACGATCTCGACACCGACATGCTCGCCGCGATCGAGGATCTGCTCGACTCCTGGTCGGGCACGCTCCTGGTCGTCAGCCACGACCGGTACTTCCTGGAGCGGGTCACCGACCAGCAGTACGCGATTCTCGACGGGCACCTGCGCCACCTTCCCGGAGGTGTCGACGAGTACCTGCGACTGCGCCAGCTGCAGGCGTCGGCCGGCTCGAAGCAGACCGCGACGGCGGCGGCCACAGCGACCCCGTCGGGGCTCGACGGCGCGGCTCTCCGCACGGCGCAGAAGGAGATCGCCTCCCTCGAACGGCGCATCCAGAAGCTGACGCAGCAGGTGAACGCCGCCAAGACCGCTCTCGCCGATCACGACCAGGCCGACTACGCGGGCCTCGGCGATCGCATGAAGAAGATCAGCGACCAGCAGGCCGAGATCGAGGAGTTGGAGCTGCGCTGGTTCGAACTCACCGAGGAGATCGGCTGACCGAGGAATATCCTTCTCCTGACGCTGTTGGGAGGTAGGGATGGAAGGCCTCGAAGTAACTGTCCTGCTCGGACTCACGATTCTCGTCGGAACCCTGATCGCCCCGCGCGTGCGTCTCGCGCTGCCCCTCGTCCTGGTCATCTTCGGGCTGCTGCTCGGGTTCGTGCCGCAGCTGCGCGAGGTGCAGCTGCCGCCGGAGACGGTGCTGCTGCTGTTCCTCCCGGTCATCCTGTTCTGGGAGAGTCTCACGACGTCGCTGCGCTCGATCCGCCGCGACTTCCGCTACATCCTCCCGATGAGCACGGTCCTCGTGGTCGCGTCGGCCTTCGCGGTCGCCGGCATCGGCGTGCTGTTCGGGATGCCGTGGGAGATCGCGCTCATCCTGGGGGCCGCCGTCGCACCGCCGGATGCCACGGCGGTGGCGGCGCTGGGCCGGCTGCTGCCGCGCCGCACGTTCATGAAGCTGAAGGCCGAGAGCCTCACCAACGACGGCACGGCCCTCGTGCTGTACGCGATCGCGGTCTCGCTCGCTCTCGGCGGTCAGATCACGCCGCTGTCGGTCACGCTCGACGTGCTCATCTCCTACGTCGGCGGGATCGCGGCGGGCGTCGTGATCGCCGGTCTGGGCTATCTGCTGCTGCGCCGCACCTCCTCGACGATCGCGATCAACGTCGCTCTGCTGCTCATCCCGTTCACGGCGTTCCTCGCCGCCGAGATGGTGCACGCCTCCGGTGTGCTCGCGGTCGTCGTCGCCGGGCTCATCGTCGCCTACGTGTCGCCGCGCGTGACGACGGCCTCCTCCCGGCGACAGGCCGATGCCGCCTGGCCGTTCGGCGTCTTCCTGCTCAACGGCGCTCTGTTCGTGCTGATCGGCCTCGAGGTGCAGTACGTCGTGCACGAGATCTCGGCCGCGGCGATCGGCCGCCTCGTGCTGATCACGCTCGCGGTGTGGGCGACACTCCTGGTCGTGCGGTACGTGTTCCAGGTGCTGAACGTGCTCTTCCAGCGGCAGCGTGGGCCGCGTCCGGCCAGGGGAGCGCGCTCGCGGGCGCGCGTCGTCTCCACCGTGGCCGGCATGCGGGGCGCCGTCTCGCTCGCGATCGCGCTGTCCGTCCCCGCCACCATCACCGACGGCGGAGCGGTCTCCGGGCGCGACGAGATCGTGTTCGTCACGGCAGGGGTCATCCTGTTGAGCCTGCTCGTGCAGGGGCCGATGCTCCCCGCGCTCGTGCGCTGGGCGCGGTTCCCGGTCGATCACGTGGAGGACGAGGAGTACGAGCTCGCCGAGCGGGCGATCTCGGGTGCGGCGCTCGCCGCCCTGGACGATCTCGCCGCCGAGCACGGCATCGGGCAGGAGGTCCGCGACCGCGTGCGCACGGAGGGCTACGCGATGCTCGAGTTCGCGAACGCGCGGACGCTGGCGCGCGAGCAGGCGATCGTCGATGCGGAGGCGGAGGCGCTGGATGTGATGCTCGACGAGCCGGATCCGCTGAGCGCCGCAACCGCCGACCCGGCCGACATGGATCCCTCGCCGAGCGGGGGAGTGGATCAGGCCACGGGGCCTGATGCGACCGACGGAACGGTGCTGCAGATGATCGCGACCTCGGCGGACGTCGACCTCGCGCAGCGCTCGCCGTTGATCCGGCACGAGGAGCACACGCGGCTCAAGCTCGCGCTGATCGACCGCAAGCGCGAGGTGCTCCTGGGCCTCCGCGGCGCCGGCACCGTCGACGATATCGTCGTGCGGCGGATCTCGGCCCGCCTCGACCTCGAGCAGGTGCGCCTGCAGGGCATCGAGGAGTACGACTGAGCGGCACCGCACTGCGCTCATCATGACGGCTGTGACGCCGTGTGACGACTCGATTCCGCACGTCGGCGGGTGCCTGCCTAACGTATTCGAGTCCCCCCACGAGAGGAACTCCTTCCATGTCACGCCGCACCACTTCCGTCATCGCCGCGCTCGCCGCGGTTCCGCTCTTCGTCGCGCTCGCAGGCTGCGCGACGGCATCGTCCGAATCCGGCTCCGGCAGCGAGGGATCGGCCGAGGACGAGGTCGTGAAGATCGGCGTCGTCGGCAAGGGCGACGAGCAGTGGCCCGCGTTCGTCGAGGCCGCGGCCGACGAGGGCATCACCGTCGAGCTGGTCGACTTCGGCTCCTACGAGCAGCCCAACCCGGCGCTCACCGAGGGGGAGATCGACCTCAACCAGTTCCAGCACATCGTCTACCTCGCCGAGTACAACAACGCCTCGGGCGAGGATCTGACCCCGATCGGGTCGACCGCGATCTACCCGCTCGGTCTGTACTCGACCAAGTACGACGACGTGAAGGACATCCCGAAGGGCGAGACCGTCGCCGTTCCGGATGACGCCTCCAACCAAGCCCGTGCGCTCAACGTGCTGCAGCAGGCCGGCCTCATCGAGCTGAAGAGCGGTGGCACCCCGTACTCCGACCTCGCCGATGTGGACGCGGAGAAGTCCGACGTCAAGGTCAAGGCGCTCGAGGCCGCGATCATCCCCACGTCGCTGCCCGACGTCGCCGCCGCGATCATCAACAACGACTTCGTGGAGCCGGCCGGTCTCTCGTTCGAGGACGCGATCGCTCAGGACGACCCCGAGGATGCCAGCGCGCTGCCCTACGTGAACGTCTTCGCCGCGCGTGCCGAGGATGCCGACGACGAGACGTACCTCAAGCTCGTCGAGATCTTCCAGACGAACGAGGAGGTCCAGAAGGGCCTGCTGAAGTCGTCGGGCGACACCGCCGTGGCGCTGCAGACCCCGGTCGAGGACCTCGTCGCCTCGCTCGAGAAGGTTCAGAAGGACGCGGAGTCGAAGAAGTAGGACGACGGGGAATCCCACCTTCGTCCGATGAGGGAGAATCGGGTGGCGCGAACTGCGTCACCCGATTCTTCGTTCCCGAAGCAGACCGGAGCAGCACATGCCGATCGTCACCCTGACGAACGTCTCCAAGGCCTACCCGCCCCGCACCCGTGACGGATCGGAGGTCGTGGCCGTGGACGACGTGTCCCTCGAGATCGAGAAGGGCGACGTCTTCGGCATCATCGGATACTCGGGTGCCGGCAAGTCCACGCTCGTGCGACTGATCAATGCGCTCGAGCCGGCGACGAGCGGCACCATCACCGTGGACGGCGTCGACATCACCGCGCTCAAGGAGAGCGAGCTGCGCAGTCTGCGCGGCGGCATCGGCATGATCTTCCAGCAGTTCAACCTGTTCTCCTCGCGGAGCGTGAAAGCCAACATCGCCTACCCGCTCAAGCTCGCCGGCTGGTCCAAGGACGACATCGAGAAGCGGGTCGCGGAGCTCCTCTCCTTCGTCGGTCTCGCCGACAAGGCCAAGGCCTACCCCGAACAGCTCTCGGGAGGACAGAAGCAGCGCGTCGGCATCGCCCGTGCGCTCGCGACAGGGCCCGCGATCCTCCTCGCCGACGAGGCCACCAGTGCCCTCGACCCGCAGACCACGCACGAGGTGCTCGACCTGCTCAAGCGGGTCAATCAAGAGCAGGGCGTCACGATCGTGATCATCACGCACGAGATGGACGTCATCCAGACCATCGCCACCAAGGTCGCGGTCATGGAGAACGGCCGCGTGATCGAGCACGGCGACGTCTTCGACGTCTTCTCCGCTCCGCAGAACCCCGCATCCCAGCGATTCGTCGGCACGGTGGTGAAGGGTGTTCCGTCGCCCGCCGAGCTGGCGGTGCTCCGTGAGCGTCACCGCGGCCGCCTCGTGACGTTCTCGTTCCGTGACGGCGACTCGTCGCAGGCCCAGGTGTTCCTCGACCTCGCGGGTGCGGGCCTCGACTTCGAGCTCGTCTTCGGCGGAATCAACGACATCCGCGGGCGAGCCTTCGGGCATCTGACGCTCGCGATCCGTGGCGACGCCGCCGCGATCGACGGCGCGCTGGCCCGCATCGCCGAACGCGTCGAAGTCACCGAGATCGCCGGAGAGGAGGCCCGCTGATGGACCGTCTGAACGAACTGTGGCCCGAGTTCTGGGCAGCCGCGCTCGAGACCCTCTACATGACGTCGTTCGCGCTGGTGCTCGGCGGCATCCTCGGGCTGGCGATCGGCATCATCCTGTACGTCACGCGCCCCGGCGGCCTCGCGCAGAACAGGGCGGTCTCGGTCATCGCGAACCTCGTGGTGAACTTCTTCCGCCCGATCCCGTTCATCATCTTCCTCGTGGTCGCGCAGCCACTGGCCCGCGTGGTCGTGGGGATCGGCATCGGCACGACGGCCGGAGCCTTCATCATCGGTCTCGCGGCCGCGTTCGCGATCGGCCGCATCGTGGAGCAGCACCTCGTGTCGGTGTCTCCCGGAGTCATCGAGGCGGCGCGGGCGATGGGTGCCGGCCCCTGGCGCATCCTCTTCACCGTCGCGATCCCGGAGGCACTCGGACCGCTCATCCTCGGCTACACGTTCATCCTCGTGGCGCTGATCGACATGACGGCCATGGCGGGTCTCGTCGGCGGTGGAGGACTCGGCGCCTTCGCGCAGATCTACGGCTTCCGGCAGTTCGAGCCGCTGGTCATGTGGGCAGCGATCGTCCTGATCGTCGTGTTCGTGCACCTCGTGCAGATGCTCGGCACGCGCCTCGCCCGCAAGGTCATGCGTCGCTGACGGGAGCTTCCTGCAGGGTGCGCCGGGTGGTGAACACGCGGTCTGCGCCGCTGAGCGGATCGACGAAGCGCAACTCGCGCGCCAGCAGTTGCAGGGGGCGGCCATAGTCGTCCGGCAGGTCTTCCTGCAGCTCGGGGTAGAACCGGTCGTTGAGGATGCCGATGCCGAGCGCCGCGAGATGCACCCGCAGCTGGTGCATCTTGCCGCTGTGCGGGCGCAGCAGCGTGTGCACCACGCGATCGTCGGCACGGATCAGCTCGACCAGCGTCTCGGAGTTCGGATCCTTGGCCTCGTCGACCTGCACGCGCACCTGACCGCGCAGCTTCTCGATGTTGTTGCGGTACACGACGGGGAACGAGGGGAGCGTCCTGTCCTCGGGAAGCGCCGACACCGCCTCGTACACCTTCTGCACCTGCCGCTTCTCGAACAGCAGCTGGTAGGCGCCGCGGGTCGCAGGCCGCGTCGAGAACATCAGCAGCCCGGCCGTCGCGCGATCCAGGCGATGGATCGGCGCGAGGTCGGCATTGTCGAGCAGGTTGCGCAGCCGCACCAGGGCGGAGTTCTGCAGGAACTTGCCGCCGGGCGTGGTGGGCAGGAAGTGCGGCTTGTCGACGACCACGAGATGGTCGTCCTGGTGCAGGATCTCGATCTCGAACGGCATCCGGGTCTCGACGGCGGGTTCGCGGTAGTACCAGACGAACTCGACGCTGCCGAGCGGCGCGTCGCGGGGGACGGATGAGCCGTCGGCCCGCACGATGTCGCCGCGGTCGAACCGCTCGAGCAGGCGCTCGGGATCGAGGTGGAAGAAGCGCTCGACCATGTAGGCGGAGACCGTCGGCCAGGCACCGGTGAGCGGCACGTGCAGCCGGGTCGCTCCGACGCCGTCGCGCACCGGGAGGGGGGAGGGCATGCCCATCAGGCGCAGCCGCTCACGTGTCGAAGCTCAGGCTGAGCTTGCGCAGCAGTGCGGCGAGGCGATCCCGATCCGAACGCGAGAGCGCCTGCAGCAGGTCGGCCTCCACATCGACGAGGCGGGTGATGGCGGCGTCCACCCGGATGCGTCCGTCGTCGGTCAGGATCACCAGCACGCTGCGTCCGTCGCCGGGGTCGGCCTCGCGGCGCACGAAGCGGCGACCGACGAGCCGGTCGATCCGGTTGGTCATCGTGCCGCTCGAGACCAGGGTCTGCTGCAGCAGCTGCTTGGGTGAGAGTTGGAACGGGGCGCCGGCGCGGCGCAGCGCGGACAGCACGTCCCACTCCCAATGTTCCAGGTCGCTGCGGCGGAACACGTCGCGGCGGGCGCGATCGAGGTGGCGCGAGAGGCGGTCCATTCGGGAGAGCACCTCGAGGGGAGAGAAGTCGAGGTCGGGACGCTGCGTGTTCCACGCGCCGACTATTCGGTCGACTTCATCCGCCTCGCTCATCCGCCCATTATCGCGTGTGCGGGTCGTGCGCGGCGGACGCCACGGGCAGGGTGAGGGTCATGAAGGCGCTGTACGGGTCGGGAAGGTAGCGGCCGAAGGGTCCGGACTCCCGGAAACCGGCCGCGGCGTACATCGCGCGTGCGGGGATGAAGAAGTCGTCGCTGCCGGTCTCGAGCGAGAGTCGACGGATGCCGCGCGCCTCGGCGTCCGCGAGGAGGAACGCGAGCATGGACTTCCCGAATCCACGGCCGCGGAAGGCCGGATCGGTACGCATCGACTTGAGCTCCTCGTGGCCGTCCTCGACGCTGGCCAGCGCGCCGGTGGCGACAGGGCGGCCGTCGACCGCGCCCGCGAACAGGCGTACGCCGGGGGAGAGCAGGCGCTCGAACACCAGCGCATGACGGCTCTCTGCGGGCGCGGTGTGCTCCAGCTCGGCGTGGTGGGCCACCAGGAATTCTGCGAGGGCGGGGGTCGCCGTCTCGACCCTTTCGATCACGATGCTCATGGCATCAGCATTCCAGAGTCGTGTTTCCGAACCGTGACGGCGGGGCGGCCCGTCATCCGCGCACATCGGAACACAGGCCGGGGCATGGCAGACTTGATCCGCGGCGTCCTCGTGGCGGCGCGGTCCGCCGTGGTGTAATGGCAGCACGACAGCCTTTGGAGCTGTTAGGTCTAGGTTCGAGTCCTGGCGGCGGAGCATGACTGGGAACAATCTCGCC
>JAQZBG010000128.1 GCA_029239165.1 Microbacterium sp. | reverse complement strand
GCATGCGCCGGGGCACACCAGCGTCGCCGAGGGGCTGCTCGCCTCGCACCATCTGCTGCTCGCGCACGGCAAGACGGTGCAGGAGTTGCGCGGCCGCGATGCTTCGCTGAACCTCGGCATCACCCTGAACCACACGGTCGCCGATCCTGCCGACCCGCAGAACCCGGCCGACGTCGATGCCGCCCGCCGCGTGGACGGGCAGTTCAACCGCTGGTTCCTCGATCCGATCTACCGCGGCAGCTACCCGGCCGACATCGTGGAGGACATCCGCGCGGTGGATGCCGACGCCGTCGCGCAGTTCGAGGCCGCGGTCCACGACGGCGACCTCGAGACGATCTCGCAGCCCATCGACACGCAGGGCGTGAACTACTACCACGGCGACTTCCTGTCGGGCACGGCTCCGGCCGAGGCTCCGGTCGCGGGCGGTCCGGCCACGGAACGCCCCGGCCGCAGCCCGTATCCGTCCAGCGACGGCATCCATTCGGTCGAGCGCGGGCTGCCGCGCACAGCGCAGAACTGGGAGGTGCAGCCCGAGGGCCTCACCCGGGTGTTGCAGCGGGTCTGGACCGAGTACGCCGAGCCGGCGGGCACCGTGCTGTACATGACCGAGAACGGCGCCGCCTATGACGACGTCGCCGTGATCGAAGACGGCGAGACGCGCGTGCACGACACGGAGCGCACGGAGTTCCTGCGCCTGCACCTCGGTGCGGTGCTCGATGCCGCGGAGGCCGGCGTCGACGTTCGCGGCTACTTCTACTGGTCGATGTTCGACAACTACGAGTGGGCCTGGGGCTACGACAAGCGCTTCGGCATCGTGCGCGTCGACTACGACACCCAGGAGCGGAGCCTCAAGGACTCCGCCCTCGAGTACGCGCGCGTGATCGAGACCCGGTCGCTGTAGCCGGCCGGCTTTCGAATCGCGTGAATGGCGGCATCTGCGGCCCGGATGGGACCGTTTGCGCGATTCGAAGCGGGAACGTCAGTGAGAATAGGGCGATGGAAGAGTGCGTACGTTGATGTCGCCACGCGCGACCATCGAAGAGGTGGCCGCGGCTGCCGGTGTGTCCCGATCGACCGTGTCGCGGGTCGTGAACGGGTCGACTGCGGTGAGCCCGGAGGCGCTCGCCGCGGTGCGCGCCGCGATCGACGAGCTGAACTACGTGCCGAACCGTGCAGCGCGTTCGCTCGCCTCGCGGCAGACGCATGCGATCGCCCTGATCGTGCCCGAAGACACCAACCGCTTCTTCGGCGACCCGTTCTTCGCGGCCATCGTCGCCGGGATCACGGGTGCTCTCGGCGGTTCCGACTACCTCCTCAACCTGCTGATAGCGAGTGACGACCCGGGCGACAAGATGACCGGCTTCGTGCGCAACGGCGGCGTGGACGGGGCGCTGATCGTCTCGCACCACACCAGCGACGCTTTCATCGACCGTGTGGCGGACGCCGTGCCCGTCGTCTACGGCGGTCGACCCGTGCGCCGGCTCGAGGGCGACTACGTCGTCGACGTCGACAACGTCGCCGGCGCCCGTGAAGCGACCCGCCGACTGATCGACATCGGCCGGACACGGATCGCGACGATCTCGGGCCCGCTGACGATGGTCTCCTCGGGTGACCGCATCCAGGGCTTTCGGGCGGCGCTGGCCGATGCTGCGCTGTCCCCCTTCGCCGAGGAAGCCGGCGACTACAGCGAGGCCAGTGGAGCGGATGCCGTGCGGCGCATCCTCGCGGCCGGTCGGCCTGACGCGATCTTCGTGGCGAGCGACCTGATGGCGCGCGGGGCGATGACGGCTCTGCGTGCCGCCGGAGTCCGCGTCCCGGAGGACATCGCCCTGGTCGGATTCGACGATTCCTCGGTCGCTCTCACGACGGATCCGCCGCTCACGACGATGCGTCAGCCGATGTATGCGCAGGGTGAGACCATGGCCCGCGTGCTCCTCTCGCGTCTGGCGGGCCAGGATCCGCCGCAGACGACCATCCTGCCGACCGAACTCGTGGTCCGCGCCTCGGCCTGAGTTCGGCCGTCGCGGGTGAGACACGGGCGCGCCCCTGACGCCCCCTCCTGGCCAGGGACGCACCCGTGCGTCTGTGCTGCGCGATTTCGGGGAGCGGCGGCGAATCGCCTGCCGACGGGCGGATGCCGCAGTGCGGCGCCCGGATCTCCGAAGTCGTGCGGGCTGAGCAGGTCAGCCGAAATCATAGATTGAATAAGTGTTCAGTGAGTAATCTATACGGCAGGGGGAGCATTCGGAAACACGGACCGGCTGAACTCAGGAGGTGGATGCCACGTGGCACGCTCCGACGAGCAGAACCGGTTGGCCCGAGAACGCGCCCGCGAGAACCTCCTGCAGGCTGCCATCGAAGCCTTCGGCGAACGCGGCGTCGACGGCGCGAGCATCGCGGAGATCACGAACCGTGCCGGCGTCGCCCAGGGGCTCGTCAACTACCACTTCGGCGGCAAGGAGCAGCTGGTCGCTGCCGTCATCGACCGATGGTTCGAGACGCTGCTCCGGTTCGCCCGCGTCGAGGGGACTCCGGATGAGATGCTCGCCGCCGTGATCGACGGCGCCCTCACCGCCACCGCCTATGCCATCCCCCTGCAGCGCGCGGTGCTGGCGATGCAGCAGCAGCCCGCCACGCACCGACTGTTCGCCGAGTCCGAAGCGCGTCACGAAGCGGGTGTCACCGCGGCGGAAGATGCCGTGCGCGCCCTGTTCCGCGCGCGGGGCGCCGAGGATCCGGCACTGGAGGAGGTCATGCTCCGCAGCACGCTCGAGGGGATCTTCGTGAAGTTCGCCGTGTTCGGCGACACTTATCCGCTCGAGGACGCTCGGCGCTGGATGCATCGTCGTTACGGGTTGCCCGAGCCGACGGCGCCCATCGCCCCGCCGGTTCCGCTCCGTGACGGCGAACCGCGCCCCCGTGCGACAGCGGGACCGGGGTCGGAGGGATCCCCGAGCTGAACCGTGACGCGGAGCATGCGGCGAAGAGGGGCCCGATCGTCGGCGATCGGGCCCCTCCTTATCTGACGCGGCTCAGGCGAGCAGGGGTCAGTTTCCGTAGAGCGCGACGACGCCGGCGACGTCGACGCTGGTCATCGAGAGGTCGTCGGACGTTCCGTTGCACTGCGGGTAGTGCATGACCGACGACGAGTCGTACGGCGTCAGCGGGCGCCAGTTGTTGTCCTCGAAGCAGGTCCCGGCCTCGGGGCGGGTGTGCTCGTGGCGGAACCCGAGGACATGACCGAGCTCGTGCCCGATGATGTTCGTCGGGGTCCAGGATCCCGAGGTCCAGATCGAGTCGTCGATGAGGACGTTCTGCTGGCGGTCCGGCGTGCTCGGGAAGAAGGCCCGCGCGATGTACTGCGAGGTCTGCACCGGTTCCACGGAGAACACGACCGACTTGTTGCGCGTCGTGCAGTTGCCGTCCGCGCTGCCGACGTACACGAAGTCGATCTGGGAGGAGGCGGACTCCCAGAGCGCGGCGCCGCTCGCCATCGCGCTCACGACGTCGGCGTGACGTGCGCCGAACTTCGCGCTGACGCAGTAGGTGAGGTTGCCCACCTGCGAGGTGGACCACTTGTCATCGACGTTGTTGACCGTGTTGACGATGAGGCCGTCGGTCAGCGGAGCAGGGTCCAGGAGCAGTTGGTAGAACTCGCGCAGCTCGGCCTTGTTCGAGATCACCTCGTCTCCGTTGACGACGTAGGCGCCATCGACGTCCCGATAGGTGGACGCCGCGAACTCCTGGTAGGAGGGCACGTCGTCGGGCTCGGGAGCGGTGTTCGCGGCAGCGGGGATGACCGTGCCGAGGCAGAGCGCAGCAGCCGCGGTAGCGGCGAATGCGAATTTTCTCGTGAGTCGCAAGGTAGTGGTCCTTTTCGATCTGAACGATTCCGCGCGCCGTTCGGCGTGCGGACCTCCGGTCGAGGACGAGCAGCTCTGCGTCGTCGTTCGAGCCGGAGTCCGCTCACGGTAGCTGCGGTATTTCGGCGACGGCAAGGCGTTTCACGGCGCGTTCATAAATTCCTGCACTCAGGTCAGAAACGTCTGCTCGCGGCCTGGTCGATGGTCGCGGTCCGCCTCGCGAGAGGTCAGGGGTCAGGCGTGCCCCATGCGGGCGAAAGCCCCCAGCACGGTGCGTTCGGACGCGGTGAGATAGCGTTCGAGTTCGTCGGCCGCCGCCTCCGGGCCTCGTTCCCGCAGTGTGGTGAGCACGGCGCGGTTCCGCCGGACGAACGGCTCGTGCAGCGATCGGGGTTCGTCGATCTCGAGGAAGACGAGACGGAGCTCGGCGGCGACGTCGCGGTAGGTGCGGGCGAGTCGTGCGCTGTCGGCGAGGGCGACGATGGCCGCGTGGAAAGCCATGTTCGCGCTGCCGATGCGTCGCCAGTCCTCCTTCGGCAGCTGCTCTTCGGCCTCGGTCAGGGCATCGTGCATCAGCTGCACAGCCGGGTGCTCGGGCTCGGACTGACGCAGCGCCGTGCACTCGATCACTCGCCGGGCACGGTAGATGTCGATCACGTCGGCGATGGTCGGCGAGGCCACCGAGACCCCGCGGTGCGGGATGTGTTCGACCAGGCCCTGTTCCGCGAGCACGCGGAAGGCCTCGCGGAGGGTGTTGCGCGACACGTCGAACTGCTCGGCCATGGCCGACTCTGACAGGCGGGATCCCGGTGCGAAATCGCCGTCGATGATGCGCTGACGGAGCACGTCGGCGAGCGGGCCCTGCTGGTTCATGCCTTCATCGTAGGCGGCAGCCGGCACGGATCGTTCTCGGATGCCGCCGGGAAATGACACGAAAGCAACCCGGCTGTAGCACGGCGGAAACATGATTGTTGAACAATCGTGTTCTATCCGTTCTACACTGGGGGCACCCGACCCCCACCAACGACGATGGGAATCCCCCTCCATGTCCGAGCAGACCACCGCCTCGCTCTCTCCCGAAGACGAAGCCCGCCTCGCCTCAGCCAAGAAGCGCGCCGGCCGCAGCGCCGTCATCGGCGCGATCTTCCTCATGGCCACCAGCGCCATCGGCCCGGGCTTCATCACGCAGACGGCCACGTTCACGGCGACGATGGGGGCGGCGTTCGCGTTCGCCATCCTCATCTCGATCCTGGTCGACATCGCCGTGCAGCTGAACGTCTGGCGCATGATCACGTCGTCCGGCAAGCGCGCCGGTGAACTCGCCAACAGTGCCATCCCCTTCTCCGGTCACCTGATCGCCGTGCTGGTCGTCATCGGCGGACTGGCCTTCAACATCGGCAACATCGCCGGTGGGGGACTCGGTCTGAACGCCCTCCTGGGCGTCGATCCCAAGCTCGGCGGCATCGTGACCGCTGCGCTCGCGATCATCATCTTCCTCGTGAAGAAGGCCGGCCCGGTGATGGACATCGTGCTGGTCGTGCTCGGTATCGCGATGATCGTGATGACCGTGATCGTGGCCGTGATCGCCCAGCCGCCGATCGGCGAGGCGCTGCGCCAGACGTTCCTGCCCGATGAGCTGAACTTCGCGACCATCACCACGATCGTCGGCGGAACGGTCGGCGGCTACATCACCTACTCCGGCGCCCACCGCTACCTCGACTCCGGTCATGTCGGCCCCGAGCACGCAGGCCCCGTCATGCGCGCCGCGACCAACGGCATCCTCGTCACCGGCGTCATGCGCTACGTGCTGTTCCTCGCGATCCTCGGCGTCGTGGCCTCCGGCGTGACGCTCGACCTGTCCGGCCAGGGTGCGAACCCGGCGGGTCAGGCGTTCGGTGCCGTGCTGGGCGACGCGGGTCTGCGCATCTTCGGGGCGATCTTCTGGGCCGCCGCCATCAGCTCGGTCATCGGTGCCGCCTACACCTCGGCCACCTTCCTTTCGACGTTCACGACCAAGCTCCGCGGCGGCTGGCCGCTGCAGCTCGCGACTGTGGCCTTCATCGTGGTGTCGCTGGCGGTCTACCTGTCGATCGGAACCGCGCCGGCTGCGATCCTCGTCTTCGTCGGCGGGTTCAACGGGCTGATCCTGCCGATCGGGCTCACCGTCTTCATGTACATCGGCTGGTTCCGTCGTGACCTGCTCGGCTCGAAGAAGTACCCGCTGTGGCTGCTCGTCGCCGGTACGCTCGTGACCCTGTTGACCTGGTACATGGGGATCGTCTCGGTCGGTCCCATCTTCGCCTTCCTCGGAATCGGAGCGTGATCGCATGACGTCGATCGACCTGAACTCGGACCTCGGCGAGAACGTCGCCGACCGGATCGTCAGCGACGACGCGAGCATGCTGCGTCTCGTGACGAGCGCGAATGTGTCGTGCGGTTTCCATGCCGGAAGTCCGGAGGGCATCCGCGAGACGCTCGCTGCGGCCGTCGCGGGCGGCGTCGTGATCGGCGCGCACCCCGGCTATCGCGACTACGAGAACTTCGGGCGCACCCAGGTCGACATCGGTTCGGCCACGCTGCAGGCGCACGTCGAGTATCAGCTCGGAGCCCTGATGGGGCTCGCGGCGGCGGTCGGCGGGAAGGTGTCGTACGTCAAGCCGCACGGGGCGCTCTACAACACGATCGCCCGGGATGAGCGGCAGTCGAAGGACGTCGTGGCGGCGATCCGCGCGATCGACCCGAGCCTGGTGCTGCTGGGGCTCTCCGGGGGCGTCGTGCTCGACGTCGCCGAGCGGGCCGGGCTCGCCGTCGCCGCGGAGGCCTTCGCCGACCGCGCCTACCAACCGGACGGACAGCTCGTGTCGCGCGCCCAGGAGGGGGCCGTGCTGCACGATCCTGCCGCGGTCGCCGAACGCATGGTGCGTCTCGCGGCCGATGGTGTGATCCGTGCGATCGACGGCACCGACGTGCCCGTCGTCGCGCAGTCGATCTGCGTGCACGGCGACAGCCCCGGCTCGGTGGCGATGGCCGCCGAGACCAAGCGGATGCTGAAGGATGCAGGCATCACGATCGCTCCGTTCGCGGGCTCGCGATGATTCAGCCGGAGTACCTCGTCTGATGCGCATCCTCACGGCATCCGATCGAGCACTGCTGGTCGAGGCGGCCGACCTGGACGAGGCGATGCGGCTCAACCTCGCGTGGGAGGGCGTCCCCGGCATCGTCGAGCGCATTCCCGGTGCCCGGACGGTGCTGGTGCGCTTCGATCCGCTGCGGGTGTCGGCCGCGGAGCTGGCATCGGTGCTGGCCGCGACCGAAGTCGACACCGCGCGCCTGCCGGACGCCGGCGAGGTCACGGTCCCCGTGCGGTACGACGGCGAAGACCTCGACGAGGCGGCGACCCTGCTGGGCGTCTCGGCGGAGGAGCTCGTGAACCGGCACCTCGCCGCGGACTGGCGTGTCGCGTTCTCCGGGTTCGCGCCCGGCTTCGGCTACGTGGTGAGCAGCGATCCCCTGTTCGACGTGCCGCGCCGCTCGTCACCGCGCACCCGCGTGCCCGCCGGTTCGGTCGCGCTCGCCGGGCAGTTCACCGGTGTGTACCCGCGCGAGAGTCCGGGTGGGTGGCAGCTGATCGGACGCACGGATGCCGTGATGTGGGACATCGACCGAGACCCGCCCGCTCTCCTGTCTCCGGGAACCGCGGTGCGGTTCGAGCGTGTGCGGGAACGTGCTCGGGTGAGCGGGAACGACCTCGGGGGTGGAGCAGGCCGGGGCGGAGACGATCCGACGCACGCTCGGCGCGCGATGTCGCAACCTTCCGCCACCGATGCGGAGGGCCGCGGTGTGGGCACGGATGCTGCGATCGAGGTCGTCCGTCCGTCGCTGCAGCTGCTGGTGCAGGATGCCGGGCGTCCCGGTTACGCGGCG
>JAQZBG010000127.1 GCA_029239165.1 Microbacterium sp. | reverse complement strand
GGGCTTTCTGGCGGTGACGATGGGATTTGAACCCGAAGAGGTTCGATCCAACTCAATCCGCTTCAGCCGTTCAGCCGCGGAATCTCGCGGGTTCACGCCCCGACGTACCTGCTCTCGATCCGCCTCCAAAAGGGCTGGATCCTGTTCAGATGTGGGCACGGTGTGGGCACCGGATACAGTCTCTACGACTGGCCCGGACGAGGACGACTCGCCGGGCGCAGCCTAGAGATCTAACGGCGAGCCTGCAACGGGCTAGAAGAGCTCGTCCAACGAGCGACCGGTTGGTGGTTTGTCGTCGTGCACATGCGGCATGAAGAACGTGGAGATCGCGGCGATTAAGGCGGCGGTAACGCTGGAGACCCCCGCGATCCAAGGTGCGAAGAAGAAGAAATCCCACCCAACCAGCACGCCGTTCAAGACTCCGAGCAATAACCACCCGACGAGCGGGCTGAAGAAGCTCAGCAGAATGAACAGCCCCTGCCCCATGCGGTGTAGATCGGGCGCGCCATGACGCAGGTCCCAGCGGTCACCATGGCGGCCGTCAGCAGACCCAGCAGAAGGCCCCATCGGACGCTGTCACCCACGGTCGCCCATGTGAACTCGTGGGCAATCGTGAGGTAGTAGATTGCGAGCACTCCGATCGCCAGCGAGATGCCGACGATGGAGCCGTAGGCGATCACCTTCCAGTACAGCCCCATCGTCGACTCCCTCATGTCCTCAGCCTATGAAGGGGTGTGCGTCTTCGAGATCGTCTGCGTCGGGCAGAGGCCTGACACGCAGGCGAAGTCGCCCTGTGCGCCCTCATACATGGCGGTCCAGTACTCCGACGTCGAGTGCGGATGTCGGGACTTCGCCACCGCGACGGCACGACGGGCCTCGGCCGCTCGCTACGCGTGCAAGCCCCTCGCGCCCGCCCGAGTCGCTGATGCATCCGGAGACGAGCAGGATGGCACTGGACTCGCGCGCGATTTGCCGGCTGTCACTCCAGGGCGGTTGCTGCGAGGTGCCGCTATTCGACGATCGCCATCTCGTGGGGCGTCCGGTTGAGCCGGCGCCCGCCCTCCGCTGTCACCGTGACGATGTCCTCGATGCGCACACCGAACCGCCCCGGAAGGTAGATGCCCGGTTCAATCGAGAAGCACATTCCAGGCAGCATGCGCTGACGTTCACCCTCTACCATGTAGGGCGGTTCGTGCGTGGTGAGCCCGATGCCGTGCCCGACACGGTGGATGAAGTACTCCCCATAGCCGGCCTCGGTGATCAGAGCACGCGCGGCGCGGTCGATCTCCTGGCACTCCACACCCGGCCGAACCGCCTCGAACCCGGCCTGCTGAGCTCGGCGCACGATCTCGTGCACCTCGCGCTCCAGGTCGGTGGGCGTGCCGACGTGGACTGTGCGGGTCGTGTCCGATCCGTAGCCGTGCTTGATGCCGCCGAAGTCGAGCACCACCATGTCGCCGTCCTGGATGACCCGGTCGCCCATCTCGTGGTGCGGGTTCGCCCCGTTTGGACCCGAGCCGACCACGGTGAAGTCGACCTGCGAGTGTCCGAATCGGCTGAGGAGCGCCGCCAGGTCGGTGCCGACGTCGGTCTCGCGCCGACCGGCGAACCGGACCCCCAGGATCTCCCCGTACGCCGCGTCCGCCGCCGCGGCGGCCGCGGCCAGCCGCTCCAGTTCGTCGTCATCTTTGATCGCTCGCAGCATCGGGAGTGCGGTCGTCATAGACACGCACGACATGTCGGGGAGCCGGTCCTGCAGCCCAAGCAGGTGCATCGCCCATGCCGAGTCGGACAGTGCGTAGCGCCCTGGCCCGAGCAGTCGAGCGGTCGCCTCGTACGGGTCGTTGCCATCGGACCAGTCTGTGAGCCGGAAGACGGATGCGCCGGGTGTCTCCTCCGCGTCTGGCCGTTCGAGCCTCGGGACGATCATCGTGGGCTCGCCGTCGACGGGGACGACCAGCATGGTGATGCGTTCGGTGATCGCGACGGGCGCGTACCCCGTGAGGTAGAGCAGGTCGGGTCCGGGGGTGAGCAACAGTCCGGAAAGACCCGCGGCCTCCGCGGACCGCGCCGCTCGCTGAAGTCTCGCGGCGAAGTCCGCAGCGGTAAACGGAGCAGGTTCGTCCCGCGTCGTTCGGTCAGTCATCAGACCTCCTCGCCGGAGGCCGCTTCCGATCCGGAACGGCGCCGGTCATCTGAAATCTACTCCGATCAAGCCTCAAGCCTCACGGCTCTCCGGTCGCTGCGTTCGAATGCTCGATCCCCAGATCCGCACCCGGAACGTGAACCGACAAGGCGCGACGGGCGCGCGTACGCCGACGCCGAAGGCGGTCGCCGTCGGAGCCGGATTATTGGTCACGAAAGCGCATGAGCGTAGTTCCGGAGGAAAAGCGCCTCGGCGAGCGCGCACGACTCGATCTCGTTCGGGTCGACGCTTTCGTTGGGCGCGTGGATGAGGGCAAGGGGCTCTTCGACGCCCATGAGGATGATCTCCGCGTCGGGGTAGATGTCCGCGAAGACGTTGCAGAGCGGAATGGAGCCGCCCTGGCCGAGCGTTGTCATGGGCACCCCGAAGGCTTCGTTCATCGCGGCGGCCATCGCCCGATACGCGGGGCCGCTCGTTTCGGCCAGGAACGGCGCTCCGATGGCCTCCGTCTCGACCTCTACGTGAACCCCCCACGGTGCGGCGGCCCGAAGATGGGCTGCCAGTGCGTCGCGGGCGGCGACGGGGTCCATGCCGGGAGGGAGTCGAAGGTTGAGTCGGGCCGCGGTTCGCGGGGTCAGCGCGGCTGTCGAGCCGAGCACGGCCGGGCAGTCGATTCCGAGAACGGTGATCGCGGGGCGCGCCCACAGCATGTCGGAGACGCTGCCGTCACCGACGAGTTCGACGCCGTCGAGGAGACCCGCATCGCTTCGGAATTGATCGGTGGGGTAGGGATCGCCTGCCCAGGTTCCTGAGCAGTCGAGGTCTGCGATGACTGTGTTGCCTTTGGCGTCGCGAAGCGTGGCGAGGATTGCGATCAGCGCGGCGAGCGCATCGGGAACGGGCCCGCCGAACATTCCGGAGTGGACTTCGGAATCCAACGCCGCGACGGAGACGACCACGTTGACCATTCCTCGCAGGCTGACTGTCACGGCGGGGCGTCCGACGGCGGCGTTGCCCGTGTCGCATACGAGGATGGCGTCGGCGCGGAAAAGTTCGGGGTTGGCGGCGACGAATGCCTCGAGTCCGCCTGTGCCGGCTTCTTCGGACCCTTCGACGACGAGCTTGAGGTTTATCGGTACGTCGTCGCCGATGGCCCGGAGTGCCAGCAGGTGCATCAGGATGTTTCCTTTGCAGTCGGCTGCGCCGCGACCGTACCAACGTCCGTCGACGTCGTGGAGTTCGAAAGGTGGGGTGTTCCAGGCCGCCTCATCCAAGGGTGGTTGCACGTCATAGTGCGCGTACAGCAGCACGGTCGGCGCCGCGGGGTCTGCGCAGGCGCGGGAACCGACGACCGCATAACTGTCGTCAGGGGTGACCTCGAGTCGCACGTCGTGGAATCCCTGATCGAGGAACTTGTCGCGCACCCAGTACGCGGTCTCGGTGCATCCTTCGACAGGGAACTGGCGTGCGTCGGCCACTGATTTGAGTGCGACGAGCTCGGCGAGCTCGGACCGCACCGTCGCCATCAGGTCGTGGGTGCGCGATCCCAGGTCGGTGTTCATGTGCCGTTCACTGTCTCGAGGCGCTCGACGAACTCCTCGTAGTTCGGCAGCTCGTCGGGGCAGTACACACCGATGATCAGGAGTTGGCTCTTCAGCACCCGATCCTCGACGATGACGGGGCGCCGACCGGGGCCTGCGGCACCGTTGGTGAGTTCATTGAGAACGAGCCCTCGCGTGAGGGCGCCGTTCGGGTCGGCGCAGACAGCGCCCCCGTCATCCCCGAGGACCTTGGCGATCTGATCTGCGGATGGCGCGGCCATCCCGGCCGTTTCGAAAGCCTGGATCAGCTCTTCGGCTTTCTCATCGGCTGCGGCGTTCTGCCGGTCCGTTCTGAACATCAGCAACGCGATGACACTGAGGACGATGAGGACCACGATGACGACGGTGTAGATCACGCCGCGTTCTCGGCCGCTCTGTTGTGTGGGGGTACTCATGACGGCGTCCCCTCCGAAGCACTGGGAGCACCAGAGTCATCGGCTTCCGCGGTGACGGGCTGCTTCCAGGACGGTTTGCGGAACCTGTAGAACAGGAACGGCACGAGCAGTCCAAGTCCGAGCGCACCGCCGGCCACGATGAAGAAGTAGACGATCGGGTTCCCGCCGCCGAACTGCGATGGCGGGACGAACCCGACCAGCAGCGCCGCAAGAGAGGCGGCGAAGCCCACGCCGCAGAGGCTGACGAGCATGGGGGCGCGATAGCCGCGTGGTTGATCGGGATAACGCCGCCGCAGCCGCACCGCGGCGACGAACATCAGCAGGTACATGATCAAGTACACCTGCGTCGTGATCACCGAGAAGATCCAGTACGCACTCGAGACATCGGGGATGAGCGCGTACCCCAACGCGATGATCGTTGTCACGATCCCCTGAGTCACGAGCAGGTTCTGCTGGATGCCGTGCTTGTTCATCTTCTGCAGGAACGGCGGCAGGTAACCCTCCTCGCGCGAGATCAGCAGCAGACCCCTTGAGGGGCCGGCCAGCCACGTGAGCATGCCACCCAGGGATGCCGCAACCAGCATGATCCCGATGATCGGCGTCAGCCACTGCCAACCGAAGTTCGCGAAGACCAGGTCGAAGGCTTGCATGACCCCGGCGGTCAGCGAGAGCTCATCGGCCGGAACGATCCAGCTGATCGCTAGCGCCGGCAGGATGAAGATGAGCAGGACGAGGCCCATGGCGAAGAACATCGCCTTCGGGAACTCCTTCGACGGATTGCGCATCGACGAGACATGCACCGCGTTCATCTCCATGCCGCTGTACGACAGAAAGTTGTTCACGATCAGCACCAGGCTGGCAAGCCCGGCCCATTGGGGCAGCAGGTTCGCCGCGGTCATCGGCGCTGCCGACGGGTTGCCCTGACCGAGGTACACCGCCCCGAGGAGGACCAGGATCGCACCCGGGATCAGCGTGCCGATGATGAGACCGCCGCCGGCCAACCCGGCCACGGCCTTGGTGCCACGTGAGGAGATGAAGACACCCGACCAGTAACAGACCATGATCACCAGCGCGGTCCACACTCCGTTACTGGCCAGTTCCGGGTTGATCACGTAGGCGAGGGTGCTCGCGACGAATCCGAGCAGGGTCGGATAGTAGAAGATCGTCATCGCGAACTGGCACCACACGGCGAGGAAGCCCATGGGCTTCGAGATTCCCGTCGCCACCCAGTTGTAAACGCCACCCTTCCACCCCGATGCCAGCTCGGCGGCCACCAGGGACGTCGGCAACAGGAACACAATCGCGGGAACCAGATAAAGGAATACCGAAGCGAGGCCGTAGACCGCCATCGTCGGCGCCGGCCGCAAGCTTGCCACCGAACTCGTCGTCATCAGCGCTAACGCGATCCACGAGATGAAGACCGCCTTGGGCGGCATCGCGCGCGAGGGCTTGGCGAGCGGCGTCGCCGCGGCACCGCCGGAACTCATGATGCCCACCATGCACGCGGTGCCCGTGTCTGTGGGCGTGCCGCTCCCTCGGATCGATCTGTCGTCATTGACTGAACCATCATGACCTCCGTTGGAGAATCCGGCTGATAGCGCAAACTATATGGGCGTTTGATTCCTGGGGCGAGGGGTGTGCCCGAAGCGTCAGCTCGACGCGAAACCCTGGGTGTGCAACCCGCGGCGGATGTGCGTACCGTGGCTCTCACAGGCACCCCCGAGGGAGAAGGCGACACCCATGCGAGGAGCGAAGGCCTACGGGAGCCTGCTTGGTCTCGCAGGCGTCGTCGTAGTCGTCAGCTTGAGCCTTTCCGTCCCCGTGTGGGCGGCCGTCTCCGCGACGGAAGCCGTCCAGCCGCAGGGAATGAATCAGCCCGCAGCGACGACGGCCCCGGACGAGCCCACCGAGTCCCCGAGCCCCACTCCCACCCCGACGGAGACGGGATCGGTGACACCGACCCCGACGAGTTCTGCGACTCCCGCCCCTTCGCCCTCCGATTTGGCGCCCCCGACTCCCTCGCTGACACCCGCACCCTCGCCTACGGCGTCCCCTACGCCGACCTCCACAGTGACCCCGGTGCCGGCGGTGCCCCCGGCCATCACCACATCAACGATCTCCCTGCCCACCCTTTTCATAGCCATCGGGGTGCTGCTGGCGGCCGGGCTGTTCGTCTGGTCGCTGATGCGCAGGCGCCCAGCTCCCGCGCGCCAGCGCGGCCCCGCAGTGGTGACCACAGAGACGGTCCCGGTCCCGGTTGTACTGGACTCGATGGCGGCACTCGGGACGGCCATGATCGACAGTGGATACCCGGTGGGCCTCGTCCGCGACGCGCTGGAAGACCTGGCTGCGGCGAGCGGCAGGCCCACAGCAGAGGCGATCGTCTTTCCGACATCGATCCTCGTATCCTCCGCTGAGGATGCCGTGGCGCAGACCCGCGCGGTGTCAGCCGGCGACACCTCGTTCCTCCTCTTCCAAGTCGACATCGTCGACCGGATCGTCGGCGTAGCCCGCAGTCGGCCGGGCGCCGCCGCATGGGTCAGGCGACAGATCGATCACGTGGCCCGCCTTCCCTCTCCTTACTCGCGCCCGCAGCGCATCGGCGCCTACGGACTCCTCTCGGCGGCGCTCAGCGTGCTCCTCGAGTCCTCCTGGATGGGGGTTCTGCTCGCCGGGCTTCTGGGACTCGCGGTCGGGACAGTGCTGCTCCTCACGGAGCGACTGGCGTCAAGTTCTCAAGCGCTCGTCGTCGTCGGCGTCTCGCTGAGCGTTGCGCTGATAGTGCTCCTCGTCGCCCGCGCTGTCGATCCAGGAGTTCTCCCCGCAATGGTCGCACCCCTGGTCATACTCCTTCCCGGGGGCCTGCTGACCATCGGAGTCATCGAGCTCGCGACGGGCCAGATCATGTCGGGAGCGGCTCGCGTAGCCGCCGGTGCGATGCGCCTCCTTCTTCTCGCAACCGGCATCGTCGCAGCATCCGCACTCGTCGGCATTCCCGCCTACGAGCCCGCAGCCGATAGCCCGCTCGGCCCGTTCGCACCGTGGATTGCGGTGGCACTCTTCGGTCTCGGCATCACCGTCTACCAGTGCGCACGACCGGGATCGATCGGATGGATCCTGGTCGTGCTCTACGTGGCATATGGAGCGCAGGTGATCGGAGACGTCCTCTTCGACGGAGTGCTGTCAGCACTCGTGGGCGCAGCTGTGATGACGCCCGTCGCTGTGATTGTCGCCCGGCAACGCACGGGCCCGCCAGCGCTGGTCAGCTTCCTGCCCGCTTTCTGGCTCCTGGTGCCAGGAGCACTTGGGCTCATCGGCGTCGCAAGTGTGCTCTACGGCGATCTTGGCGGCGCGAGCACGATCATCACCACGGTCGCCACGATGATGGCCATCGCCTTGGGTGTGCTGCTCGGGCTTGCCGTGACCGGATCGCTGCACGGATTCGCGAACTCCGAGTTCGACCATTTCGACGGGTTCGACGACTCAGACGTGGCCGCCCAGTTGGAGAGCTCGGCCGCCGTCGCACCGAGGACAGACGGAGCGCCGCCCGCGAAGTAGCCGATCCGCCGCGTTCCACGGCCCAAGGCTATCTAGCGCGCCCAGTACTCGTTCGCTGTCGTCCCGGCTAGGCATCCGATGGGTGGATACTCGATTCTGGCGGAAGACTACGTCCGCGTTCTTCCGCGA
>JAQZBG010000126.1 GCA_029239165.1 Microbacterium sp. | reverse complement strand
GCTCCGACACCGGCATCTGCGGCGACCGCGACGGAGTACCTCAGCGTTCGCTCCGACCTGGCCGGTGCCGGCGTGCAGGCGCTCGATCCGCTGGTTCCCCTGCGCTGGCACCTCGACGTGGATGCGACGGCGGCACCCGCCGACGGCGACCTCGCCATCGCCATCTCGTCGACCGGTGACCCGCAGTTCGGACTGCGGGCCGAGGTCCGCGCCTGCGCGCAACCGTGGCTCGCCGACGGCACCTGTCCTTCAGGTGAGCGGCTGCTGCGGCCGGAGGGTCCACTGCCGACGGACGGCGTCTGGCAGGACCTCCTCGCCACGGCGACACCTGCTGTCGAGTACGTGCAGGTGGCGCTGACGGCCCAGCCGCAGTCTCCGGAAGCAGGCGCGGCCGGTGCCTCGGTCACCGTGCGGGCCACCGCGGGCGGAGACACCGTCGACACCGGGATCGACGGCGGATCGGAACTGCCTCCGACCGGTGGCTCCGGTCTGGCACTGCTCGCCGCGCCGGCAGCGGTGCTCGTCGGCATCGGGATCGCGCTCCTCGCCCGCCGACGCCCGGGCCCGAGGGGGCGTGGATGAAAGCGCTCCGCAGGCTCCTCATCCTCGGGATGGCCGCGTGCATCGCAGCCATGACCGTCACCGCGTCCCCCGCCGGTGTGCGCGGCGACGCGTTGCTCGGAATCACGGAGGCGGCCTGGCTCGACGCGCAGTACGCGGGTGCACCCGTGGAGGCGGGCACGCTGGACGTTCCCGCCATCACCGCCTGTACGACGCTGAACGAGGGCACGAACGGCGCCATGAGCGGCGTCACGATCACATGGACCTCGGTGCTCGACGATCCGACGCGGATGCTGCTCGCATTCTCGGTGACCGCCGGGACCGTCTTCGAAGCTCCCACCGACCGCATCGCGGTGACCGGACCCGCCGCGGGCCTGTACACGTTCACCTTCACCGCGACGGCGGCGGAACTCGAGGCCGCGCTGGGACCGCTCGCCGGCACGACTGTCGGAGCGGCGGTGTCCACGCGCGCCGGGACCGAATGGCAGTCGGACGTGGCGACGCGGACGGTATCGGTCGGGACCCTCGGCGGCGGACTCGGCTCGGCGACCTGCGACCTCGGCCACACGGTCGCCCTGACCGGTCTGACGGCGGCAACACTGCCGATCTCCCGGGTCATTCCGGTCGGCACCTCGGCCACGTCGTCGCTGCCGCCCGCCTTGCAGGACCGGCGCCGCACGCCGGTGTACACGGCGACCGTCCGTGACATCTCCACGAACGCCGTCGTGCCGAACACCGAAGTGACGATCGTGCTCCCGGACGGTCTGGCGTTCGAAACGGGGCCGTTCGCCGACCTCAGCGAAGGAACGTTCACCACCAGCGCCACCGGAACCGTGGACTTCCGCGTCGTCGCCAACCGCTCGGAGCCTGCGCAGGGGCCGGTGCGGGTGGAATCCCCACGGGCCTTCACGATCCTGTCCGGGCAGCCCGTCACCTCGGTGCCGCTCGTGGCATGGGGATACTCGGCGCAGGGGCAGACCGGCTCGGACAACCTCACGGGGGCGCGGACCAGTGCCGTTCCCCTCTGGGACAACCTCGGCATCACGGGCGCCACGGCCGTCGGCTCCAGCTACTCCACGCTGTTCTACGCCGATCAGAACGGCAACCTGTGGGGTCGGGGCTACAACGCGGCCGGCATCATCGGCGACGGCACCACCACGAACCGCACGAGCGCTGTCGCGGCGTTGACGGCGCCCGGCGCCCAGCTCGGGAACATCGTCCACATCGGCACCGGGACGGACCAGCTGTCGTCCGTCGCGGTCGACGCCACGGGCGGGGTATGGGCGACCGGCGACAACGAGCTGAGCGGCTTCGGTACGGCGTACACCAACACCCGCTACTGGCAGCGCGTGAGCAACAACTACACGATGCCGGCGGGCGCGCTCACCGCGGAGGTCAACCCCTGGGGCGCCGTGCTGATGGTGCTGTCCAACGGGCAAGCGATGGTCGCGGGGGCTGACAGCTACGGCTACTCCGCGCAGGGAAGCGCAGTCAGCGCTGCGGCCGGATCGGCGGGGCTCCTCATGCTCACCGCCCCCGGCACGCCGATCGCGGGGGTCACCTCAGGAGGCCTCGGCTGGGAGTCCTCCGCGGTCGTCACCGACGACGGCCGGCTTTTCACCGCGGGGACATCGGCCTACGGCGGCAGCGGCAACTTCTATCTCACGCAGAAGACGCTCCCCGCCGGGAAGACCGCCGCGAAGGTCGTCGTGCGCCAATACCGGATGCTGGTGATCATGACCGACGGGTCGGTCTACGCGCTCGGGGCCAACACCAGCAGCTCCCAGGGCACGGGCAGCTCCGCCGCCCCGGGTGCCACGCTCACCCCCGTCATCATGCCCGCGGGTGCGGTCGTCACCGATGTCGCGATGGCGAATGACACGACACTGTTCCTGCTCGAGTCGGGCGAGGTCTACTTCGCCGGCTTCAACGACACCGGCGGAGCGGGTGCCGGTGCGACCGGTGGCACATTCAGCACGCCGGTCCGGGTGCCTCTGGCGCACACCGCCACCAAGATCGCCGCGTCCTGGTTCGACAGCTACCTCGCCGTGCTCGGCTGAGCCCTGCCCGCTCGGGCTTCGGCGGCGTTCGCGTCAGGGGACGATCGAGTCGATGTAGCCGCCGTCGACCCGCACCGCGGCGCCGGTCGTCGCGGAGGCGAGTGGGGAGGCCAGATAGACGACCATGTTCGCGATCTCCTCGGGCTCGATGAGCCGCTGCAGCAGCGACTGCGGACGATGCAGCCGCATGAACTCGCGCTGCGCCTCGTCCCACGGCAGCTTCGGGTCGACGAGGTCGTACACGAAGTCCTCGACGCCGCCGGTGTGGGTCGGGCCGGCGAGCACCGAGTTGACGGTCACGCCGGTGCCCGCCGCCTCCTTCGCGAAGCCCCGGGAGACCGCGAGAAGGGCCGTCTTCGACATGCCGTAGTGGATCATCTCGGCAGGGATCACCACGGCCGAGTCGCTGGCGATATTGAGCACTCGACCCCACCCGCGCGCGGTCATGCCGGGGAGCGTGGCGCGGATGAGGCGGACCGCGGCCAGCACGTTCACATCGAAGTAGCGGCGCCACTCCTCATCAGAGATGTCGAGGGCGGGCGTCGCGCCGAAGATCCCGAGGTTGTTGACGAGGATGTCGACATCCCCGATCGCGGCCAGCACTGCGTCCACACCCGCCTGATCGGTGACGTCCCCTGCGGCCGCGACGAGATCGCGTTCGGGGTTCTCTGCCTGCATCTCGGCGATGACGGTGGCGACCGTGCCGGGCTTGCGGCCGTTGACCGCGACGCGCGCGCCGGCGTCGGCGAGGGTGGCGGCGATCGCTCGGCCGATGCCCTGCGTGGAACCGGTGACCAGTGCCGTCCTGCCCGTGAGATCGATGCGCATGGTGTTCCCTCCGTGATGGATGCTGCCTGCTGATGCAACGGTAGCCGGGCCGATTCCATGCCCGTGGGATCGAGTGTGTGACGTTTCGATGGCCTGCGGACACTATGGAGTATGGGATCAGTGGGTGACCGGAGCTCGATCGGGTCGCCCGAATCATTTTGATGTCCGGTGCGTCAGGAGACACCACGCGATGTCTCGCCTCGAGCCTCGCATGCGCGCCGGACCGAAGCCTGGCACTCTCCGAAGGTTGGCCGAAGGTAACACGTTACCTGGTCGAATGTCGTATAGAGTGAAAGCATCGTTTGTTCGAGAACGGGTCCTGGGGAAGACCGGCTCGGACAAGACGCGGGGCTCGATTCGTTTGAGATCACCCGTCCCGCGACCAGCCGCGGCGACAGCCGCCTGTTCTCGGTGCGCCTCCCCCTCCCGCACCGGGCTGCGCCCCCCGACGGGGACCCCTGTGGGTCCGCGTCGGGGGGACGTGCGACCTCCCGAGGCGTCGCCGCTCGCCGCCCGGTCATTGAGTGCCGACCTGGCGACGTGTAACATTTCACCGGTTGAGACGACTGATACAGAACGGGATTGCGAGGCGGGTTCAATGGATGACGAGGCGAACCGGGCCAGACGTCTTCGAGTTGAACGGCGATGGCTTGTCGGTTGCGCCGCGGGCGCGATCATCCTGGTCGCCGCATGGTTCGCCTATGGCGCGATGGTCGGATCACCCGTGACGATGACTGCCGCAGCCGGTGCCTTCGCGGCCGTCCTGACCGGCTGGAGCAGCTGGCACGCTGCCATCACCACGCGACTGGACCTGATCGCTGCGCAGGCCGAGCTCTTCAGCGGCTAGCCGCCGGCCTGGAGCTTTCGCCCGGTCAGTGGAGTCGTACGACCTCGCCGCCGCGAGCGGCCGACGACAGAGCGGCCGTGGCGATCTCGACTGTGCGGATGCCGACACCGGCGTCGGGCTGCGGTTGGCGACCGTCGCGCACGGCGCGGACGAACTCCTCCAGCAGCAGCGCATCGAGGTCCGCACCCACCGGGCTCCACGTCTCGCCGTGTGCGTCGTGCCCGGCGACGCCCTGGGCGAAGGGGCTGACCGTGACGGTGCCGCGCTCGGCCACGACCTGCAGCGTGAGTCCGCCCCAGGTCGCCGAGCTCATCGGCCAGCTCCACGAGCAGTCGATCGTCGCGACCACGCCGCTCGGGTACTGGATGGTGACGAGCCCGCCGGTCTCGACGGCGAGTTCGCGCTGCGCGTGCAGGATGCCGTTCGACACCGCCCGGACCGACTGCGCCCGTTCGCCCAGCAGCTCGTCGAGGAGGTCGGCGCAGTGCACGACGTGGTCGACGAGCGCGCCGCCGCCTGCCAGCTCCGGATCGGTGAACCAGGCGCGATCCTGAGGGAGCTTGCCGTTGTTGATGCCGGTGACGCCGAGGACCTTGCCGAGGCGACCGCTGCGCAGCTCGGCGATCGCGTCGCGCACGCTCGGGGCGAAGCGCACCGGGTAGGCGACCATGAGGATAACTCCGGCCTTCTCGCAGGCCTCGCGCATCGCGATCGCATCGGCGACCGACGTGGCCAGTGGCTTCTCGCACAGGACGTGCACCCCCGCGGCGGCCGCGCGCTCGACGAGGGCGCGGTGCCGGGAGTTCTCTGCGGCGACCACGACGGCATCGGGCTTCCAGGCGAAGGCCGCGTCGTAGGTATCGACGTACGCGACGCCGAGCTCGGCAGCCAGTGCGGCCCCGCGGGGGGCATCGTCGGGCGCCGTGGCGCCGTCGGGGTCGGCGGCGATCAGCTCGACACCGGGCATCTGCTTCAGCGCGTGCACATAGCTCAGGGCATGTGTGTGCGCGAACGACAGGACGGCGATCCGCAGCGGGGTGGGGGCGGTCATCGCGCAGCCTCCTCGGCCTCGGAGTGGGTAGGGGCGGGGAGCGAGACGGGCGTGCCGGCGGCGATCGAGGCGTAGGCGGCCTCGGCGACGGCGACGGCTTCGATGCCGTCGGCCGCGCTCACCCTGGCGTCGCGGCCTGCGCGCAGCGCGGCCACGAAGTCCGCGATCTCGGCGTAGTACGGGCTCTCCGCCGGCGACATCGGCGGCAGGTAGTCGGTGGCCTCCGCGTCGAGCACGGCATCCGTGCGCGTCGTCGTATCCTCGGCGCTGTCGTACCGCAGCCGCCCCTCGGAGCCTGCGACCTCGACGCTGGTGCGGAACGGCATCCCCGGCGCGACCCAGCTGGCATGCAGGTGGCTGATCACGCCGCTGCGGTGCGTCAGAACGACGTGCGCGGTGACCGGTGCGGGGACCCGGTCGTCGACCGTGGGCGGATTCTGCACCGCGAAGACCGTGGCGACGGGTCCGGCGAACCAGACCGCCTGATCGATGTCGTGGATCATCAGGTCGCGGATGACGCCGCCGCCGGTGCTCTCCGAGAAGAACCACGGCGTCTGCGGGGCGGAGCCGGCGCGGCTGAACCGCTGCACCGCGAGCGTCCCGATGCGCCCGGCGTCGATGCCCTCCTTGATCTGCGCGTACTCGCCCATGTACCGCACGACGTGGGCGGGGAAGAGTCGCACGCCGGCCTCTTCGGCTGCCCGGGCGACATCGGTGGCGGCCTCGGCGGTGGCCGCCAGCGGCTTCTCGCAGATCACGTCCCGACCGCGCCCGATGGCGCGCAGCGCGAAGTCGGCGTGGGTGCTGCTGGGGGTCACGATGTCGACGATGTCGACCAGGCCGATGAGCGTATCGACGTCGGAGACGAGCTCGAAGCCGTACTCCACGGCGATCTCCTCCGCGCCGGCGAGCGAGGTCACGTATCCCTCCGCGCCGAGTGCCCGCCACGCATCGGCGTGCACGCGTGAGATGCCGCCGGCTCCGATGAGTCCGACCTTCAACGTGCTCACTGCTTCTCCTCGGGTTCTTCGGGGGTCGTGTCTTCCGCTCCTGCCGGCTCGAGCGTCAGGGGGGTGATGGGGGGAGCCGGCATGTCGTCGATGCCGTAGATCTCGGCGGCGTGCCGCTGGAACGCGTGCACGACCGCCCCGTGCGCCGCGGCCTCGGCACCCAGCCGTGCTTCGGCGAGCGGCACCTGGAACGGCAGTCCGAGATGACCGGGGAGCGCAGCCCGCAACGGATCCAGCAGCTGCTCATGCGCGGCCGAGAGCCCGCCGCCGATCACGATCATGGCCGGGTCGACCGTCATGGTCAGGGTCGCGATGCCGTGGGCGAGTTCGTCGATGAAGCCGTCGAGCTCGTGCTGGGCTGCGGCGTCGCCGCCGCGCGCCAGGGCGAAGACCTCGGCGGCGGTCGAGGCGGTGCGCCAGGAGATCTGTCCGGTCTCGCTGTTCAGCCCGCGGAAGGCGAGGCGGCCGATGTCGCCGGCGGCGTTGTGGATGCCGCGCCGTGGGCGACCGCCGAGGATGAGGCCCATCGCGATGCGGTTGCCGACCGAGAGGTAGATCACGTCGTCGACGAGCTGGGCGACGCCGAGGTGGTGCTCGGCGACGGCCGCCAGGCGCACACCGTTGTCGACCGCGACAGGACAGCCGAACGCCTGCCGCAGCTGCGAGCCGATGTCGATGCCCGACCATTCCGGGATGACGACCGAGGTGGTCACTCGGCCCGTGTCGTCGACGATGCCGGGGAGCGAGACGCCGACCGCGCGCAGCTTCGACGGGGGGATCGCGACGTCGGCGAGGGTGCGGCGCACGTCGTCGATGACCGCAGCGAGCTTGGAGGCGCCGTCGGGCTGCTCGGCGACGCCGGGGTAGCTGCGCTGCGCGATCACGGCTCCCGCGAGGTCGGCCAGCACGACGCGGACGCTCGCGACGCCGATGTCGACGCCGACCACGGTGCCGGCGGCCGCGTGGAAAGAGTAGCGACGGGCGGGGCGACCGGCGCCTCCGCCGTTCTGCACCGGGGCGTCCGCGATCAGTCCCGAGTCGCCCAGGACGGTCACGGCGTTCTCGACCGACGTGCGCGAGATCTCCAGCGAGCGGGAGAGGTCGTTGACCGTCGCCGGCCCCGTGTCGCGCAGCTGCTGAGCCGATCGCGCGACGATCGAGCGCGGACTGTTCACGGCCATGTGCTGCCCCCTCTTCTTCTCCGTCGTCGGGTGCGATCAAATTAGCACACCGAATTCTCAGATCAAGCTTTGTTGTTCTCGAACGGGAAACACGCCTGAAACAACCGTCTGAGAACTTGTACTTGACGAATTATCCCACCCCAGTGTCATAATGAACCGTACTCAGCACGGTTCAAGCAAAGGAGCACCATGCGCGTCAGCAAGTTCATCGGCGTCGCCGCGGGAGTCGCGGCCGCCACCCTGTTGGCCGGATGTTCGGCCGGCGGAGGCAACACCGCAGAGGGTGAGCAGGACATCACGGTCTGGCT
>JAQZBG010000496.1 GCA_029239165.1 Microbacterium sp. | reverse complement strand
GTCTGGTTCGGCGAGATGCCGTATGAGCTCCAGCGCATCGAGAACGCGGTCGTGGCGTGCGATGAGTTCGTCTCCATCGGCACGTCCGGCGCGGTCTATCCCGCGGCGGGGTATGTCGCGCTCGCGGCGGCCTTCGGCGCGCGGACGATCGAGCTCAACCTCGAGCCGCGCGACACGCTGCTGCTCTTCGAGGACGCGGTGCCGTTCGACGACGCGCGCGCCGGTCGTGCGACCGAGCTCGTGCCGGCATGGGTGGACGAGGTGATCGCGGCCCACCGCGATCGGATCGTTGAGTCCTGAGGTCGCCACGGAGGCGGACGACGAAGGCGCCGAGCGGTTCTCCGCCCGGCGCCTCCGCATTGCTCGATGGATCTACGTTCTGCCCCCGCCCGATCGCACACGCGACAGCGCATCCACCGTTGCGGCGAGGATGAGGACGCCGCCCGTGACGAGCAGGTTGATGCCTGCAGGGAGGTTCAGCAGGCCGAGGCCGTTGGTGATCGTCGCGATCACGAGCGCACCGATCGCGGCGTGCATCAGGCGCCCCTTCCCGCCGAAGAGGCTGACGCCGCCTACGACGGCCGCGGCCACGCCTGAAAGCACGATGTCACGGCCGACGGTGGCATCGACCGAGCCGACCCGCGACACGCTGAGGAGCGCTGAGGCCACCGCCAGGCTCGAACAGATCACGAAAGCCCACCACTTGATCCAGCGGACCTTGATGCCCGATCGTCGGGCAGCCTCCGCATTCCCGCCGATCGCGTAGATGTAGCGACCGAATTTCGTGCGGTCCAGTACGAAGGTGCCGACCCAGAGGATCGCCAGGACGATCGGGACGACGAGGGGAACCCCCGAGACTTCTACGACCGACTGACCCCGATCCCGATTGAGCACGTACACAACCGCTCCGCCGATGACCGCGATCACCGCGAGCTTGATGAACACGAGCGAGACCGTGCGGTTCGGCACACCGGCGCGACGGCGCCGAGCGCGATCCCAGAACGATGTCCCCGCCGAGATTGCGAGGATCACCGCCAACAGGACCCAGCCGCCCCACGTCGGCAGGTTCGCACGCTGCAGCGCGATGAGTTCGGGAACCTCGATGCGGTAGAGCCCTCCCGCTCCGATGACGGTCAGCGCCAGCCCCTGGAACCCCAGGAAGAGACCCAGTGTCACGACGAATGACGGGATGCCGATCCTGGCGACGAAGAAACCTATCAGCGCACCGGTCAGGAAGCCGAACCCGAACCCGACGAGGAGCGCCAGCGGCCAGGGGAAACCCCACACCGTGTTGAGAACCACGAACAGGGCCATCCCGACCCCGCCCGTGACGCCGGCGGAGAGGTCGATCTCGCCGAGCAGGAGCACGAAGACCAGCGCCATCCCGAGCACGACGAGCGTTGCGGCCTGGTTGAGCAGATTGGCGAAGTTGCGCTCGGTGAGGAAGAAGTCGCTCAGCAGCGAGAAGAGGATGCCGAGGACGATGAGGCCGCCGATGGCGGGCAGGGCTCCCATGTCGCCTGCGCGCACGCGCTGCCACCATGCCTGCGCCTGCTCGCGCAGGCCGCCTTCGACACCGCCGGTGATGTACCCCACGACGTCGTCGCGGTTGGTGTCCTTCGTGTCGATCTGCGCGACCATCTGGCCGAGATAGAGCACGGCGATGTCGTCGGCCACCTCGAAGACGTCGGCGAGGTTGTGACTGATGAGGATGACGGCGACGCCCTGCTCGGAGAGTCGTTTCACGAGGTTGAGCACCTGCTCCGTCTGGGCGACGCCCAATGCGGCGGTCGGCTCATCGAGAATGACCACCCGGGCCTTCTTCAAAACCGCGCGCGCGATCGCAACGGTCTGCCGCTGGCCGCCCGAAAGGCTCGACACCTTTTGTCGGACCGATCTCACCGTGCGCACGGAGAGCGATCGGAGGGTGTCGGACGCCTCCTTCTCCATGCGCCCTTCGTCGAACGTCCCGAACGCCGTCTCCTCGCGGCCGAGGAACATGTTCTGCACGATATCGAGGTTGTCGGCCAGGGCGAGGTCCTGGTAGACGACCTCGATGCCGAGTGCCGAGGCATCTCGTGGCGCGTGAAGGTCCCGATGGACGCCGTCGATCAGCACTTCGCCTTGATCGTACGGCTGGACGCCCGCGAGGCCCTTGATGAGGGTGGACTTTCCGGCGCCGTTGTCGCCGACCAGGGCGGTGACCCGCCCTGGATGAACGTGGAGGTCCACGCCCTTGAGGACGCTGACGGGACCGAATGACTTCTTGACGCCGACGAGCCGGATGATCGGCTCCGTCGCCGTGAGGGTTTCTGACATGCTCGCTCCTTGGGATGCGCCGTGTCGCCGGACGGGGCGCCGCGCCTCAGACGCGACGCCCCGTGGCGATGACCTGCAGGACTTACTCGGTCACTCCGTACTGTTCGCAGGCGGCCAGGACCTCGGCGGTGCAGACCTCGTCGTACGCCGTCTGGCCCGACGCGATGACGTCCTTGACCTCTTCCGGGCCGACGAGGATCGGCGTCGACTGGAAGAACGGCGTGCCGTCCTCGAGCTCGGCGTCCGCCTCCGGGGTCTCGCCTTCCAGCAGCGCCACCGCGAGATCGACAGCCTGGGTGGCGAGCTCTTCGATCGGCTTCCAGACGGTCGCCGTCTGCCAGCCGAGCAGGACGTTCTGCAGCCCGGCGACATCGGCGTCCTGCCCGGACACTGCGACACCGGTCAGGTTGTTGTCCTGGAGGACCTTGATCACGCCCGCGGCGTTCGTGTCATTGGCCACCCAGACTCCGTCGACCTGGCCGTTCAAGCTGGTCAGCGCCTGCTCGAAGTTGGTCTGCGACTGCGCGCCGTCCCAGACCCCCGGCGGCTCTGCGGCGGGAGTGATCCCGGCCGCTTCCATGACCTCCACCGCGCCTTCCTTGAACATCGCGGCGTTGTTGTCGGCCGGGTCGCCGCCCATGTACACGACGGTGGCGGTGGCGGGGTCCTTCCCCGCGGCCGCGAGTCCGTCCAGCACCGTCTG
>JAQZBG010000125.1 GCA_029239165.1 Microbacterium sp. | reverse complement strand
GCCCCGGCGACTTCTTCGCCCCCTGGGCTCCCTGGTTCTTCTGGTTCATATCCGCCTCGCTCGCGATCGGCGGCTTCTTCGCCATCAAGTCCTACCTGGACAGATTCGTGGGCATGTCGTGATCAGTGAATTCTTCATCAACCTCGGCGCGTCGATCGCCGCCTGGTTCCTCAGCCTGTTCGGCACCGACGAACCCCCGACCTGGCTCGCCGACGTCGCCGGGTTCTGGGCCGACCTCGCGACCCGCGTCGAGGGTCTGGGCGCGTGGGTGCCGCTCGGCTTCCTCGGCACGGTCATTGTGTCGCTGCTGGGCATCTGGGCCGTGTTCTGGCTCGTCAAGGGGATCCGCTGGCTCTGGGGCCTGACTCCCCTTTCCGGAGGCAGCTGATCGACGGTCATCGGGCGTAGCCGGAAGGGGCGAAGCACCGGAGGCGGAGACCGGGGGCCGTCGAACAGCCCCCCTCGCAGAAAGGGAAACGGGAAATGCAGTCACGGAGAGAGCTTGCACGGATCGCGAACGCGACCGAGGCGCTGTCAGCCACGCCGACCGGGCACCGGTCCGACACCGGCCCGGACGTCAACCCCGGCAAGGAGAAGCTGCCCATCGTCGCCCGCCTCAACCTGTGGTGGGGCGCGGGGCCTGCCCGCGAGCGGCGCATGATCCGCATCCTCGCCCAGTACTCGATCGTCGCGATCGTCGGCAGCAACGGCGCGGGCAAGACGCTTTGCATGATGGTCCTCACCAGTCCGACCCGTAACGGCGTCTGGTGGGAGTGCGACAACCCCGACCACCTGCACACCCAAGCTGGGGTGACCTCCGGGTATCGGCGCATGCTCTCGACCACGCCGATCCTCGACGGCAACGGCGGTCTGCATCCGCTGTATGACCCGTTCGACGACTACGAGCAGCTCGTCAACGTCGAGCACGCCGATGTCTACATGGACGAGGCCAATTCGGTAGCGAGCTCACGCGCAAGTTCCAGCATGGATCGCCGCGTCGAGGTCAAGTTGCAGCAGCTCCGCAAGGCCGACGTGTTCCTCTACCTCACCGCGCCGGACTTCTCCCGCATCGATGTCGCGATCCGGCAGGTGACCAAGGTGGTCGTGGAGTGCGCCGGATACGCTCCCGCGCCCGACACCGGCGAGTCCGGCCAGCTGCTCTGGCGTCCCCGCCGCGTGTTCCGGTTCTCCGCCTACGACGCGGTCCTCTTCGACAAGTGGAACATCAACGCGAAGGACAAGCCCGACGCGATCGGCACCCTGTGGTTCAAGGGCCCCGGCTCCGACGCCTTCCGCGCCTACGACACCCTCGCCTCCGTGTCGGTCATCGCCTCGATGACCCCACAGGACACCTGCACGGTCTGTGAGGGCCGGATCGTCCGCCACACCTGCAAGGGCCACACTCGCCCCGCTCGCCCCGCTCTCGCTTCTGACGCACTCACCCTGACTGACACCGGCGCGCCTTCCGAGCCGGTGGCGGTCGATGCGCCAGCCTGACACCAACAACCGCACAGAGAACGGGCCGGGGCTGACACCCCGACCCGTTCGAAAGACAAGGATGCAGCCCTTGCTCGAATCCAAGCGTACCCCCGAGGACTTCTCGGCTCGCCCGCTGACGCGCCGCGACCTCCGCGCCGTGAACCGCGAGCCGTTCACCGACACCCGGCTCGGCTCCTTCGTGGTGGCCCTCCTGGTCACCCCGGGCGTCCTGGGCGTCGCGTTCCTGTTCGGGACGGTGCTCCGGTGACTGACGCGCTGAAATCGCGTGAGAGGGGCGCACAGCGCCCCGTGAGGCCCGGAGGGCCGAGAGGCCCGGAGGGCCGGGTCCAGAAGCAAAGGAACAACTCTTCCGCCCGCCGCGGTGAAGTGACCCGAGACCACTCCGGCGCATACCGCCCGGACGCCGTTCTCACCCCGACCACCGAGCCCTCCCGGTGGGCGCGGATGGACTGGCTCCGGGAGAACTCCGCCCGCCACGGGCAGCGCATGTGCGGCATGACGGCGATGGTCGATGAGGTCACCGTGCAGCGCACCCCCGAGGGGAAGGTGAACTACGGCGGGCTGCTGACCTGCGGCTCCCGGACGTGCCCGAACTGCGGGCCGCGGATCGCCGCGGCGACCCGCTCCGAGATTGAGCAGGCGATCGCCGCATGGATGCCCAAGCCGGTTGTAGCTTTCCACGACGAAAGCGGTGCGCCGGCTGAGGGGGAACCTACAAAGCCGGGCCGCGCGCTCTGGTTCGGCACGTTCACCATCCGGCACCACAAGGGCCAGGAGTTCGCCGAGCTCGCCGACGCCGTGTCGAAGTGCTGGGCGGCGGCGACCGGGGGCCGCGGCTGGATGCGGGACCGGGAGGCGCACGGCATCGCGCACTACCTCCGGGTGTTCGAGCAGAAGGTCTCCACCCGTAACGGCTGGCACATTCACGTGCACGTGCTGTTCTTCGTGGACGACTCGCTCCCGTGGGTCACCGCGACGGATCACAGCGAGCTCCTGGCGTCGATGTTCAAGCGGTGGTCCCGGAAGGCGGTCGCGCTCGGCTTCGGCGTCCCGTTGATCCGCGCTCAGGATCTGCATCAGGTTGACCAAGCATCGGCGCTGGATCGGATCGCGGACTACTTCGCGAAGGAGACCACCGATGCCTCGGACAAGCAGCCCGGATCGATCGGTGCCGAGATGACAAACGCTGCCGGGAAGCAGGGCATCGTGTCGCTGACGCCGGGGCAGCTGCTCGCGTGGGCGATGGAGGGCGAGGGGTACATCGCGCAGCTGTGGGGGCCTGCGTCACCTCGAGCTCGCGGCCGTGGGCTGCAAGGGCGGGAGTTCGCCCGGCTGCTGTACCGGCAGTACGAGCTCGGCATGAAGGGGCGGCGCTCTATCGCCTGGTCTCAGGGGATGCGGGAAGCGCTCGGGCTCGGTGCTGAGCTCACGGATGCCGAGCTCGCCGAGCGGCAGGAACAGGCCGACGCCGCGACCCGCGACACGGTGGTGTCGATGTCCGGGGCGGACTACAGGAAGTTCAACGCCCGCCCCGGACGCCGTTCCGAGCTCATCCGCCGCGCCGAGACGGGCGCGTCACCCGGCGAGCTCGTGTCCTGGCTCGCCGGGTTCGGTGTCACCGCGTCGCCGCACCGCAAGGGCCGGGAGGCCGACGATACCGGCCCGGCCTGGTTCGCGGACCTGCCTACCCCGTTCTGAAAGGACCTCGCTATGCTCCGCCCCGAATGGCACGTGATCCGCGGTCACCTGGTGTACGGTGTGCGCCGGTTAGAACAGTCGGCCGCTGGCGAGCTCGCGCCGGATCAGCTCGACGTCGAGCCTCCGCGCGTCGTCGGCGAACGCCTGTATGCCGGTCCGAATCGCGCGAGCTCGCGCCCGGTCACGACGTAGCCGGATCGTCGCGCTGGTCTGGTTCCGGCTGATGATCATGCTTCGGCGTCCAGGTAGTCGGGGTGAAAGTACGGGTCGGTGGTGAACATGTGGTCGCCGTCGTCGCGTCCGGCGTCGTCGTGGTCGCCCATCCGCCAGCACCGCACGCCGTCCGCGTTGCGGGCCTCGCAGGGCTTCTCGCGCTTGCGCTGCATCCGGTCTGCCCAGTAGGTGTACTCGGTCCCGAACCGCTGCTGTGCGGCCTGCTTCGTGATGCCGAGCGCTTCGCCCACGCCGGTCCAGGTCAGCCCGCGAGCGTGCGCTACGATCACGGCCTTCTTGAGCTCGATCTCCGACCAGCGCAGGTCCGATGCTGCCTTCTCAATCGTGTGTGTGTTCATACGTCAATGGTACCTTGACCTGGCTCTCGCGTCAAGGTTATGTTGACCCTGTGTCGTTCGGGCGGGGGCATCGGTTAATCCGGGAGGGCCGGGGGTTCCTGCGGCTAGCGAGCTCCGGGAGGCTGCCGGACCGTATGGGAGTCGGGAAAGTTCACCCTGGGGATGCCGCCGCCGTCATTAGCAGAAATGCTCTCGCGGCTGGTCGTCTTGACACGCCCGAGAAGTGTTGTATGAGGAAACTCTCAGAATGGTGTATCGTCCCGGCTAACGGCGTTGCAGCGCCCCCCTCCGACACAAGGGAGAACTTCCATGACTGGTGCAGTTGTCACCATCGATGGGAATATCACGGCTGACCCGGAGCTCCGGTTCACCCAGAACGGTATTCCGGTCGCGTCCTTCAACGTCGCCCACACGGCGCGTCGGCTGAACAGGCAGACGAACGAGTGGGAGGACTACGGCGATCCCCTGTTTCTTCGCGTCAATGTCTGGCGCGAGCAGGGTCAGAACGTCGCCGACACTCTGAGGAAGGGTCAGGCCGTCCTGGTCGTGGGTCGCCTGGTCGCCCGGAACTACGAGACGCGCGAGGGCGAGAAGCGGAGCACCATCGAGTGTGACGCCGATATCGTCTCGGTCGATCTGCGGCGGCAGCGCGCGCAGTCGGTGAGCCGTGTCCGTTCGGACGCGCCCGCCGCCGCTCCTGAGGAGCCTTGGGCCGCTGGCCCGTCCCCGCTCAAGGCCGTAGACGCGGCCTGAGCATTCCCCGGCTTCGGGAGGGCGGGTTGCAGCCCACCCCCCCCGGCGTTGGTGCCGACCGGTGACACAACCGGCGTACTCACGTTAGAGCCTCCGCCCCCGACACAAGGGGTTTGAGATGTTCGATCTTCTGGTAGCTGTCCCGCTGGGCCTGTTCGCCCTCGTTGGGCTCGGTCTCGCGCTGGCTGGTGGTCTCGATGCCTGAGCCCGTCGCCCTCACCTGGCAGGAATACGCCGACGTCGCCGTCGCTCTCAGCGGCGCTGTCGGCTTCCTGCTCGCCGTCGTCCTCGGTATGGCCTTCACCCGGATGGTGTGGTCCTGATGCCTGACCTGACGCCCCTCTCGCAGCTGCTCACCGTCGCGTTCATCATCATGGGCACCGCGGGAGCGGTGCGCTTCGTGGATTGGCTCGCGCGATGATCCGCATCCCTGCCCCCGACCGCCTCCAGCTGGTGGGCGTGGAGCTCCCGGCCGACGACCTCGGCTCGCTCGCCTGGCTCGTCGGCGCGATCGCCGGGGCCGTGCTGCTGCTCGGCTGCTGTGCGCTGGCCTGGATGCTCGGCGCGGCGCTGGGCCGGGTCGCGGACTGGGCGTACGTCGTGATCAACCCCGGGACGGAGCTCGTGGCGTGGGACCCGCACGACGACTCGCCCGAACGGGACTACCGCCAGGTCTCCGCGTGCGCGTGCCCCAACCCGGCGCATCATGCGCCGTGGTGTGACTCGGAGCTCGAGCTCGTGCGGGGGCGGCTGTGATCCCCGCGGACTGGGTGGCGCTCATCGTCGCCGGGTTCTTCTTCGGGATCGCCGTCCAGGTCATCGCGCTGCTGGCTCGGAAGGGCCAGCCCTAACAGACTCCCGGTCCGCACTCCTGCGGCTGGGCACACCGGGAGACCACCTCCCACACCGAAAGGAAACACAGATGGACATCATCACCCTGGCCGCGGGCTACACCCCCGTCGAGCTCACCGCCGACCTCGCCGCGGGCACCGCGGACGTCCTCCCCTGGGTGGGCGCGGGCGTCGGCGGCGGCGTCATCCTCATGTTCGCCTTCCTGGGCATCCGGAAGGGCTTCGCCTTCTTCCGCCAGATCGGCAAGTGACCCGTGGCCGCGTACACCCCCGCCGTCCTGGCGGCAGACCTCGCCGCGGGGGCGGCGGACGTCCTGCCCTGGGTCGGCGCGGGTGTGGGCGGCGGCGTCGTGCTCATGTTCGCGTTCCTCGGCATCCGCGCCGGGTTCCGGTTCTTCCAAGGGCTGATCTGGGACCGCCGCGCGAATGACTGGAGCGATGCCGACCAGGCGCAATGGGATGCCGACATGGCGCGTGCCGACGACATCATCGCCAGCGCGCCGCGAGGGCGCTACTGAGGCTCAGCCTTCCCCACCGGGGGCCGCGTGCGACCCGAGCGCACGCGGCCCCTCCCCTTCCTCCCGAACGGACCCGGCATGACTCACATGCAGCTGCTCGCGACCACGCTCTCCATCCTCGTGGTGACGTTCTCCTTCGTCGTGTGCGCCCGGATCGAGCGCGCGGCGTACCTGCTCCGGCGCGAGGGGAAGTAAGCGATGCGCCGCACTCTCCGCGCGTCCGCGGCTGTGATCGTCGCCGCTCTCGCGCTCTCGGTCCTGCCGGTCACCCCGGCGTCCGCGACCGACCCGATCCCCGGCCCCATCGATGAGATTGTCGGCATCCCCTCGCAGGTCGCCAAGTCCGCCACTGGCTCGCCGATGGGTGATGCCGCGTACTCGAACCTGCTGCGCGCGCTGCGCGCCGCGGTCGGCCCCGGCACCACGGTTGCCCAGGTGCCCAAGCCGCTGACCACCGCGGCGACCCTTACCCGCGGGGCGGCGGGCGGCCCCCTCGTCGGGTCGTTCCTCGCCGGTGTCGCGATCGGCTCCGGGGGCCTGCGCGTGTACGCGATGACCACCGGCGCGGACGTTCTGCCGGGCGTGTGCGGGTCCGTGTTCGAGGGCGTGTCGCAGTGGATGTACACCGACCTGATGCCGGACTGCTCCAAGGTTCCGCTGGACCCGAACTCGGATCAGGCGCTCTCCTTCCCCCCTCTGGTGTACGGGGCGACCACGGTCAACTCGACCGGCACGAGCGGCATCTACACGTGCCTGCTGCGGTCGGGTGCGATCCCTGCGGGCGCGACGTTCCGCGTGCGAAGCCCATCGACTCCTGCGGGCACGTGGGGCATCAGCTCGGCCCCGGCCACGAGCGGGACCGGTGGCGGCTACTGCTCGCTGCCGCTGTCCGGGTCGGCGTACGCCAATCTGACGGCGTACGCCTGGAGCGTCGGCGGTGAGATTGTGGCGGAGACCCACCAGGCTCCCAACAATGCGACCCGCACGCCGCGGTGCACGGTCTCCGGTGACGGCTCGTCGGTGACCCGCGACGGCGACCCGTATAACGAGCTCGCGGGCGTCCCGCTCTCGGCCGCGCGGCTCGGCTGCGCGCAGGCATACGAGGACTTCGTGTCCGCGCCGGGCCGCGGTCCCGGCTTCCTCCCCGACCGGGTGAAGATCGAGTCCGACGACGGTACCTCGATCACTCAGATCGCGGACCAGGAAGTCCCCGACCTCGCCCCCGACCAGAAGAAGTCGTTTGTCGAGGGCAACGGGCACGGTCTCGTGCTGTCCCGCGTCGTCGGCACGCTCATGCAGTCGTGCATGACCTGGGAGGCCGACTGTGCCGGATGGTGGGCGGCATCCGACGAGGGCACGTCCTCGACGAGCCCGTACCGCTGCACGTATGCGGGCGAGCAGATCGCGCTGATCGAGTGCGGCGCATACCGGCACACCTTCGACTCGCAGACCGCTACCCCGACCATCACGAATCCCGACACCGGGAACCAGGTCGGCTGGACCGCTCAGCCGAACACGGGGAACTCGATCAACCCCGGCACCGGCCCGGGCACCGGCGCGTCCCCCGCCGATCAGTGCTACGCGGCGGGGTGGGCGGCGGTCGCTAACCCCGTGGACTGGATTCTCGTTCCGGTCAAGTGCGCGCTGGTGTGGGCGTTCGTCCCCCGCGCGACCGTCACAGCTGCGGCACAGACCACCATGCAGGCCGCATGGGTGGCGTCCACCCCCGGCCAGCTGTCCGAGGCCGTGTCGGCGGTCACCCCCGCGATCGCGGCGCTCAATAACGGCTCCTGCGGCGGGCTCATCCTGCCCTACCCGGAAGTCGGCGCGGGCTGGTCCGTGCAGATCGAGAACGCGCCGGTGCTCGCCGCCTGCCCCGGCGACTTCTTCGCCCCCTGGGCTCCCTGGTTCTTCTGGTTCATATCCGCCTCGCTCGCGATCGGCGGCTTCTTCGCCATCAAGTCCTACCTGG
>JAQZBG010000124.1 GCA_029239165.1 Microbacterium sp. | reverse complement strand
CCTCGCCCCTCTGCGGCGGCGATCGACGGCGTGATCCTCACGATCGGCACGATCTACGTGGTGTTCTTCGCGACCGACTTCCTGGGGCCGTTCCAGAGCTTCCTGATCACGCTCGGCGTGCCGCTCGCGTCCTGGGCGGGCATCCTGATCGCCGACATCCTGCGCCGGAAGAAGGACTACGACGAGGAAGCGCTGTTCGACAGCCGTGGTCGCTACGGCGCATGGGACCCGACCTCGATCGGCACCATGGTCGTCACGAGCGTGATCGGCTGGGGCCTCGTGCTCAACGGCTTCGCCGAGGACGCCCCCTGGAACAACTGGCAGGGCTACCTGCTGTTCCTCGTCGGCGGACCCGAAGGCGCCTGGGCCTACGCGAACCTCGGAGTGTTCTTCCGAAACGCCCCCGACCCGCTGGCTCGTGGTGATCGATCCGCAGGCGATCTTCGCCTCTGCCGACTCCGCCTGGGGCTCGCCGTTCTTCGCCGAGGCGCTGCCCCGTATCCGCGCCCTGGCCGCGGCATTCGGCGACCGCGTGCTGGTGACCCGGTGGATGCCGACCGCCGATCGCTCGACTTCGTGGGGCGCGTACTTCGCGGAGTGGCCCTTCGCCGATCAGCCGCCGGGCGACCCGCTGTTCCAGCTCGTCCCCGAGGTGGCAGGACTGTCACCGCATCCGACGATCGACCTGCCGACGTTCGGCAAGTGGGGCCCCGAGATCGAAGCCGTGATCGGACGTGGAGCACACGTCGTGCTGGCCGGGGTCTCGACCGACTGCTGCGTCATCTCGACGGCTCTGGCCGCGGCGGACGCGGGCGCGCACCTGACGATCGCGGCCGACGCGTGCGCGGGCTCGACGGCCGAGAACCATGCGGCCGCACTGCAGGTCATGGCGCTCTATCCCCCACAGATCACGATCAGCGATACGGCGACGCTGCTCGCCTGACGCGCCGTCAGGCCGCGGCTCGCACGGCCGCGGCGGCATCGGCCGGCGTCCCCCGCCAGGGTGCCCCGTGTCCGGGCAGCACCCACGAGGCCGAGACGGCGGCCAGCCGATCGAGTGAGGCGAGGGCCTCCGCAGGCTCGTCCGTGAACGGCGCGGGCTGCGCCCCGGTCCGCCCGGTGAGCACGTGCCGCGTGGTGAGGGCATCCCCGACGAACACGGCGTCGACCGCAGGGACGTGCACGGCGATGCTGCCCGGTGAGTGCCCGGGCATGCCGATCACGTGCGGAGCGCCCGGTAGGTCGAGCACTTCGCCGTCGGCGACCTCGACCACCTCGGCCACGTGATGCGTGCGCAGCGCGTTCTTGCGGATGCCATAGGCGAAGAAGCCCAGCGTCGGGCCGAGCCGGGCCGGCCCCATCGGCGTCTTCGGCTTCTCCCCGGTGCGCACGCGGTGGCTGTCCGCCGCGTGGATGAACACCGGGACGCCCGCTTCCTGCCGCAACCGCTCGGCGAACCCGATGTGGTCGCCGTCGCCATGGGTCAGGACGAGACCGCGGATGTCGGAGAGCGGGCGACCGATGTCGTCGAGCTCGCGCTGGAGATCGTGCCAGTGTCCGGGCAGTCCCGCATCGATCAGGGTGATGCCCTCCGGCAGGTCGACGAGGTACGCGGCGACGACGTCGTTGCCGATGCGGTGCAGGTGCGGTGCGAGCTTCATGACGGATCCTCTCGGAGTGTTTGCGATGGCTACGTTACGTAGCTATCATGGCTATTGTCAATAGCCATGAAGGAGCCGCCATGCCGACCCCCGAACGCACGTCCGTCGACGAGATCGTCACCGCAGGGCGCGAGATCCTCGAACTCGCCGGGCCGGCCGGCCTCACGATGCAAGCGGTGGCGACACGGGTGGGCGTGCGCGCACCATCGCTGTACAAGCGGATCCGGGACAGGGACGCGCTGCTCTCCGCAGTGGCCACCGCATCCATCGAGGCGCTCACGGCTCAGCTCGAGGCCGCGGCCGATGACCTGACCGCCCTCGCGCGGGCCTACCGCACCTTCGCCCACGCGCATCCGGAGGGCTTCCGGCTGATGTTCACCGCCGCCGCGTCCCACGAGGCGCTCGGCCGCTCGGCGGCGCCGCTGATCCGCGCCGCATCCGCGCTCGTCGGCGAGGACGACGCTCTCGACGCGGCACGTCTCTTCACCGCGTGGGCCACGGGATTCCTGCAGATGGAACTCTCCGGCGCCTTCCGCCTCGGGGGCGACGTCGACCGCGCCTTCGAATACGGCCTGAGCCGACTCCTCACCGGGATGGCCGCCTGAGCCTCGGGCGTCCGAATCATGCGAATGGGTGCATCTCGCTGAGATCGGCCCCCGTTCACGCGATTCGAACGACCGGGCGCGCGTCGGAATACTGGCACACTGATCGATGGAGGGGTCCATGAGCATCGACGCGCACACCGAAGAGTCCGCACGCCCGAAGAAGGTCCGCCGGCCGTGGCACCGGACGAAGGTCGCCGTCGGCATCGTCGTCGCCGTGACGATCGCGATCGCGATCGTCGGCGCGCTCACCCCGTGGCCCTCGGCCATGGTCATCCGCGCCGTGTTCACCCAGGGCGGCGATGAGACGGCCGCCGAGATGGAGAAGCACGTCCCCGAGACGAAGCTCTCCGTGCAGAAGGATGTCGCCTACGGCGACGAGGGCGCAGACACCACGATGGACGTCTTCCGCCCGGCATCCGCCACCGGCGCCCTGCCGACAGTCGTCTGGATCCATGGCGGCGCCTGGATCTCAGGCTCGAAGGAGAACGTCGACCCGTACATGCGGATCCTCGCCGCCGAGGGGTACACGACCATCGCGGTGAACTACACGATCGGCCCCGAGGGCGTCTATCCGCGCGCCGTGCACCAGCTCGACGCCGCTCTCGCCTACATCGACGAGCATGCCGAGGAGCTGGGCGTCGACCCCGACCAGATCATCCTCGCGGGCGACTCCGCCGGCGGACAGCTGGCCAGCCAGATGGCGACCCTCATCACCAGCCCGGACTACGCCGACATCATGGGCATCACGCCGTCCCTGAAGGCGGACCAACTGGTCGCGACCGTGCTCAACTGCGGCGTCTACGACCTGTCGGCTCTCGCCCAGCTCGACGGCATCGCCGGCTGGGGGCTGAAGTCGGCCATGTGGGCGTACTCGGGCACGAAGACCTGGGCCGAGGACTCGACCGGGGCCACGATGTCGACCATCGACTGGGTCACCGAGGACTTCCCGACGACCTACATCTCCGGCGGCAACGGCGACGGACTCACCTGGCTGCAGTCCATCCCGATGGCGAAGCGCCTCGACGAGCTCGGGGTCGACGTGACGACGCAGTTCTGGCCTGCCCCGCACGAGCCGCAGCTCCCGCACGAGTATCAGTTCCACCTCGACCTGCCGGATGCGCGGACCGCCCTGCAGAAGACGATCGACTTCCTGGACGCGAACACGACGCGCTGACGGCACCCGCCGATCCCGCCAGACATTTCACTTCTGTGACGACCGCTGCAGAAGTGATATGTTCGGCGCATGCACACCGAGAACGAACGCGCCCTCGAATCCGGGATCGTCACCGATCTGTCCGGGCGGATGACCTACGGGTCGTACCTGGCGCTCGACCAGCTGCTCACCGCGCAGCATCCGGTGAGCGAGCCGCAGCACCACGACGAGATGCTGTTCATCATCCAGCATCAGACCACCGAGCTCTGGCTCAAGCAGCTCCTGCACGAACTCTCCTCTGCCCGTGAGCTGCTGGCCAACGACGACCTGCGCGAGGCCCTCAAACGCATCGCCCGCGTCAAGCGCATCCAGGACGTGATGACCCAGCAGTGGTCGGTGCTCGCCACCCTCACCCCCACCGAGTACGCGCAGTTCCGCGGGGCTCTCGGCAATTCCTCCGGCTTCCAGTCCGTGCAGTACCGCGCGGTGGAGTTCGCCCTCGGCAACAAGAACGAGAAGATGCTGAGCGTCTTCGCCGACCACCCCGCCAACCTCGCGCTGCTCACCGCCGAGTGGGAGAAGCCGACCCTGTACGACGAGTTCCTGCGCTTCGCCGCGCGTCGCGGACTGCCCGTCCCGGCGGCGATCCTCGACCGGGACGTGCGCGATCCGTATCGCGAGACCCCGGAACTCGTGCCGGCGATCCGCGAGATCTACCAGGACCCGAACCGGTACTGGGACCTGTACGAGGCGTGCGAGGACCTGGTCGACCTCGAAGACAACTTCCAGTTCTGGCGGTTCCGGCACCTCAAGACCGTCGCCCGCACGATCGGCATGAAGGTCGGCACCGGGGGCTCCAGCGGGGTCGGCTTCCTGCAGCGCGCCCTGGATCTGACGTTCTTCCCGGAGCTCTACACCGTGCGCACCGAGATCGGTCGCTGATGCACGCCGCCAGGTTCTTCGACGGGATCGGGTGGCGCGAGGGCGTCGTCGAGCTCGTCGACGGACGTGTGCGGCTGCGGGAGACGGCTGCCGCCGATCTGCCCCGCCTGGATGGTGTCGTGGTCGGCGGCTTCACCGACCACCACGTGCACCTGCAGCTGGTGGATCACACGCGGCTGGCGGGCTCGCGCCTCGGCCGGGTGGTCGACCTCGGCGGGAATCCGGACGCGGTTCGCCGGCTTCCTGTTCACAGCTCCTCAGAAACTTCACCGAAAGCCACCCGACACCCGGCTTCCAGCGGTTTCATGTCGGTTTTCGAGGAGTTGCGAACGCCTGGGGCCGCGCACCCGGTCCGCATCGAGTACGCCGGGGCCTTCCTCACCGCTCCGGGCGGATATCCGGCGGACCGATCGTGGGCGCCGGAGGGCTCGGTACGCGAGATCGCCGATGCGGATGCCGCCGCCGAGGCCGTGACCGAGATGGCCGCAGCCGGGGCCTCGTGCATCAAGGTCGCCAGCAACAGCACCGCAGGTCCGGTCTTCTCGGACGAGCTCCTGCGCACCATCGTCGATCTCGCCGCCGATCGCGGACTCCTGGTCGTCGCCCATGCCGAGGGCGCCGGGGAAGCCGAGCGGGTCGTCGGTCTCGGTGCCGCCAGACTCGCGCATGCGCCCTTCACCGAACGACTCCGCGATTCCGAGGTCGAGCGTCAGGCGGCGCGCGCCTCCTGGATCTCGACTCTCGCCATCCACGACGGCCGCGAGCGCGAGGTCGCGATCGACAACATCCGACGCTTCCACGCGGCGGGCGGCACCGTGCTCTACGGCACCGATCTCGGCAACGGCCCGATGCCCGTCGAGCTGAACCCGCGTGAGATCGCCGCCCTCCGCGAGGCCGGGCTCGACGATGCCGCCCTGCTCCGCTCACTGTCCCCCGTCGACCCGCTCGACCCCGCATCCGCGCTTCTGCTCATCCCCCGCGGCTCCCCCTCGACGGCCGATCCGCTCGACGCCCGCCCCCTCGCCCCCACCGACCTGAAGGTGTGACCATGACCGATCCCCGCGACACCGCCCTGCTCGACGCCGCCCGCGCGCTCGACGCCGCCGACCCGCTGCGTGCCCACCTCGCCGCGTTCGCCGAGGCCCCGGGCGTCACGGCCTACCTCGACGGCAACTCGCTGGGCCGTCCGCTGCGCGGCATCCCGGAGAAGCTCGCCGCGTTCGTGAGGGAGGACTGGGGAACCCGGCTCATCCGCTCCTGGGACGAGCAGTGGATGGCGCTGCCGATGGAGCTCGGGGACCGCATCGGCCGGGTCGCGCTCGGCGCCGCGGTGGGCCAGACCGTCGTGGCCGACTCGACGAGCGTGCTGATCTACAAGCTCATGCGCGCGGCCGCGACGGCCGACCCTTCCCGCACCGAGCTCGTGATCGAGGCGGGGAACTTCCCCACCGACCGGTTCCTCGCCGAGGGCGTCGCCGCCGAGACCGGCATGACTCTGCGCTGGCTCGAACCCGATTCCGTGCACGGCGTGACCGTCGCCGACGTCGTGGCCGTCGTGTCGGAGCGGACGGCCCTGGTCTCGCTGAGCCACGTCGACTATCGCTCCGGGGCTCTCGCGGACATGCCCGGCATCACCGCGGCCGTGCACGATGCGGGCGCGCTCATGATGTGGGACCTGTGCCACTCGGCCGGCGTCGTGCCGATGCAGCTCGATGAGTGGGGCGTCGACATGGCGGTCGGCTGCACGTACAAATACCTCAACGGCGGGCCCGGCTCCCCCGCGTTCGCCTACCTGCGCCGCGGCCTGCAGGGCGTGCTGCGTCAGCCGATCCAGGGCTGGTGGAGCGCTGCCGACATCTTCGCGATGGGGCCGGAGTATGTGCCGTCGGGCGACATCCGTCAGCTGCTCAGCGGTACCCCGCCGGTGACGTCGATGCTGGCGATGCAGGGGATGCTCGACCTCATCGAGCAGTCGACGATCGCCGGAGTCCGAGAGAAGTCGCGGTCGCTGACCGACCTCGCGGTGCGTGCGTACGACGAGGTTCTCGCCTCGCTCGACGTGCGGCTGCTCAGCCCCCGCGACGCGGACCTCCGCGGTGGCCACGTGACGATCGGCCACCCCCGCTTCCGCGATGTGACGCGGCGACTGTGGGCCGACGGCATCATCCCCGACTTCCGCTTCCCCGACGGAATCCGCCTGGGCCTGTCGCCGTTGAGCACCTCGCACGTCTCGACGATCACCGGCGTGCTGGCTGTGCGCGACGCCCTGGAGTCCGGTGACTTCTGATCTCGCCGCCGCGCCCGTGCTCGACGACATCGACGCGCGTCCCGGCAGCACGGCCTCGCTGCTGCGGACGCTGGTCGGGGTGTTCCTGCGTCCGCTCGGCGGCTGGATCTCGGCAGCCGACCTCGTCGCGCTCGCGGGCGACCTGGCCGTTCCTGCCGCTCAGGCCCGCACCGGCATCACGCGCCTGAAGCAGAAAGGGCTCCTGCTCGCCGAACGCGAGGATGGGATCGGCTACCGCCTCAACCCGGCTGCGGTCGGGATGCTCGAGCGGGGCGACCGCCGCATCTTCGAGATGCGCGAGATGACGGATGCCGACCCCTGGTGCCTGGTCTCGTTCTCGATCCCCGAGAGTTCTCGGAGCATCCGGCACCAGCTGCGCCGCCGTCTGCAGTGGATCGGCGCCGGGGTCGTGTCCCCCGCACTGTGGATCTGTCCCGGGCATCTCCAGGAGGAGGTGGAGCAGATCCTGGGGGAGCTCGACGCCCGCCGCTGGGCGACCCTGTTCCAGGCATCCGCCCCCGCACCGGCCGGCACGCTCGTCGAGGCGGCAGCGCAGTGGTGGGATCTCGAGGCGCTGCGCGCAGAGCACCTCGACTTCCAGGCCCAGCTCACCGCGTTGCCGTCCGAACCGTTCGCCGCCTACGTGCAGCTGATCGACCGCTGGCGAGTGCTTCCGTACACCGACCCCGGGCTTCCGCCGTCGATGCTGCCGGCGGACTGGCCCGGACGACGCAGCTTCGAGGAGTTCGCCCGGCTCTCCGCCGAGCTGGCCGGTTCCGCGCACGCGCACGTGCGCGCCCGGACGCCCGGACGCGCACGCGTCGCCTAGGCGCTCGGGCCGGCCACCTCGGCGAGGAAGCCGGCGACGTGCTCCCGCAGACGCAGGATGCGCAGGTCGCGCGCGAGCTCTCGGTCGAAGCCCTGGTAGGCCAGTGGCGGGAGGATGCGCACGTTGCGGTTGCAGCCGAACTCGGCGCACGTGAGCACGCCGACCGAGTCGCCCTTGCGTCCGGCGGCGCCGGCCTTGCGCGCCACGAACAGCTGCACGTCGTTGCGCAGCGTGACGTCTTCGCACCAGGAGCACAGCGCCCTGGCGATCACACGCTGCTCGGCACGCTGCAGGAACACTCCGACGGGCGCATCGTCGATCCACGTGACGACGTACGCCCGGCGGGGCAGCTTCGGATCCACCCAGCCGAGGAAATCGAGACGGTCGAAGTCGATCTCGGCGAACTCGGGCGGGAGGTTCAGGTCGGAGACCTCTTTGCGGGAGGCGTTGAGGAAGGAGGCGCGGATGGCGCGCTCGTCGATGGGACGCATGAGAAGTGCTTTCGGAGTGGTCGCCGCGGAGGGCGAGTCGATCGGGTGAGATGCCCGGACGGATGCCGGGGTATGACGCAGCACCGGGGACGGGGGTTCCGCCTCCGGCTGGTCCTCAGCCTCTGCCTGCGGCGCGGGAGGCGCCTGCAGCTCCGCTCCGCGCCCGAGGGGCGCTCATCGACGACAGCACCCCGAGAGCCTACACCCGTTTGTTTCACTGCGTGTCGGCCGGCCTAGGACCCGCACGCACGCCGTCCTAGTCTTTCCGGAACGTCGATCCTGAAGGAGACCACCGTGTCCACGCCGCTGAACCGCCTTTCGCCC
>JAQZBG010000495.1 GCA_029239165.1 Microbacterium sp. | reverse complement strand
GTGCGCCACCGTCAGCATGCCGAGGCGCTGGGCTTCGGCGACACCCGCGTTCAGCGTTTCCTGGTCGAGCATGGGGAGGCCCGGGTGCCCCTCGACGGAACCATCGTCGACCATGAACTTGATGTAGTCCGAGCCGGCGCGAGCGAGCTGGCCGACCACGTCGACCGCTTCTTGCGGGCTGGTGACCTTCGCGCGCACAATCGGGTCGACCCGCTCGGGGCCTGCGGGGCGGCCGCCGGGACCGCCGCGGCCCGCGCCGCGCTGGGGGTGGAAGTCCTTGGGGAACAGTTCGTCGGGGTGGCCGCCGGGAGGGGTGAGCCCGAATCCGGCGGAACGCACATCGGCGAGGTTGTCGTCCTGCGTGATGTGGTCACGGTCGCGGGCGGTGTTCGCCCCCTGCATCTCGAGCTCCGTCGTCACACCGAACTGCAAGGCCATTCGAAGGCCCGCAGTGTCGGTGTGCACGTGCGCGTCGATGAGACCGGGAAGCAGCGTCGCGCCGGGAGCTTCGATGAGCTGGGCGTCTGCGGGAGTGTGATCACCGATGGACTCGATCAGCCCGTCAGAGATCACCACGGTCTTGCGCCCGAGGTCCTCGGTGCCGTCGAAGACCCTGCTTGCCACTATTGCTGTGCGCATACGACTGTCCGTTCCATGCGGGTGCGCCACCAGCCGGACGCCCCATTTACGTGTAAAGTATCACATGTGTGCAGAACGCACGTAAATTGAGGAGCCTGAGATGAGTGGTCGCGAACAGCCCGCGTGGACCTCCCCGAGCGACGCCGATCTGCTCGAGAACATCGGAACAGCGTTCTCGAGGCTGCGGCGCCGCACGACCGGCGTGCCTCTCGACATGCAGGTCGCGCGAACCGACGTGCGCCGCGACCTTCTGCTCGCGATGGTGGAAGAGGCCGACGGATCGCTGAGTGTCAACGCGCTGGCTGCGGCACTCGGGATGGAACGCACCTCGGTCAGCCGCCTCGCGGCATCCTGCGTCAGCGAGGGCCTCCTTGAGCGCGTGGCTTCCCAGTCCGACGGGCGCAGCATCACGCTCCGGCTGACGCCGCAGGGACGCGAGGTGCTTGCCGGCGCGAGACATCAGCAACGGCGAGCCTTCGAGTACATCACCCGGCAGTGGGACGACGACGAACGGCTCGAGTTCGCCAGGCTCCTGCACAAGTACGTGGCCAGCGCGAGCCGCGAAGCTCCCGAATGAGCCCTCGCCGCTCGCCGGCGCCGCGACACGGCCACCGGCGACCCAGCCACTCCGACGGACACCCGACCGGGTCACGGATCGCACGAAAGCTGATGCGCATCGCTCAGCGCAGAAGCGGGGTCAGCAGTTCGGTGATCGCCAGCTCGGTCTGAGCCGACGACAAGTCCCCGTCGAATCGCAGGATGCGCCAGGTGGTGGCGTCGCAGATGGAAACGATCTGGGCGAGCCGCCTCTGTCGAGACGCCTCGTCGGGCTGGGGCGGAAGGTGCTCCGAGAAAGCGCGGCGGCACCAATCGAGGTGATACGCCCTTCCGCGCGCGACGATTTCCGGCAGCCCTGGCACGAGCGCGGCTTCGGAGTAGGTCTTCAGGATCAGCAGCCCGTATTCGTCGTAGTGCTCCACCAGTGCTCGGATCGTCTCTGCGGAACTGGACCGCAAGGCTGCCTCGCGCTTCGCCGCAATGCGTCCCAGTTCACGTTCGACCGTTGTGGTCATCAGCACCGGCTTGCTGCCGAAACGGCGGATCACGGTCTGCGAGGTCACGCCGGCGTCCGCAACGGCGGATCACGGTCTGCGAGGTCACGCCGGCGTCCGCGGCCACGTCGTCGAGCCTGATCCGCTCGTACGGAGTGGTGCGCAGGCGGTCCAGCATGCGATCGATGATCCGCTGACCTGTCGCCTCTGCCGCGTCTGCTCGGGCCGACATCCGGTACGTGCGCTCTTTCATGTTAGTCATGGTAACGTGAAATTCATGAAGACCTTCTCAGAACGCGCCGAGCGGGTCGACACCCGCCTCGGTTCTCTCGCCGTGCGTCGCATCGGTGCAGGCGACATGACCGTGCTGTGGTCATCGATGTTCGTCGACAGCCACACGTGGGACCGCGTGCTGCCCTTGTTGCTGGCCGGCGCACCCCACCGGGAGTTCGTCCTCATCGACCCGCCCGGGCTGGGCCGCAGTGATCCGCTTTCGCGGCGCAGCAGCGTCGTCGAAGCAGCGGATGCCGCGCGAGACGCCCTCGCCGGCCTCGGCGCCACCATCCCTGTCGACTGGGTGGGCAACGCGTTCGGTGGCCACGTCGGGTACCAGCTCGCGACCGACCCCTCCACCATCCGCAGCTTCGTTGCGATCAGCGCGCCCACCGAGCCGGTACCTGCTCGCCTGCGGCGCAAGATCGCCGCGCTGCATCCCGTCCTCCGCCTCATAGGAGTGGCCAGACCGGTACGCACGGCAGTGATCTCGGCGATGCTGACGGATGCCTCGGCCGCGACTCCCGACATCCGCGACGTGGTAGTCGACAGCCTCAACCGGCCGACGCGCGCCAGCATGAGCCATGCGCTGCGCTCATTCATCATCGATCGGACCGACGTGACCGATCGTCTCTCGGCCATCGATGTGCCCAGCCTGTTCATCGCATCCGACGACCGAGGAGACTGGAGCCCGGAGGATGCGCAACGGGCGGCGGCGTCCTCACCGCACGCCACAGCGGTCACGATCGCGGGAGCGCGCACACTCATTCCGCTCGAGCAGCCCGTCGCCGTCGCGCA
>JAQZBG010000123.1 GCA_029239165.1 Microbacterium sp. | reverse complement strand
CCGCCGAGAACCCGCGTTCGCGCCGAGACCCCGCCCAGCTGATGTCTGCAGGGCGGGGTCTCGGCGGTCGTCCGGGGTCTCAGGGAGCGACTCAGCCGGCCTGCGGCTCTTCGGTGTCGACGACCCCGATGCCGACGGCCTCGTGGTCGGGCTCGGGTTCCTCGCGCTTCGGCGCTTTGGGCTCCTCACCCGGCGCCTTCTCGGTGCTGGGTTCTTCGAGCTCCTCGGTGCTGGGGACCTCGCTCGGGTCGGCGTCTTCGGGCGATTCGGCCTGCTCCGGTGTCTCGGCCGTGTCCGGATTCTGCACCTGACCCGGAGCCGGCACCTCATCCGGATTCTGCGCACCGCCCGAGGCGTCGGCTCCTCCCGTGCTGTGCACCTGCTCCGGCGTCAGCGCGTTCACCTCATCGCTCGTGGTCGCGTCCTGGTTCGGCGTGCTGTCGGTCATGATCGCCCCTTTCTCGAAAGTCGTCCCGTCAGGATGCCTCTGCGGAGCGCGAGGCTGAAGGGGCTTGACGCGGCGTCGAGTTAATCCAGGCGAACCGAAGCGACGAATCCCGCGTAGCCTGGACGAGTGACTGCGTACGTCTCGGCCTTCGACCTCTTCTCCATCGGAGTGGGGCCTTCGAGCTCCCATACGGTCGGACCGATGCGGGCTGCCCTCGACTTCGCTCGACGGCTCACCGCCACGGGCGTCCTCCCGCGGGTGGCGCGCATAGGCAGCACGCTGTACGGATCGCTCGGTGCCACCGGGATCGGGCACGGGACTCCGGATGCGGTCGTCGCCGGGCTCCGCGGACTCGCGCCGGAGACCTGTGACCCCGCCGACGTGAGGTCGGCCTGGACGGACTTCCCGGTCGGCGGCGTGCTGTCCATCGACGGCATCCGCGACGTCCCGTTCGCGAAGGACGACATCGTCTTCGCGCCGCGCACCCGGCTGCCCGGTCACCCGAACGCGATGACGATCACGGCCTGGGATGTCGAGGGGCAGATCGTCACCGAGGAGACCTACTACTCGGTCGGCGGCGGCTTCATCCGCAGAGACGGAGAGGAGGGGAAGCTCACGACCGCGGGATTCCCCTACGCGTACCGCGATGCGGCCTCTCTGCTCGCCCTCTGCGACGAGAACGGACTGTCGATCGCCGAGGTCGCGCGACTCAACGAGACCTCGCTGCGCAGCGAGGAGGAGGTCGCCGCCGGGCTCGACGCGATCTGGGACGCGATGTCGGGGTGCGTCGACGCCGGCCTCCACGCCGACGGCACGCTGCCCGGCATCCTCAAGGTCAAGCGGCGGGCCGGAGTGATCCGCGGCCAGCTCGAGGCGGTCGAGGCAGACGGGCATCGAGAGCTGCCGGGCGAGTGGCTCGGCGCGTTCGCCCTCGCCGTCAACGAGGAGAACGCGGCGGGCGGCCGCGTCGTGACCGCGCCGACGAACGGCGCCGCCGGCATCCTTCCCGCCGTCGCCATGTACTGGTGGCGGTTCCTCGCCGACTCGGGTCTCGGCGCGGGCAACGCCGTCACCCCCTACGGCGAGTTGGTCGGCAGTGCGCTGCTCGGCTTCGAGCCCGACGTCCCCGCGCTGGAGACCGCGAGCGATCTCGACGAGGAGCAGATGGCGGAGGCCAACCGTCGCCGCGGCATCCGACGTTTCCTGCTGACCGCGACCGCACTCGGATCACTGTTCAAAGCCAACGCGTCGATCTCCGGAGCCGAGGGCGGATGTCAGGCCGAGGTGGGCTCCGCGTGCGCCATGGCCGCCGGCGGACTCACTGCGGTGATGGGCGGCACGAACCGCCAGATCGAGAACGCCGCCGAGATCGCGATGGAGCACCACCTGGGCCTCACCTGCGACCCGATCGGCGGGCTCGTGCAGATCCCGTGCATCGAACGCAACGCGATCGCGGCATCGACCGCGGTCACGGCTGCGCGCCTCGCTCTGCGCGGAGACGGCAGCCACTACGTCTCACTGGACGCGGTCGTCGAGACGATGCGTCAGACGGGCGCGGACATGTCGACCAAGTACAAGGAGACCAGCGAAGGCGGCCTCGCGGTCAACGTCATCGAGTGCTGACCGCACCGGCACGACTCCGTGTCGGCGGATGCCGGTAGCCTCCACGAGACGCCACGCGGAGGGAGCACGATGGATGCGTTCTGGGAACCGAGCTCTCGCCGACGGCGCCAGCAGCCGGTGGTCGCGGTGCGCCCGAACGATGATGCCCCGACGCCGGATGGGGAGTGGCCGACGAGCATTCCGGCGGTCGCCCAGGTGCTGCAGGAGGGGATCGACCTCGACCCGGGGGTGACGTTCCTCGTGGGCGAGAACGGCAGCGGCAAGTCGACCCTGGTCGAAGGCGTCGCCCTCGCGTACGGTCTCTCGCCGGAAGGCGGCTCACGACAGGCGCGGCACCGCACCCGCGCCACCGAGTCACCGCTTTCGGACTGGATTCGGCTGCAGCGCGGCGTCGGCGCCAACCGCTGGGGCTTCTTCCTGCGAGCCGAGACGATGCACTCGTTCTACACCTACCTCGAAGACAATCCGTCGACCGGTGGTGCCGACGTGCGGTTCCACGAGATGAGCCACGGCGAGTCGTTCCTCGCGCTGCTGGAGAGCCGCTTCGATGACCCCGGCTTCTACTGCCTCGACGAGCCGGAGGCTGCGCTGTCGTTCAACTCCACGCTCGCGCTCATCGCGGTGCTGCGTCGCATCGCCGACGAGGGGGGCCAGGTGCTGTGCGCGACGCATTCGCCGGTGCTCGCTGCTCTGCCCGGTGCGAAGATCCTCGAAGTGGGGGAGTGGGGAGTGCGCCCCGCCGAGTGGGGTGACCTGGAGATCGTGAACCACTGGCGCTCGTTCCTCGAGCATCCGACGCGCTACCTCCGCCATCTGCTCGACTGACGAGTGACCCCGGGGCGTCGACACGCGTCATAGGCTGGCGGGCATGACCGAGCAGAAGCCGCCGCGCCGACGTGGGCGCCCTCGGGGCGGCTCCGACTCGCGGACGCGCATCATCGCGTCGGCGGTCGACGACTTCGCCGAGAAGGGATACGACGGGGCGACGATCCGCTCGATCGCCGCCAGAGCCGGCGTGGACGCGGCGCTCGTGCACCACTACTTCGGCACCAAAGCCGACCTGTTCGCCGAGGCCGTCGGCATCCCCCTGCGACCTGACATCGATGTGCCCGGAATTCTCGCCGGCCCGCGCGGCGAGGTCGGCGAACGCCTCATCCGCTACGTGCTCGAGGCGTTCGAACAGCCCGAGGTGCGCCGGCGGGGCGTCATGCTGCTGCGCACCGCGATCGGCAGCCGACTCACGACGCCGCTGCTCGCGGGCTTCCTGTCACGGGAGCTGCTCTCCCGCGTCGCCCGGAGCCTCGAGGTCGACGACGCCGACCTTCGTGCCGCGCTCGTCGCGTCCCAGATCGCCGGGATGCTGATCGCGCGTTACGTGCTCAGACTCCCCGCGCTCGCCGCGGCGTCGGTCGACGAGCTCGTGGCCCGCATCGGACCCACCATCCAGCGCTACCTCTTCGACTGAGCGCGGCATCCGCCCCGGATCCCGTTGACGCAGCGGATCTGCGCGCGCATAATTCATCACATGATGAATAAATCAGCTGTGGAGATCGCACAGCTGCGCGTGCGCCGCGGGGCGGTGCAGGTGTTCGACGGGATCGACCTCGCGATCCCGCGCGGGCAGATCACGGGGCTGCTCGGACCGTCGGGATGCGGCAAGACCACACTGATGCGCGCGATCGTGGGCGTGCAGCGGATCGCCGGGGGTGGCGTCACCGTGCTCGGCGATCCCGGCGGATCCCGGCAGCTCCGCCACCGCGTCGCCTACGGCACACAGGGCGCCGCGGTCTACGGCGACCTCAGCGTGCGCCAGAACCTGTCCTACTTCGCCTCGCTGCTGAAGGCGCCGAAGGGCGACGTGGACCGTGTGATCGACGAAGTCGGGCTGCGGGCGCAGTCGGGGCAGCTCGTCGACTCGCTCAGCGGCGGTCAGGCGACGCGGGTGTCGCTCGCGGTCGCGCTCATCGGTGCGCCCGAGCTGGTCGTGCTCGACGAGCCGACGGTCGGGCTGGACCCTGTGCTGCGCGCCGAGCTGTGGGAACTGTTCCGCCGCCTCGCCGACCGCGGTGTGACGCTCATCGTCTCGAGTCATGTCATGGATGAGGCGGTGCGCTGCGACCGGCTGCTGCTGATGCGGGAGGGGCGGATCATCGCCGACACCACTCCATCGTCGCTCCTGGCCGACACCGGCACGACCGACGCGGAGTCCGCATTTCTGGCACTGATCGAACGGGACCGCAGCGACGACGCACACACGCCTCGATCGCGGCGAGAAGCGCGCGAACACCGCGAGGGGGTGGAAGGATGAACGGCCGCCGGATGCTCGCCACCGCGGGGCGCGTGCTCGCCCAGCTGCGGCACGATCCGCGGTCGATCGCTCTGATGCTGATCGCGCCGAGCCTGCTGGTCGGTCTCTTCGCGTGGCTGTTCAGCGACCAGGAAGGGGTGTTCGACCAGTTCGGCGGTGCGATCCTGGCGCTGTTCCCGTTCATCGTCATGTTCCTCATCACGTCGATCACCACGCTGCGCGAGCGTCGGTCGGGAACCCTCGAGCGCCTGATGACGACACCGCTCGAGAAGGCCGACTTCATCCTCGGCTACGCTCTGGCGTTCGGGCTCATGGCACTGCTCCAGGCGGTGATCACGGTATCGTTCGCGGTCGGGGTGTGCGGACTCGATGTCGATGGCCCGCTGTGGCAGCTCGGACTCGTCGCGGTCGTCGACGCTCTGCTCGGCACCGCGCTCGGACTGCTCGCCAGCGCGTTCGCCCAGACCGAGTTCCAGGCGGTGCAGTTCATGCCGCTGCTGGTGTTCCCGCAGATCATCCTCGGCGGTCTCTTCATGCCCCGCGACCAGATGCCGGATGTGCTGTACGCCATCTCCGACTGGCTCCCGCTGAGCTACGCGATCGACACGATCAATGCGGTGGCCGCGGGGGACGAGGGCTGGGATGTGTTCGGCCCACTGCTGATCGTGCTGGCCTTCGCGGTGGGCGCCCTGGTGCTGGCATCGCTGACGCTGCGGCGGCGCACGCGCTGAGTCTCCGGCTCCGGTCGCCGTTCAGCGCGCGGCGCGGTTCTTCGTGTGCTTCGTCGGCGCGGCGGCCCACGGGTCTTCGGGCCACGGGTGGCGGGGGTAGCGGCCCCGCATCTCGGCACGCACCTGAGCGTACGGACCGGACCAGAAGGAGGCGAGGTCGTCGGTGACGGCGAGCGGACGCCCGGCGGGAGACAGCAGGTGGAACAGGACCGGAACACGTCCGTCGACGAGCCGAGGTGTGTCCGCCCATCCGAAGCACTCCTGCAGCTTCACCGCGACGACAGGGCGCGCGGTCGGGTCGCCGTCCGGCTCCGGGTAGGTGATGCGGATGCGGGATCCGCTGGGGACCTCGAGGCGCTCCGGTGCGAGCTCGTCGAAGCGCGCTGCTTCCGGCCACGGCAGCAGGCGGCGAAGAGGCGAGGCAAGCTCCACCCGTGCGGCGGGGGTTCCGGAGGCCAAGCGGTCGAGCTCGGGTGCGAGCCAGGCGTCGAGGGAGTCGACCAACCCGGCGTCCGAGACATCAGGCCACGGGATGCCGAGTTCGCGACGGAGCAGGCCCAGCCGGCGGCGCAGCGCGTCGGCGGTGTCGGACCAGGTGAACACACCGAGGCCGTCTCGCCGGAGCGCACGGCGCACGGCATCCCGTCCTTCCTGCGCTGACGCCCGCACAGGTGCGGATGACCGAGGGATGGCGCCGATGCGTCGCTCGCGTCGCGCGTGAACACGGCCTCCGACGAACTCCGCTTCGACACGGTCGGTCATCAGGTGGTTCGCCGCCTGCTCCATCTGCGCTTCGGTGAGCACCGCGGCCGAACGGATGATCGCGCCCGATCCCGCGGCCGCGCGCGCCGTGGCCCGCGCGACGTCGGCGATGGCGAGCCATTCCACGGCCGCGAGTGGACCCCGCACGCCCGCCCGGGTGCCGGACGCCAGCAGGAAGGTCGCCCCCTCGGCGGTGCGTTCGACGCGGTGCGCGATCCGCTCGGGGAAGGCCAGCGCGATCACGAGTCCGACCCCGTCGAGGTCCGAGCGGACGCCCGGCGTCGCCGGGGCCAGGCGCTCGAGGCGGTTCGCGTCGTCGCGCCAGCGGCGGGCTTCCGGACCTCGGCCGCCTCGCAGCGCGATGAGCGCCTGCGCGATGTCAGCATCGGAGACGCGCAGGTCACCGCCCACGAGCGCGACGACCTCGGCCGCGAGCCGGCTGCCGACGACCGGGCTGCCGTCGAGAAGCGCGCGGGCCAGTCGAGGGTCGGTCGGGATCCGCGCGAGGACGCGTCCCTCCGCCGTGGCGCGACCGTCGTCGTCGATGGCGCCGAGACTGCGAAGCACTGAGACTGCATCGGCCAGGTTGTCGGTGGGCAGCGGGTCGATCATCCGCAGCCCGTCGCCGTTCGGGGCACCCCAGCAGGCGAGCAGCAGCGCGGCATCCGCGAGGTCGATCACCGCCACCTCCGGGACCGGACGAGCGGGCGCGGCCGCATAGGAGCGTTCGTCGGTGCAGCGGATGACCGTGCCGGGGCCCTGGCGGGTTCCGCGCCCCGCACGCTGCACGCAGGACGAGCGCGATGCGGCGGTGGTGACGAGACCCGTCATCCCGCGGCCGGCATCGCGCTGCGGATGCCGCGACAGGCAGCTGTCCACGACGAGGCGGACACCGGGCACGGTCAGGGAGGACTCCGCCAGCGAAGTCGTCACGATGATGCGCGGAGGATCGCCCGGGGCGCGGCCGCGGATCACGGCGTCCTGCTCGGCAGGCGGGATCTGGCCGTGCAGTTCCCGCACATCGAACGCGTCGGTCGCGTCTCGCACGCGGCGGGCGATCTCTGAGACCTCTCGGGCGCCGGGTGCGAAGACGAGCACGTCCGCTCCGGGGTCCTCGCGTGCCAGGTTCAGGGCAGCGGACGTGGTGACGCGCGCGACGTGATCGAGGAACCCCCACGTGACTCCGCGTTCATCGAGGCGCGGCACCGGGCTCGGATCCCACTGCACGGTGAGGGGGAAGGCGGGGACATCGTGGTCGACGATCGGTGCGGGGGACTCGTCCGTGCCGATGACCGCGGCGATGCGCGCGGCGTCGAGGGTGGCCGACATGGCGATGACGACCAGGTCGTCGCGCAGCTCGCGCAGCTCGGAGAGCAGTCCGATCAGGAGGTCGGTCTCCAGTGCGCGCTCGTGCACCTCGTCGAGGATCACCGCATCCACGCCGTCGAGTCCGGGGTCGTCGAGCATCCGTCGAAGGAGCACTCCGGCCGTGACGAACTCGACCTGCGTCTCAGGTCCGGCCGAGCGCTCGCCGCGGACGGTGAAGCCCACGCGGGAGCCGAGAGGCGACCCGTCGAGATGGGCGAGGCGTCGGGCAGCCGCGCGGGCGGCGACACGGCGCGGCTGGGTGACGATCACGCGACCGCTGCTCCGCGAGGCGAGGAGCGGTGGCACGAGGGTGGTCTTGCCCGTGCCTGGTGGAGCGGTGACGACCAGCGATCCGCTCGTATCGAGTGCCGCCGACAGCTCGTCCAGGGCAGCCGCGAACGAGAGTCCTGCGCCGATGGCGGCGAGGTCGAAGGCGGCGGATGTCATCCGTCCAGTCTGCCCGGTCGCAGAGACGAAACAGCGGATGCCGCGACCGGAGAGGTCGCGGCATCCGCTGTCGTGAGGTGCGACTACTCCGCTGCGGGAGCCGGCGGTGCGGGCGGCGGCGGAGTGGTCGGGGCTGGGACGCGCGGTGCGGCGGCGGGAGCGGCCTCGGCGACTCCGGCTCCGAAGCCGCGGCCGACGGCCTGACCCTGGATGATGCCGGCCAGGTCGAGGCCGGTTGCC
>JAQZBG010000122.1 GCA_029239165.1 Microbacterium sp. | reverse complement strand
CGCCTTCACGAAGAAGGAGGACGTCTTCTCCCTGGACCGTCCCTTCTTCCCGGTCGACCCGACGTTCGAGAACTTCATCGGCTTCTTCCAGAACGACCTGCTGCTGAAGAACCTGATGAACAGCATCATCGTCTCCACCGGCACCGCGGTGCTGGCGGTCCTGGTCGGCGGTCTGATGGCGTACTCGCTCTCGAAGTTCCGCTACCGCGGGCGCAACGCGATCATGTTCATGTTCCTGATCGGTCAGCTCATCCCGGGTGCGCTGCTGCTCATCTCGCTGTACCTGATGCTGAGCTCGGCCGGGCTGCTGTACACCTACACGGCACTGATCATCTCGTTCACGACGTTCACGCTGCCGCTCGCGGTGTTCCTGCTGAAGGGCATCATCGACGCCCTTCCCGACGACATCCTCGAAGCGGCGAAGGTCGACGGTCTCTCGCGCACCGGCACGATGTTCCGCATCGTGTTCCCGCTCGTGGTCCCCGGTCTCATCACGGCGGGCATGTTCGCGTTCATGCGCGGCTGGAGCGACCTGCTCTTCGCGCTGACGCTCGCCGGCCCCGACAAGCAGACGTTGCCGGCAGGTCTGACCCAGGCCTTCATCCGCGAGGGCACGGCCGACTGGCCGGCGCTCATGGCGGCGTCCCTCATCACTTCACTCCCGCTCGTCATCATCTTCATCCTTCTGCAGCGCTACTTCGTCTCCGGCCTCGCCGCCGGAGCGGTCAAGGGGTAGCCATGCGTCACCCGAAGAGCTCTACCCCCATCACCTCGAAGGAGCAGTCTCCATGACCATCTCGAACTCACAGCTGAGCCGCCGAGCCTTCCTCGGAGGAGGCACCGTCCTCGCCGCATTCGGTGCACTCGCCCTTGCCGGGTGCGCCACGCCCGCCGCCCCCGGCACCGGTGCCGGAGGGGCCTCGGCCGGCGCCGCGACGGAAGCTGCGACCATCAACTTCTACGGCAACTCGCTCGGCGAGGAGGCGCTGAAGTCCGCGTGGCAGGGAATCCTCGACGGGTTCTCGAAGAAGGAGGGCGTCAAGGTCGCCCCGGTCATCTACCCCTACGACCAGGCCGCCACGCAGCTCGCCCTGACCGGACGCTCCGGCAACCTCATGGGCGTCGGCCAGTCGGGCGGGTGGCAGGTGCTCACCCCGATGAACGTCCTCGCCGACCTGTCCGACCTCGCGAAGGGGCTCGGCATCCCGCAGGGTGTGCTCGACTCGTACACGATGGACGGCAAGCTGCTCGTGCTGCCGTTGACCGCTGCCGGCATCGGCATCATCACCAACGGCGAGATCGCGAAGAGCGTCGGCATCGAGTCGGGCATGACGGTGGAGCAGTTCGCCACCGCGCTCGAGAAGATCAAGAAGCAGGACAAGTCGCTGATCCCGTACGCCGCGGTCACCAAGAACCCCGACCTGAAGGACGCCGTCCCGTGGATGTGGGGCTTCGGCAGCGACGTGGTCACCGACGACCTGAAGTGCACCCTGGGAGACGCCGAGAGCGTCGAGGCCGTCACCTGGTACAAGTCGCTGCAGGATGCCGGGCTCACCCAGACGAACGTCGCGCGCAGCGATGCCCGCATCCTGTTCGCCAGCGGTCGTGCCGCGATCTACGACGACGCCCCGCTCGCTTCGACCTTCGTCAAGACGAACGGCGCCGCGCAGAACATCATCGACAACATCGGGGCGATCTCCCGTCCGACGGCCGGCGGGAAGGACTCCTTCAACCGGGCCTGGGGCAGCGGCGTGTTCGCGACCGCGGGCGAGGGCGAGCTCACCAGCCGCGACTTCATCCTGTACGCGGCGACGAACGTCGAAGCGGCCACCGCACTGTACGAGAACTCGGCTGTGGCTCCGGCCGCGAAGAGCGTCGCCGACAAGATCCCGGCGCTCGCGGCCGACAAGTTCCAGGGCGCGTTCCGCACCGAGATCTCCGAGCACGCTCGGGGTGCCGCGTGGGACCGCGTCGCCGTGACGGCGCAGATCGATGCCGCCATCGGTGCCGGGGTCGCGACGATCCTCGCCGGTCAGGTCGAGGCCCAGGCCGGCCTCAACGCGCTGAAGAAGGAAGTTCAGGGACTGCTCGACTCGAACGCCTGAGCTCCGGCACGAAGAAGGCCGCGCCCCTGAACGGGACGCGGCCTTCTTCATGCGGTTACGCGGGTCAGAGCCAGCGCTCCCGCAGCGCCGGCTTGAGCCAGGCGGCGGGGGACGAGATCGACAGGCCGCCGTCGACCGCGATCGATGTCCCGGTGACGAAGGATGCCGCGTCGGACGCGAGGAAGGTTACGACCGACGCGACCTCCTCCGGGCGACCGATGCGTCCGAGCGGGTAGCCCTCGCTCTCGCCGGTGTCCGCGGCCGAGATGCTCCCCGGCTGCACGGCGTTGACCCGGATGCCCTGGGGGCCGTAATCGAGCGCCAGTTGTCTCACGAGGCCGTCCACGCCCGCCTTGGCCGCCGCGTAGGCGGGCAGGGCGGGGGCGGCGAGAGACGAGTTGACCGAGGTCACAGCGACGATCGAAGACCCTCGCGTGAGGCGGGGGAGTGCTGCCCGAGCCACGAAGAACGCCGAGTCCAGCGTCGCGCCGAGCGCGCCGCGCCAGTCATCGTCGCTCGTGGCGTCGGCACGTCCGATCGGCATGCGGCCGGCGGCGAGCACCACGACATCGAGTCGGCCCAGAGCGTCCTCGGCGTCGGCGACGGCACGATCGGCGGCTTCCGGCGCGCTGCAGTCCGCGACGAGGTAGCGTGCGAACACCGGATCCGCCGAGTCCTCGAGACCCACGCCGACCACGGCGTCGCCGCCGTCGACGAAGGCGCGGGCGATCGCGAGTCCGATGTCGGAGCTGCCGCCGATCAGCAGCACGCCGCGGCGAGTCACACGCGCACCGCGGCGGGGATCGGCGGAAGCGAGAGCTCGTCGATCACGAGCTTGACCGAGGCCCGGCTGCCCGCGTCCAGGCGGGACGCCGGGTAGCGCACGGTCGCGTGATCGATCACGCCACGTGCGACGAGCACCTCCTTGTGCACCGCCCAGGCGATGCCTCCCTGCAGACCGATGAGCACGAGAGGGAGCATACGACGGAACTCGGCACGGGCCTCCTCGACGCGCCCCTCGAGGAAGAGCGCGAGCACGGGGCCGAGCAGGTCGGGGAACTCGCAGGCCGGCATCGTGCCCACCGCGCCCCTGGCGTACTCCTCGAGGCAGAACTGGGCGTTCTGGCCGCCGAGCACCGCGAAGTCGGGGTCCTCGATCGCCGCGACCACCGCTCCGACCTTGGGGGCCGTCGGGGGAGCCTCGACCTTGACGGAGTCGACGCCGTCCAGGCGGGCGAGCTCGGCGATGAGGCTCGGCGCCATCGGGACGCCGGTGACACCGGGCGCATCCTGCACCATGACGGAGAGCGAGGTCGCGGCAGCCACGTCGCCGTAGAAGTCGACGAGTGTGCCGGCCGGCGGCTTCACCATGAAGGGCGGGAGCACCATGAGGGCATTCGCGCCGCCCTCCTCGGCGAGCAGCGACTGCTCGATGGACGTCGCGGTGGAGGTGCCGTTGACGCCGGCGATCACCGGGACCCGGCCGTCCACCACCTGGACGACATCGTCCAGGATCGTGCGGCGTTCCTCCGTCGTGAGCGCGAAGCCCTCACTCGCCATCCCGAAGACGGCGACGCCGTCGACGCCGGACGCGAGCTGGAACTCGACCAGTCGACGCAGACTCGCGCGGTCGAGGGCGCCCGTCTCGTCGAACGGCGTCGCCAGAATGGGCATCAAGCCGTGGAGTGTCGGAGCCATCAGCTGTTTCCCCGCTTCATCATCGTGTGTCCACATTTCTCGCAAGTGTTATGCATATTGTGAGATAGTCTGCCACATAACGGTTACGAGCTACCAGCGAAGGATGACCCGGATGTCGCACACCTTGCCCTCCCGAACCGTCGAGATCCTCTCCGACGCCCGGTACGTCCAGGCCGAATCTCCGCGCTGGGACGGTCGCGACGGGACTCTGGCGTGGATCGACATGGCCACCGGCTCACTGCACCGCGGTCGACTCGAGCACGGCAGGGTCGTTCCCGAGACCGCCCTCGTGGTGGGCGCGCAGATCGGCGCCCCGATCCCTCTCGCGCAGCCGGGAGCCGGATGGCTGGTCGGCGTCGATCGTCGCGTCGTTCATGTCGCCGACGACGGGATCCTCACTCCGCTCACGGACGACGTCGCCGCACCGGGCGACTACATGAACGACGGCGGCGGCGACCCCGCCGGCCGCTTCTGGGTGGGCAGCCAGTCGATGCCCCGCGATCCCCACTGCACGCTGTGGAGCATCGGCGCCGACGGCATCCCGGTCGCGCGGCTCGACGGCGTGACGGTGTCGAACGGTCTCGCCTTCGATCGCACGGGCTCGACACTCTTCTACATCGACACCCTTCCGCACCGCAGTATCGAGGCCTTCGACGTGGCTCCCGACGGCGAGCTCACGAACCGACGCACGGTGTGCCGGGTCGACGGCGGCAACCCGGACGGAATGGCCATCGACCTCGACGGCATGCTCTGGGTCGCGGTGTGGGACGCCGCCGAGGTGCGTCGCTACTCGCCGGAGGGGGAGCTCCTCGAGACCATCTCGCTGCCCGCGAAGCGGCCGACCGCTGTGGCCCTGGTCGGCACGCTCCTCGTGATCACGACGGCCAGCATCGGACTCGACGAGCCAGGAGAAGCGGACGGCGCGCTGCTCGGTGTCCAGGTCGAGGTCGGCGGAGCCCCGGCATGGGCCTGGGCCGGCGCCGCACCGGCTGTGCGCGATGCCGGTCCCGTCGCGGAGGTGGTCCGGTGAGCACCATGGACAACGCGCAGCTGCGGGAGCGACTGAGAACCACGCGGCTCGTGGCGATCCTGCGCGGCACGGATGTCGATGCGACGGTGGTTGCGGCGCGCACACTGATGGACGCGGGCGTCCTGACCCTGGAGATCGCGCTCACCCTGCAGGATGCCGAAGAGGCGATCGCCCAGATCGTGCAGGAAGCTCCCGGTGACGCGCTGATCGGCGCCGGCACGGTGCTGAGCGAGGCCGACGTGGAGCGGGCAGCGGCCGCCGGCGCGCAGTTCATGGTCACGCCGACGCTCAGCCCCTCGGTCGCGTACGCGGTCGCGCAGGGGATCGGCGTGCTCCCCGGTGTCTACACGCCGACGGAGATCCAGCGAGGGCACGATCTCGGCAGCGCCGCGGTCAAGCTGTTCCCTGCCGCGGCGCTCGGCCCCGGCTTCATCCGCGCGGTGCGCGACCCGTTCCCCGACGCGCGGATCATCCCCGTGGGCGGGGTCGGCATCGAAACGGTGAGCGCGTACCTCGCGGCCGGAGCCTTCGGCATCGGAGTCGGTGGCCCCCTCGTCGGCGATGCGGCGACTCCCGGCGGCGATCTCGAAGCGCTCGCTTCCCGCGCCCGGATGTTCGTGGAGGCCGTGCGCTCCGCCTGATCATGTCCCGCAGCCGAGCGGCGGAGAACGTGCTGCGCGATGTCCGTCCCCCCGGCTACATTGTCGCCATGGCCGATAGCGCTGCTGCTTCCTTTCCCCGTGTCCACCGCCCCTCCACCGTCGAAGAAGTCGCCGACATCGTGCGACTCGCCTCGCGCGAGTCCGTCCCCTTGACGGTCGTGGCCGGCGGGCACGGTCCGTGGTCGCATACCCCGGCCGAGGGGATCCGCCTCGAACTCGGCGAACTGTCCCGCATCGAGGTCGACGGCACGATCGTCCGCATCGGCGGAGGTGCGGTCTGGGGTGATGTCGCCACGGCGCTCGCCGCACACGGCCTCGCGCTCAGTTCGGGCGACACCGCGTCGGTCGGTGTCGGTGGTCTCACCCTCGGCGGGGGGATCGGCTGGATGGTGCGGGCCTGGGGTCTCGCAGTCGACCAGTTGATCGGCGCCCAGGTCGTCACGGCCTCCGGTGCCGTGGTCGAGGCGTCGTCCGAGATCAACTCGGAGCTCTTCTGGGCGCTACGGGGAGGCGGCGGCAACTTCGGTGTGGTCACTCGTTTCGACTTCGCCGCGCATCCGCTGCCCGGCATCGCCTTCGCCGAGAGCACGATCGAGGGCGACGCGGCCGCTGTGCTCCGTGCCGCGCGCGACCTGATCCGCGACGCTCCGCGAGAGCTCACGCTCACGTACATGGACGTGCCGCCGATGGACCCGAGCGCGCCGGCGGGAGCGCGGTTGAGTGCGGTGTGGGCGGCGCCGGAGCCCGAACGGCTGCGTGCGGTGCTGGAGCCGATCTCGGCCCTGCCCGGCGTGCAGACGGAGGTGACGACGCCCGCGTACCGGGAGGTGCTGATGGAGATGCCGCAGCCGGAGGGCGATGACGCGCCCGCCCCTCCGGGGTTCCTCGGCGGCAACGGGCTCTACGCCGAGCTCGACGACGCGCTGATCGAGCGGCTCGTGTCCTTCCGGCGTGCATACCCGGCCTCCGTGGTGTTCCTGCGGTCGCTGGGTGGAGCCTTCCACGACGTCGCGCAGGGGGACACCGCGTTCCCCGCGCGCACGGCGAACTGGTTCGTGATGGCCGGGGCGTTCGACATCCCGGGCATGCTCGACGATCAGACCCGCGCCGCGATCGAGGCGGATGGGGAGGGCATCCGGGCCGGCCGTCTGGCTGAGTACGGCAACTTCGCCGCCACCGAGCGGCCGGAGGCGGTGCCCGGCATGTTCTCGCCGGATGCGCTCACCCGGTTGCGCGCCACCAAGGCCGCCTGGGATCCGCAGAACGTCTTCCGCCGCAACCACAACATCCTCGTGTGATGCACGAAGGCCCGGGAACCGCAAGGTTCCCGGGCCTTCGATGACGAGACGTCAGTGCGTGTCTTCGGCTTCGATCTCGGTGCGGTCGCCCGACCACAGCGTGTGGAAGGTGCCTTCCTTGTCGATGCGCTTGTAGGTGTGCGCGCCGAAGAAGTCGCGCTGTCCCTGCACGAGGGCGGCGGGGAGGCGGTCGGCGCGGATGCCGTCGTAGTACGACAGCGACGACGAAAACGCCGGGGCCGGGATGCCTGCTTCGGCTGCCGCGATGACGACGCGGCGCCAGGCTGCCTGGGCACGGGTGATCGCCTCGGTGAAGTACGGGGCGGTGAGCAGGACCGGCAGCTCCGGCGTCTCGGCGTAGGCGTCGGCGATGCGGTTGAGGAACTGCGCACGGATGATGCAGCCGCCGCGCCAGATCTTGCTGATGGCGCCGAGGTCGATGTTCCAGTCGTACTCGGCGGCGCCGGCGCGGATCTCGTCGAAGCCCTGCGAGTACGCGACGATCTTCGACGCGTAGAGCGCGAGGCGCACGTCTTCGATGAACGCGTCGGTGTCCTCGACCGAGAACTCCTCCTCCGGGCCCGGCAGGTCGCCGGAGACGGCACGCTGCTCGGGGTGCGAGGAGAGCGAGCGGGCGAAGGTCGCCTCGGCGATGCCGGAGACGGGGACGCCGAGCGAGAGCGCGGTCTGCACGGTCCACGCGCCGGTGCCCTTGGCGCCGGCCTGGTCGAGGATCACGTCGACGAGCGGCTTGCCGGTTTCGGCATCGACCTGGCGGAGGACTTCGGCGGTGATCTCGATCAGGTACGACTCGAGCTCGCCCTTGTTCCACTCGGCGAAGATCTCCGCGATCTCCGCGGGGGACTTGCCCGTGCCGCGACGGATGAGGTCGTACGCCTCGGCGATGAGCTGCATGTCGGCGTACTCGATGCCGTTGTGCACCATCTTCACGAAGTGTCCGGCGCCGTCGTGGCCGACGTGCGTCACGCACGGCTCGCCCTCAGCGACCGCGGCGATCGAGCGCAGGATCGGTCCGAGCGTGACCCAGGACTCGTCCGAGCCGCCGGGCATGATCGACGGGCCGAGCAGGGCGCCCTCCTCGCCACCGGAGATGCCGGCGCCGACGAAGTTGATGCCCGTCTC
>JAQZBG010000494.1 GCA_029239165.1 Microbacterium sp. | reverse complement strand
CGCGACCAGCACGAATCCCCCGAGCCAGATTCGACCAGATCGCGGCGATGACGAAATGGCGTTCAGGCCCGCACCTCGATCGCAGCGAAGAGCGCCGAGATGTCGTGCTCGGCCTCGTGCAGCGCGACGCCATCATCGACGAACACATCGACGATGACCAGCGTCCGGGCGCTGCGTCCGAGCAGCCGCCTCAGTGCGATGGTCGAGTCATCGAACGTCACAAGTAGCACACCGTCAATCGCCGCGTCGAACGAGGTGCCCTCGACCTCGACGATGTTTTGGACCATGCCTCCTGTCCCCAAGAAGACGAAGGAGTCGAGAGACTGCTCGCACAAGGACTCATCGAGCTCGAAAGCCGTCAGATGAGCGATGACCGCCGATGTGCCGGTGGAAGGCAACCACCAGAATCGTTCCTGCACTCCGGGGAGGGGTGAGTCCGCCCGCACGAGAGCGAGCGCGCTCTCCGCGATCGCCGTGCGGACGGCAGCGGGTGCGTCCGCGCGGGCTCGGTCATCCGCGACCTCGGCCGCCCAGTGCTCGTCGGGCTTTCGAAGCCGTTCGCGGTTTCGGTATCCCACTGGTCCCAGCCGTCGATGATGCCGGTCAACTGCTTGAGAATCTCATCGAGGTTCTTCTGCAGCTTGCCGCGGTTCGACTTCCAGTCGTCTTCGAAATCGGAGACCTTCTGCTGGAGGTCAGAACGATCGTCCGGCTTGCCGATCGCGCTCTCCAGCGCATCATTGGTCTGGGCCGCCGACTCGAAGGCCTCGACCGACGCCTGCAGTCCGGTCTTCGTCAGGCGAAGTCGTTCCAGATCGAGCATCACGTCCATCGTCGACATCTACTCCAACAGGACTAGTGGTGAGAAAGGGTCGGACTCATCCCGTCCCCCCTCGCGAATCGGAACGGTATGTCAGCTTGTCGCGAGCGGGTGGTGGCCCGAATCCACGACCCTACGCGGACTCGCCGAATCCCGTCGATGGGGACAACTCCCCACCGGGGCCTACCCCTCGACGAGCGGCAGCTGCACCGTGACCTGACGACCCGCCTGGACGAAGATGCCTCGTCCCTCGGGGAAGTCGGTGCGCTTGACCTTCGGGAACGGCACCTTGAACACGGCATCACCGTCGAACGAGTCGGGCTTGAGGATGATGCCCTTGCGCCCGGCCTTGAAGTCGCCGATGAACCCGAAGCCGCTCGTCACCTGCGTGACGTCGGCGTCGCCGATCAGCAGGTGGTCGCTGCGGTTGATGGCCTGGAACAGCGCCTTCATCTCGCGCTCGGCGGGGCTGTCGGCGAACTGCGGCACGTCTTCGACGACGATGAGCACTCGCGTCGGAAGCGCCTCGTCGGCGATCAGCTCGGTGATCTCCTTGGCCAGCTCCTTCGCGTCCTCCGGCGTGACGGCGCTGCGCGTCCACGGGACGTAGTCCTTGAGCTGAGCGCGACGCCCACCGAAGTGGAACAGCACGACGGCCGGATCGAGGCGCCGCATCGACGTGATGATCGCCTTGAGCGCATTCGTCTTGCCGGCCAGGGGCGGGCCGGCGACGACGAACGTGCCGACCGGGTCGAAGTCGCGTGCGGCGAGAGTGTCCTCCGCGACGCCGAGCACCGGGAACTCGCCGATCCGGTCGGGAAGGTCGCGTACGGACAGCCGGGTGGGCAGTGCGCGAGGAGCTTCGTCTGCTCGGCCACGTTCGGGGTGCCGCCGAGCGTGGCGATCTGCGTCTCCCGACCGTCGATGATCGCGCGACCGGGGGCCGAGCGCTCGTCCAGCACATCCTTGGGGGCATTGAGCATCGCGTAGCCGGACTCGTCGGAGAGACGCAACACCACACGGCGCGAGACGTTCGCGCTCACCGCGGTGGGCACCGAGCCCGAACGGTCGGCGCTCGCGACGACGTGCACGCCGAGCGGCCGGCCCTCGCCGAGGATCCGCATGAAAGTCTGGTAGAACGGCATCCGCGCGGTCGTCGACTCCCACTCGCCGCGGAACTGCGGGAAGCCGTCGATCAGCAGCACGATGCGCGCCTCGGCCTTGCCGGTGATCTCGCGGTATTCGGTGAGGCTCGACGCATTGGCCGCGCTGAACCGCTTGCCGCGGTCGTCGAGCACCCGCGCGAGGGACCGCAGCACACGCTGCACGCGCTCGGCATCGTCACCGGAGATGATCGACCCCACATGGGGCAGCACTTCGAGGCTCTTGAGCGAGCCGGAGCCGAAGTCGAGGCCGTACACCTCGGCGTTCGAGTGCGCCGGGTCGAAGCCGGCCGCGATCGCGATCGTCCGCAGCACGGTGGACTTGCCCGAACCGCTGGTGCCGTAGACGAGGAGAGAGCCGTCCTTGTCGGGGTGGAAGTACGCCGGCTCCTGCAGCTGCCGCTCCGGCACATCCATCTTGCCGAGCAGGAGCTGCCCGTCGCCGAGGATGGGCAGGTCGCGCATGTCGACCGCACCCTCGAGGTCGTCGAGCCACGGGCGCCGAGGAGCGGGGATGCGGGCCGCGCGCGCCGCGTTCACGAGCGTCGCCACGATGCGCTTCTGGTCGTTCGGCCCGAGGTCCTCGTCGTGCGAGTCCGACTCCGGAGCCTGCTCGGCCTCCCAGGTCTGGATGGAGCCGAACCGGAGTTCCGCGACCTTGACCTCGGCGACCTGCGCCTCGTCGGTCGTCCACCCACCGGCATACGCCGACTGGAACGGCACGAGACGACCGGGGCCGGTCTTCGCGATGCCGCGTCCGGGCAGCGAGGGCGGGAAGGATGCGGCCACCGGGTCGTCGACGACGTCCTTGGAATCGGACTCGTCCGCCATGCGCAGCGCGACGCGGAGGTTGGTGTTCGCGCGGAGGTTGTCCTTGATCACACCGGCCGGGCGCTGCGTGGCCATGATGAGGTGGATGCCGAGTGACCGCCCACGCTGGGCGATGTCGACGACGCCGTCGACGAACTCCGGCACCTC
>JAQZBG010000121.1 GCA_029239165.1 Microbacterium sp. | reverse complement strand
GTCAGCGCCTCCGTCGTCAGGGGAGATGAAGCCGAAGCCCTTCTCCGAGTTGAACCACTTGACCGTGCCCTGGGTGCTCATGTACTGCCTGTTCTGCTGATGAAGAAGCCGACGCAGGGATGCCCCGACATCGCTAACGCTAGTGGAGGAGCCCCCGAGCGGAATAGCCGCTGCAAGAAGGTAATCCAAATGTTGCACGAGCGGTACATGGCCGTCATCCGGCGGGATCACGGGCGGCAACGCGGAGGTGGCCCGGAAAATGGTGTGGCCCTCACCGCGGGGGGAGCGATGAGGGCCGAAGACGACCGGAGGGTGCGTCAGGAACAGCCTAACTCCTTTTCGGAGTGCTTGTCCCCCTTTTGGGGGACAAATCCGAAAATCAGTGTGTGGGCGACGATAGCGACCCCCTCGAGCAGTCCATTGGGGACTGAACCACTCGAGGGGGCCCAATCGCATGCACGGATCGTCTTGCCCCTGGGGTGGGCTGTCCGTCTCCTGGGGAGAGACGAAGACGATCAATCCCCGTGTGCATGCACCTTCACCATAGGGGAGGACGCACCGTCTCGTCACGGACCTCGTCCTGGTGAGTTCGCCCACGGGCGGGCACGGATTCCTGTGCGGAAGAAGCGCGAAGGTAGCCTGATCCGGTGACGCTGCTCAACAAGGACATGACGCTCTGCATCTCGCTGTCGGCGCGGCCGAGCAACAACGGGACCCGCTTCCACAACCACCTCTACGAGGCGCTCGGGTTGAACTGGATCTACAAGGCCTTCGCTCCGACCGACCTCGCCCAGGCGATCGCGGGCGTCCGGGGACTCGGCATCCGTGGCTGCGCGATCTCGATGCCCTATAAGGAGGACGTGATCGCACTGGTCGACCGGATGGACCCGTCTGCGAAGGCGATCGACTCGGTCAACACGGTCGTGAACGACGGGGGCGTGCTCACGGCGTACAACACCGACTACTCCGCGATCGCCCAGCTGATCGCGCGCAACGAGCTGGATCCCGCAGCGTCCGTGCTGCTGCGCGGCTCCGGCGGAATGGCCAAGGCGACGGCGGCCGCCTTCCGCGACGCGGGATTCACCGATGTCACCATCGTCGCGCGGAACGAGTCGAACGGCCGCGCGCTTTCCGACCTCTACGGGTTCCGATGGGCGGCAGAGGTCGGCGACGCCACGGCGGACATCCTCGTCAACGTCACCCCGATCGGGATGGCCGGCGGTTCGGAGGAGCACGCCCTGTCGTTCTCGGAACCGGCGATCGCTGCGGCATCCGTCGTGTTCGACGTCGTGGCTCTCCCCTCCGAGACACCCCTGATCGCCGCGGGCCGCGCTGCCGGGAAGATCCTGATCACGGGGGCCGAGGTCGCGACCCTGCAGGCGCTCGAGCAGTTCGTCCTCTACACCGGCATCCGCCCGACCGCGGAGCAGGTGCAGGCGGCCGAGGAGTTCATGCGGGCCGGAACTGCGTGATCGGGAGACCGATACATCGGTACCCTTGGCGCATGAGCGCGCCTCGCACCGCACGAAGGACCACCATCCGGCGAACACCTGCCGCCCTGGCGACGGCGGCGATCGTCGCCCTGGTACTGGCAGCCTGCACCGGTGGGGGAGACGAGCCGGCACCCGACGACGGTCAGGGCTTTCCCGACGACGGCTGCACGCACATCACCGTGGCGACCTCGTCGGAGAAGGTCAACATGCTCGACGAGCTGGCGACCGCGTTCAAGGACTCTCCGGAGCACGAGAAGCTCGACACCTGCGCCACCGTCCGGCCGACGAACGTCTCGTCGGGAAACGCCGCGCGCTACCTGACCTCCGGCGAGGACTGGCCGAGCGACGACCGCGCACTGTGGCCCACCCTGTGGTCGCCTGCTTCCACGGTCTGGACCGACCGCGTCGCGGCGGCCGCCTCGCAGAACCTCGTCGGCACGCCCGCATCCTTCACCCGCACACCCATCGTGTTCGGCATGCCCGAGCCGATGGCCAAGGCGCTCGGCTGGCCGGAGGAGCCGATCAGCATCACCGACCTGGAGGGCCTGTGCCAGGACCCCGACGGCTGGGGGAGCGTGGGCAAGGACATCTGGGGCGCGTTCAAGATCTCGAAGACGAACCCGAACACGTCGACCACCGGGCTGTCGACCATCCTGATGCAGTCGTACGAGGCATCGGGCAAGGCGGAGGGGCTGACCTCGGCGGATGTGGATGCCGCAGCCGACTTCTCCCGTGTGTTCGAGGAGTGCGTGATCCACTACGGCGACACCACCGGCAACGTGCTGTCGACCCTGTACGACGAGACGCAGAACGGCGCCAACGGCTCGGCCTACGTCTCGGCGGTCGCGCTGGAGGAGACCTCGCTGCTCAACTACAACAAGGGCAACCCCGACTCGCACACCGTGCAGCCCGGTGAGACCCTGGTCCCACCGAAGACCAAGCTGGTCGCCGTCTACCCCGAGGGCGGCTCCCTGTGGTCGGACAACCCGGTCACCGTGCTCGGTGCCGGCTGGGTGACCCCCGAACAGCGCACGGCCGGCGAGGCCTTCGCGGCATTCCTGCAGACGAAGGCCGCCCAGGAGGTCCTTCCCGAATACGGATTCCGCCCACTCGACGAATCGGTCCCGCTCGGCGACCTGTTCACGGCGAACTTCGGCGTCGACCCCGCACAGCCCACCGTCACACTGCCGAAGCCCGAGGTCGATGTGATCTCCACCGCGATCGACCAGTGGACGCAGGTGCGCAAGCCGTCATCGGTGCTCGAACTCATCGACATCTCCGGCTCCATGGACGAGCCGATCGGCGACGGCCGCTCCCGGCTCGACGGGGCGATCCAGGGCGCGCAGACGACGCTGGACCACTTCCGCTCCACCGACGAGGTCGGCGTCTGGGCTTTCACCACCGGCGTCTCCTCCGACGAAGGCGAACACATCCAGGTGCTCCGCGGCGTCACGCCGCTGGGCGCCGACGGCGAGAAGCTCGGCTCCTCCCTCGACGACCTCCGCTACGCCGAACGCAACGGCACACCGCTGTACGACGCCGTGCTCACCGCGTACGAGGCGATGAGCGAGCGGGCCGAGCCCGGACGCATCAACGCCATCGTGGTGCTCTCCGACGGTGAGGACACCGACTCCACGACATCGCTCGACTCGCTGATCGCGAAGATCGGAAAGAGCACGGAGGAGGGCGGCACCGACGCCCCGGTGCGGATCTTCCCGATCGCCTACAGCTCGGCCGCCGACACGTCGGTGCTGCAGAGGATCGCCGACGCCACCGGAGGCCAGATGTTCGACGCCTCGGATGCCGAGCGCATCGACCTCGTCTTCGCCTCCGTGATCAACAACTTCTGAGGTGGGCATGATCACCGTCGAGGCATCCGACCTGAGCGGGGTCACCGACGCCGTCGCGGACACTCTGCAGTCGGAGAACGTCTACATCGCCTCCCCGGTGAAGGGCGCGGATGGTCTGACCGCGGCGCTGAACGACGTCATCCCCGCCGACGGCTCGATCGCCGTCGTGGTGCTGCCGGCAGATGCCGACTACGGCGCGGCGTTCGACCTGGAGCTTCTCGAGCGCATCGCCCGAGAGGTCCCGCAGAAGACCGTGGTACTCGCCATCGGCGACGACGTCCAGGCCGCATCGACCGCCATCGACGACGCGCTCTTCATCGCGAACACGAACGAGACCGCGGCCGATGGCGACACCCAGACCGCGCTCGTCGAGACCGTGCGGCAGATCGCCGCGGAGACGCCCTCCTCGCCAGGGGGGAGCAGCGCCGGCGGAGGAGCGGACTGGCTGCTGCCCGTGATCATCGGCGGTGCGGTGCTCCTCGCGGCGGGCGGGACCGCGATCGGGCTCCTCGCCCGTCGCCGTCGCGCGTCGAAGGCCATCACGGCCACCGATCCCGTGCCCGCCGGCATCCGCTTGCGCGTCGACCGCCTTCGCGAGCTGCGCGTCGACTACGCGAACGTGCCGAACAATGCCGTCGCCGCGGAGACGGCCGCAGGAATCGATGCGCTCGCCTCGCACGTCGAGCAGCTCTTCGTTCGACTCGACGCCAAGGCTGGAGAGGATCAGAGCGTGCTGGCCGAGGCCGAATACTCCGACAAGCTCGCCCGTCTCGTCGCCGCGCTGGAACCCGACTATCTGCTCGACCTGCTCACCCGTCCCGACCTGTGGGATGCGCCGGAGGAGCGCATCGGCGAGGTGCGCGAGGCACTGGCGGCCGTGACGACGCAGATCGTCGACAACATCAAGCAGGTCAATGCCCGCAAGGGACTGCTGTTCCAGGTGTCGCTCGACTCGCTCATCGGCCGTTCCGAGCTGCGCGACTGGGAGCGGCAGTTCAAGAAGAACTCGGGGGAGTGACCTCGCCCGACGCCCCACTGACGTCGCCTGCCTCGCCTTCCGCGAGATAGGCCAGCCGATGCAGCGTCTCGGCGTTGCGCCAGCGAAGCATCGGCGTCGTGAGGAAACGGGGGATGAGCGCCGCCGGACCCTTCACGGGTTCCTCGTCGATGCGGACCTGACAGCCGGACGCCGTCGTGCGAGCCCGCAGGGTGACCGTCGCCTCGCCCATCGGCCAGCCCCGCGCCCGGAGCACCATGCGGTGCGGCGGGTCCCACGCCAGCACCTCGGTCGTGTCGTCGAGCAGCGCCGGCCAGACGCCGACCGAGTGATGCAGCTGGGCGCCGACCTCGGGCCAGGACGCATCGACGTCACGCATGCGCGAAGCGCCGACCACCCATCCGGGATACAGCCAGCCGTTCGCGAGCACCCGGAATACGTCGACCGTGGTGCAGGTCAGGTCACGCGTGTTGGTCGCCATGGTTCCTCCGTCCGCGATCATCCTGCGCGCCGGGAGCGACCGGAAGAAGGCGCTTGACAAGGGGCATGGCAACGCGGATAGCACAAACGCCCCGGGAACGCTCCCCCCTGGAGCGAAGCCGGGGTGCCTGTCACCGTCGAGACATGTTCCAGAGACTGACCTCACGCGTGGGACGCGCCGTCGACACGGTCGTCCACGACGACTCGCCTGCACTGCTCATCCGCGGCTATGACTTCGGCGACCGCATCTGGCGTCGCGTCCGACCCGGGGCCCGCTCGGCACCTCTGCGTCTGCTCGGGGACGAGGCCGTGCTGGTGCGCGGCGCCGAGGGCGTCGACCTGTTCTACGACGAGACCCGCATCGCTCGCTCCGGGGCGATGCCGGGGATCGTGCAGGAGACGCTGTTCGGGCACGGATCGGTGCACAGCCTCGACGGTGCGGAGCATCGTCATCGGAAGGCGACCTTCGTCGAGGCGGCCTACGAGGATGCGCAGGTCGAGCGTCTGATCCCCTGGCTCGAACGGGAGTGGCAGTCCGAGCGGGAGGAGTGGCTCGGCGGGGGTACCCGCAGCGCCTACGACGCCGCAGTGGGTGCCCTCGGGCGCGCGATCATGAGTTGGGCCGGCCTTCCCGGGACGCCGGCGGCGAAGACCCGCTGGGCAGCGCGGCTCGCGCAGATCGTCGATGGGTTCGGTGCCCCGTACTCGCCCGCGTACGTCGCCGCCGTCGCGAATCGGCTGTGGTCCGACCGGCACGCGATGCACCTCATCGAGGCCGTCCGTGACGGATCGCTGCGCGCGCAGGACGGGACGGCACTCGCACTCTGGGCCTCGCACCGCGACCGCGATGGTGCCCTCCTTCCCGCCCGCCTCGCCGGTGTCGAGCTGCAGAACAGCATCCGCCCCATGATCGCCGCCGCGAGGTTCGTCGCCTTCGCGGCCAAGGAGCTGCACGACCGGCCCGAGTGGCGGGCGCGCATCCACGCCGAGGCCGAGGAGCGCGGTGAACTGGTCGGAGGAGAGCTCGCGACGGTGTTCGCGCAGGAGGTGCGTCGCACGGGCCTGTTCGTGCCGATGCTGCCCGGACGCGCGACCACGGACATCGAGATCGGCGATGTCCGGGTTCCCGCAGGCGGGCGCGTGGTGCTCGACATCCTCGGCACGGACACCGACGAGCAGTCCTGGGCGCACCCGCATCGCTTCGCCCCGGAGCGGTTCACCGATGTCGCCGACTACGAGGCGGTGCGCACCTTCATCCCGCAGGGTGGGGCGGACGTCGCGACCGGACACCGCTGCCCCGGGGAGAAGCTCGTCATCGCCGGACTCGCCGGTGCGATCGCGGTGCTGAGCGATCCACGGCTCGACATCCTCGACTCGGGCCTCGATGTGAATCGACGGCGCCTTCCGACCAAACCGTCTTCGGGCGGTCGAGTGCGAGCGGCCGGCTCGACACGAGGATGCCCGTTCCACTGACCGCGGAAAGCGCGCCTGTCAAGCCTGTTCAGATCGGGCCGTCGGGCGACGAGCGTTGACCGTCACGAACCGATGATCGGAGGACATCATGAAGGCACTCACCTGGCAGGGCAAGCGCAACGTGACCGTCGAGGAGGTCGCCGATCCGGTCATCCAGCAGCCGGAAGACGCGATCGTCCGCATCACCTCCTCCGCGATCTGCGGCTCGGATCTGCACCTCTACGAACTGCTCGGGCCCTTCCTCGACCGCGGAGACATCCTCGGCCACGAGCCGATGGGCGTCGTCGTCGAGGTCGGCGCAGGTGTCACGAAGCTCTCCGTCGGCGACCGGGTGGTCATCCCGTTCAACATCGCGTGCGGCGAGTGCTTCCTGTGTCGGCGCGGGTTCCAATCGCAGTGCGAGACCACCCAGGTGCGGGAGTACGGCAGCGGGGCAGCGCTGTTCGGCTACACGAAGCTCTACGGTCAGGTGCCGGGCGGACAGGCCGAATACCTGCGGGTGCCGCTCGCCGACTACAACCACATCCCCGTCGCGTCCGACCTGCCGGATGAGCGGTACCTCTTCCTCAGCGACATCCTGCCCACGGCGTGGCAGGGCGTCGAGTACGCGCAGGTGCCGGCGGGCGGGACGCTGGCCGTCATGGGTCTCGGGCCGGTCGGCCAGTTCGTGTCCCGCGTCGGGCGGCATCGCGGGTATCGGGTGCTCGCGGTCGACCCGGTGCCGGAGCGGCGGGCGATGGCGGAGCGCCACGGGGTCGAGACGTTCGACCTGACCGACACGATCGTCGAGGAGCTGCGGGATCTGACCGAGGGGCGCGGTGCCGACTCGGTGGTGGATGCCGTCGGGCTCGAGGCACACGGCAGCACGGGAGTCGACTTCCTCCAGAAGGCCGTCGGACTGTTGCCCGACCCGGCCGCGCGGCAAGTGCTCGACAAGGCCGGGGTCGATCGGCTGGCCGCCGTCTACGCCTCGATCGACGTCGTGCGCCGCGGTGGAACCGTGTCTCTCAGCGGTGTGTACGCGGGAGACGCCGACATCATGCCCATGAAGACCCTCTTCGACAAGCAGGTCACCCTGCGGATGGGCCAGTGCAACGTGAAGAACTGGATCGATGACCTGCTGCCCCTCGTGGAGGATCCCACCGACCCGCTCGGCGTCATGGATCTGACCACGCATCACGCGCCTCTCGATGACGCGCCCGACCTCTACCGCACTTTCCAGAAGAAGGAGGACGGCTGCATCAAGGTCGTGCTGCACCCATCGACCGTGTGAGGGCGGCGGGGGCTCAGGCGCGACTGCCGGGGTCCCCGTCGTCGCGGTTCGCCTCGTCGACGTCGGCGCGACGGGTGCCGATGCCGGGTTCGTCGTTGTGAGTCGACTCGTCCGGGACGGATGAGCGCGAATCAGGGTCGACACGCACCGACTCCACGGCTCCCGAGTCCGCCCCTGCACCTCCCGCGGGCACGTCCTCGGTGGCACCTGAATCTTCGGTCGTCCGTTCGGCGAGGTGTTCGGCGATGCTGTCGTCGGCATCGTCTGGCATCTGCGTCCGCTCATGGTCCGGGAACGCGTCAGAGTTCGACATCGTGGACTCCTCTCTGGGAGCACCATGATCCGCCGATCCCGACCGCAGCACACGCCCGTTGACAGCCGCG
>JAQZBG010000120.1 GCA_029239165.1 Microbacterium sp. | reverse complement strand
CAAGGGCTACGACATCCGCTTCGCGATCGAGCCGAAGCCCAACGAGCCCCGCGGCGACATCCTGCTGCCGACGCTCGGCCACGCGATCGCGTTCATCGACTCGCTCGAGCGTCCCGAGCTCGTGGGCGTGAACCCCGAGGTCGGGCATGAGCAGATGGCCGGACTCAACTTCACGGCCGGCATCGCGCAGGCGCTGTTCCACGGCAAGCTCTTCCACATCGACCTGAACGGCCAGCGCGGCATCAAGTACGACCAGGACCTGGTGTTCGGCCACGGCGACCTGCACAACGCGTTCTCGCTCGTCGACCTGCTCGAGAACGGCGGCCCCGGCGGAGTGCCTGCGTACGACGGCCCCCGTCACTTCGACTACAAGCCCTCGCGCACCGAGGACGAGGCCGGCGTCTGGGCTTCCGCCGCAGCCAACATGCGCACGTACCTGCTGCTGAAGGAGCGCGCCGCGGCCTTCCGCGCCGACCCCGAGGTGCAGGAGGCCCTGGCAGCCGCGAAGGTCGCCGAACTCTCCACCCCGACGCTGAACGAGGGCGAGTCGTACGACGACTTCCTCGCCGACCGCTCCGCCTACGAGGACTTCGACGCGAACGCGTACCTCGGCGGCAAGGGCTTCGGCTTCGTGCGCCTGCAGCAGCTGGCCACCGAGCACCTGCTCGGCGCCCGCTGAGTCCGGCGATGGCACTCGTTCTCGGGGTCGACTCCTCGACCCAGTCCTGCAAGGTGGTCGTCGTCGACTCCGAGACGGGTGCCGTCGTGCGCTCCGGCCGCGCCCCACATCCCGATGGCACGTCGGTGGATCCCGAGGAGTGGTGGGGCGCGTTGCAGGCGGCCATCGCCGAGGCCGGCGGGCTCGATGACGTCGAGTCCTGGGCGATCGGCGGGCAGCAGCACGGCCTGGTCGCCCTCGACGCGGAGGGTCGTGTCATCCGCGACGCCCTGCTGTGGAACGACACCCGTTCCGCACAGGCAGCAGAAGACCTGATCGGCGAGTTCGGGGCCGCGGCCCTCGCGGATCGCACCGGGCTCGTGCCGGTGGCGTCGTTCACGATCACGAAGCTGCGCTGGCTGCGCGACCACGAGCCCGAGAACGCGGCTCGCGTCGCGGCGGTCGCCTTGCCGCACGACTGGCTCACCTGGCGGCTGCGCGGCTTCGGCCCCGAGCGGCCCGACCTCGGCGAGTTGGTGACCGACCGGTCGGATGCCTCGGGCACCGGCTATTGGAACCCGGCGACCGGCGAGTACGACCGTGAGCTGCTCATCGCCGCGCTCGGACACGATACGCTCCTGCCGCGCGTGCTCGGGCCGCGCGAGTCCGTGACGGATGCCGCGGGGCGTCGCGTCGCCCCCGGTGCGGGAGACAACGCGGCCGTCGCACTGGGCCTCGGCGCACGGACGGGCGATGTCGTCGTCTCGATCGGCACCTCGGGCACGATCTTCGCCGTGACGGATCGCCCGGTGGCGGAGCCGACCGGCATCGTCGCAGGTTTCGCGGATGCCGACGGCGGCTACCTGCCGCTGGTGTGCACGCTCAACGCGGCGCGCGTGCTCGACGTGATCGCGCGTCTGCTCGGAGTGGATCATGACGGGCTGAGCGCGCTCGCGCTGACCGCTGAGCCGGGTGCCGGTGGACTCGAACTCGTCCCGTACTTCGAGGGCGAGCGCTCCCCCAACCTGCCCGATGCCACGGCGAGCCTGAACGCGATGACGCTCGCCTCCACCACGCGCGAGAATCTCGCCAGGGCCGCGGTCGAGGGCATGCTCGGCGGGCTGCGGTTCGGACTCGATGCGCTGCGCGAGCTCGGCATCCCGCTCGAACGCGTGCTGCTCGTGGGCGGGGGTGCCCAGTCGCAGGCCGTGCGCGAGATCGCGCCATTGGTGTTCGAGCTGCCGGTCGAGGTACCCGAGTCCGCGGAGTATGTCGCCGTCGGCATGGCGCGTCAGGCGGCATCCGTGCTCTGACAGGATCGGGGGATGATCACCGTTCACCTGCGCTACGAGATCGATCCCGACAAGCTCGAGGACTTCACCGAGTACGGTCGCACCTGGATCCGGCTGGTGGCCAAGCACGGCGGCACACACCACGGCTACTTCCTGCCGAGCGAGGGCGACAGCGACGAGGCGTTCGCGCTGTTCACGTTCCCCTCGCTCGCCGAGTACGAGGTCTACCGCACCGCGTCGAAGACCGATCCGGAGTGCATCGAGGCGTTCGACTTCGCGCGCAGGACGCAGTGCATCCGCCGCTACGAGCGCCGCTTCCTGAGCCCCGTCTTCGACGGAGTGTAGTCATGGACTCACCGGCGATCGACGTCTCCGCGCTCACGGACGTCGCCACGCTGGCGACCCCGCGTCTGCGACTCGAGCCACTGGGCCTCGCGCACCTCGACCACGTGTGGGAGTCCCTGTTCGATGAGGAGACCCTCCGGCTCACCGGCACCCGTCAGACTTTCACCCGCGAGGCTGTCGAGCGGCACCTCGAGTCGCTCGCGACCCGAGACGATCGCGCGGACTGGGCCATCATCGATCTCGAGACCGAGGAGTACGTCGGCGAGATCGTGCTCAACGAGTTGAACGACGATGACGCCTCGATCAACTTCCGCGTCATGCTCGCCGCCGGCCGCCCCGGTCGGGGCTACGGCACCGAGGCCACCCGCGCCGTTCTCGACTACGCGTTCGACCGGATCGGGGTGCACCGGGTCGAGCTCGACGTGTACTCGTTCAACCCCCGCGCCCAGCGCTCCTACGAGAAGGCGGGGTTCCGGCACGAGGGCCGCCAACGCCACACGCTGTTCTGGGACGGCGAGTGGTTCGACTCCATCCTCATGGCGGTGCTGAGCACGGACGAGCGTCCGGTCGCTCCCTAAGCTGGAGGCGATGTCCGACGTCCCCCCACCTGCGAATGCCCCCATCATCGTGATCGGCGCCGGGGTCATCGGCGCCTCGATCGCACATCATCTGGCTCGCGCGGGACACGACGTGATCGTGCTCGACCGTGGGACACCGGGGGCGGGAGTGACCGCCGCGTCATTCGCCTGGGTCGGCATGGCCAAGAGCGCCGCCGACGCCTACGCGGGTTCCCTTCGTCAGCGTGCGCGGCCCGAGTTCGATCGTGTCCTCACGGAACTCGCCGCGCCCATCGGGCTCCGTCCGTTCGGCGCAGTCACGTGGGAGGAATCCGAAGTCCTGACTCGCGCCTTCGTCGCCGACCATCAGGCTGCGGGACACCGGATGGAGCTGCTCACGGCGCGCGAAGCGTTGCGGCGGGAGCCGAGCCTTCGTGAAGCACCCGACGTCGTGGCCTACGCCCCCGACGATGTCGGAGTCGACCCCGTCGCGTATACGCGCGCCCTGCTGCAGAGCGCGCAGGAGCACGGCGCAGAGGTGCGGACCGGGACGGCCGTCGTGCGGCTGCTCACGGAGGATGGCCGGGTTCGAGGCGTGCTGACCGACCATGGCGAACTCTCGGCGAAGAGCGTCGTGGTCGCAGCCGGCACCGCGTCCGCCAGTCTCGTCGGATCGGTCGGGGTCGACATCGACGTCGTGGGGTCGCCGTGCTGCCTGCTGCGCTTCTCCACTCCTCGCCCGCTCGTGCGCGGCATCCTCTCCAGCCCGGAGCTCGAAGTTCGCCAGCTGGACGACACCACGCTTCTCGCCGCAGAAGACGTTCCTGAGGGCTTCTCCGGTGATCCGAGACAGCTCGCCGCTGCCGCTCTCGCCGCGATCCGCCGCTCTTTCGTCGGTGCCGAAGACGTCCGCCTCGACGATGCCGTCATCGCCGACCGCCCGATGCCAGCGGGCGGTCACCCCCTGGTCGGGCCGGTGCCGGCGATGTCCGGCCTCCAGCTGGCGATCGCCCACCCCGGCGTGATCCTGTCCGCCGAGATCGGACGCCAGGTCGCCGCCGACCACGCCTCGCTCTGAGGCCTCCTCGAATCTCGATCAGCCGTCGAGGTTCCTGCGCAGCGCGGCGGTGATGTCGTCCACCTGAGCGAGTTGCTTCGGCGAGAGCGCGTCGACGAACAGGTTGCGGATGGCGCGGAGGTGCGGGACGTTCGCGGCCCGCCACGCCTCGGCGCCACTCTCGGTCAGAAGAACGTCGACACCGTGCACGCCGTCGGCACACGGAACGCGTCGGATGAGCCCGCGCTTCTCCATGCGTCCGAGGTGGTGCGACAGCCGGCTGCGCTCCCAGTCGATGAGGGCGGCGAGCTCGGACGAGCGCACCGTGCGCCCCTCGGCCTCGCTGAGGGCGAGGAGCACCTGGTAGTCGCCGGACGAGAGCCCCGACTCGCTCTGCAGCTGCGCGGCGAGACGAGAGCGAAGGAGCTCGCCGGTCTCGATGAAGCCCCGCCAGATGCGCAGCTGCTCCGGCGTCGGCGTGCTGCGGCGTCGCTCTTCCGTCATGGCACCTTTCCGGGAATTGATACGTCAATTGTACGGTTGCACGCTATTGACACGTCAATCCGGAGGGACCGGGGCCGTGGAGAAGGGTCGTGATGGACATGACGGAACTCGAGTTCGGGCTGAACTCCTTCGGCGAGGTGGCGACGGACGGTGGCCGCATCCTGTCGGACGGCGAGACACTGCGGCTGCTCGTCGAAGAGGCGCAGCTCGCCGAGTCGGTCGGCCTCGACGTCTTCAGCGTCGGCGAGCACTACCGCGAGGGCCACATGGACTCCGCCACCCCCGTGCTGCTGGCCGCTGCAGCTCAGGCCACGTCGACCATCGGCCTCGGTTCGTCGGTGACCGTGCTTTCCACGCAGGACCCGGTGCGGCTGTACCAGGAGTTCGCAACGGTCGACGGGCTCTCCCGCGGACGGGCCCAGCTCATCCTGGGGCGGGCGTCGGCGATCGAGTCGTTCCCCCTCTTCGGGTACGACATCGCCGAGTACGAGCGGATCTTCGAGGAGAAGCTCGACCTGTTCCTGCGCCTGATGCGTGAGGACAGCGTCTCCTGGAGCGGCAGCTACCGCAGCCCCCTGGAGAACGTGCGGCTGCGTCCGCGCATGCCGGAGGGCGGCATCCCCTCATGGATCGGCATCGGCGGCAGCCCCGACTCCGTCATCCGCGCCGCCGAACACGGACTGCCTCTGATGATGGCGATCATCGGCGGGCGGCCCGAGCGTTTCGCCGGCCACGCGCGCCTGTATCTGCGCGCCCTGGAGCAGTTCGGGCGGCCGGAACTGCCGATCGGCCAGCACTCCCTCGGCCTGATCGCCGACACCGACGACGAGGCCAAGAACGTGCACTGGAAGCACTGGGAGCCCGTCGTGACGCAGATGAGCAAAGAGCGCGGGTTCTACGCGCCCACGCTCGAGCGCTACGAGGAAGAGGTCGACACCGGTGCGCTCTACGTCGGCTCCCCCGAGACCGTGGCGCACAAGCTCGCCGCCGCCGTGCGGAGCAATCACCTCTCCCGCTTCGACCTGAAGTACGACCTCATGCACCTGCCGAAGGACGTGCGCGAGCGCAGCATCCGCCTGTTCGGGGAGAAGGTCGCCCCGCGGGTGCGCGAACTGCTCGCCGAAGACCCGGGTGATGGCGCGTTCGCCGATCCCGGCGTGGCCCGGATCACGAAGGACGGCAAGGCCGTCCACGCGTGAAGGAGAACGACATGAACGGCACCGTCACGACCATCGGCATCCTCGGCGCGGGCAAGGTGGGCACCACGATCGCGCGCCTCGCTCTCGCCGCGGGGTACCGGGTGCTCATCGCCGGCTCCGGCGCACCGGAGCGGATCGCGCTCACCATCGAGGTCTTCGCGCCCGGGGCCACCGCGGTGACGGCCGCGGAGGCCGCTTCCGAGGCGGATGCCGTCATCCTCGCCCTTCCGCTCGGCAAGTATCGGACGCTTCCGGTCGAGCAGCTGCGCGGAACGCTGGTGCTCGACGCCATGAACTACTGGTGGGAGACCGACGGGATCCGCGACGATCTGAGCGATCCGCGCACCTCGACCAGCGAACTCGTGCAGGAGTTCCTCCCGGAGTCGCGGGTGGTGAAGGCCCTGAACCACATGGGCTATCACGACCTCGAAGACGAATCCCGACCTGCGGGAGCGACCGGCCGCAAGGCCATCGCCGTCGCGGGAGACGAGCCCGCCGACCTCGCCGTCGTGGCAGAGGTGATCGACAGGCTGGGCTTCGATGCCGTCGTGATCGACACCCTGGCGGCGGGAGCGGTGCTCCAACCCGGGAACCCGGCATTCGGGGCCGATGTCACCGCTGCGGAGCTGCGGGAGCTGATCGGGATCCCCGCGGCGGCCTCGCCGCGCTGACGAGTCGGCGGCCGGGGCGGCGGTTCCGACCCGGCTAGGCTCCCAGAAGCCGGCGACGACCACGGAGGTACCGATGCCCACCCCCCTGAGACTGCGCGCGAGCGCCCTCGTGCTCGCGGGCATGCTGGCCTGCGCCGGATGCTCGGCGGCCGTCCCGAGCCCGCCGGCGGCCGTGGGCGATGGCTTCCCCGGTACCTGCCTGCCGTCGGAGGTCTCCTGGCCGTCCGACTTCCTCGAATCCCTGCCCGGAGAGTCCGAGGCGATCGGCGGTGCCATCGTGGGGCTGCGCCTCGAGTGGCTCGACGACGATTTCGCCTGGCGACTGCGCAGCGCGGACACCCGAGTGGACACGTTCGGCGAGCCGGTCGACGACCCGAGCTTCGGAAGGGAATCGCTGGTCGATGTCCGCACGCTGGAGGTTCTCTCGACCGGCGAGACGAAGCTCACCGAGGCGGAGCAGCAGCTGAACGGCAGCAGCGCCTACAGCGCGGCGCAGCTCTCGGGCGAGCAGTACCCGAGCCCGCTCATCGTCGAGATGGCCCGCGTGATGGACGACGGCTCACCCGTGTGGCAGCTCACCCTGTGCGACACGGCCACCAACGAGTTGACGACCACGACGGTGAACTGACACGCCGGAACGCGCCGCGCCGACGCGACGGATCATCGGCACGGACGGGACAATGGATGACATGTCCGCGACCCCCCGCCGGCCGTTGCTCTCCTCCGTGCGCCGCCTGCTCCACACCGACCCCTCGGCCGTCGCGCACACGGAGGTCCTGCCCGTCATCGACGAGCGCACGGTCCCCCGGGTCCTCGATCTGGCGACGAGGATCGGCGAGTCGATGTTCGCGGTCGGCGCCTCCGCCCATGAGGTGACGCTGGCCATCACCCGCGTCTGCGATGCGTACGGGATGAAGGGCGTGCAGGTCGACGTCACCTACAACTCGATCACGGTGTCGTTCCACCTGAGCGGCGAGGTCTGGCCCGAGACGCTGGTCCGCGTCGTGCGGGTCACCGCCCCCGATCACGCCAAGCTGCAGCGCGTGCAGGCCCTCGTCGCCGACATCGCCGACGGGCTCGACCTCGAATCCGCCCGCACGACGTTCCGGGCGATCCGCCGGGTGCCGTTCCGCTACCAGCAGCCGGTCGTCATCGTCGCACGCGCCCTGCTCGCCGTCGGCGTCAGCATCATGCTCGGCGCCTCCCCGATCATCGTCGGTCTCACGTTCATCGCGGCACTGTGCGCAGCCCTCACCCAGGCCGGTCTCGCGCGCCTCCGGGTGCCCTTGTTCTTCAGCCAGATCGCCGGAGGATTCGTGACGACGGTCGTGGCGGTGGTCGTGTCGGCCCTGGGCACTGCGGGAATCGAGCCGTTCGTCGACATCCGCCCCTCGATCATCGTGGCCTCGGGCATCGTGCTGATGCTCGCGGGGCTCACCGTGGTGGGGGCGGCGCAGGACGCGATCGACGGCTTCGCACTCACGGCCGGTGGGCGCATCCTCGACCTCACCATGCAGACCCTCGGCGTCGTGATCGGCATCCTCATGGGTCTGGAACTCGGCAGCGTCCTGGGCTTCACGATGGACCTGCCCGACGACCCTGCGCCGTTCGGCCCCGTCCTGAACCAGTTCGCCGGCGCCATCATCATCGCGATCGCCGTGGCGGTGTTCAACGGCGCCGGCATCCG
>JAQZBG010000119.1 GCA_029239165.1 Microbacterium sp. | reverse complement strand
TCCTCGTCGTCGGGCTGAACCTGCTCGGCGACGGCCTGCGCGACAGTCTCGACCCCCGGAACAGAGGAAAGCGATGACCATGGAGGACCTCGGCGGACTCGCCACGGAGGCCAGCGACCCCCGCTACGCGGAGCTCGACCTGATGAGCGTCGCGGAACTCGCGCAGACCATGAACGAGGCGGATGCCACGGTGCCGGCCGCCGTGCAGCGCGCGCTCCCGCAGATCGTGCCGGCCATCGAGGCGACCGCCGCGCGCATGGCGCAGGGCGGACGCCTGGTCTACGTCGGCGCAGGGACCCCCGGCCGCATCGGCGTGCTCGACGCGTCGGAGTGCCCGCCCACGTTCAGCACACCGCCGGAACTGGTCTTCGCGATCATGGCGGGCGGTCCCGGGGCGATCGTGAACCCCGTCGAGGGTGCCGAGGACGACGCAGAGGCCGGAGCCGCAGCCATCGACGCCGCGGGCATCGGGCCGCTCGACACCGTGATCGGCATCGCATCGAGCGGACGCACGCCCTACGTGATCGCGGCGGTCCGCCGGGCGCGCGAGCTCGGAGCGCTCAGCATCGGTCTCTCGTGCAACGTCGGCACCGCCCTCAGCGCGGCGGCGGAGCACGGCATCGAGGTCGAGGTCGGCCCCGAGGTGCTCTCCGGGTCGACGAGGCTCAAGTCGGGCACCGCTCAGAAGCTCGTGCTGAACATGTTCTCGACCATCACGATGGTGCGGAACGGCAAGGCCTACCGCAACCTGATGGTGGATGTGAAGGCCACCAACCACAAGCTGCGCGAGCGGGCGATCCGGATGGTGCAGACCATCGCGGACGCCGACCGCGACGCCGCCGTCGCCGCGTTGGAGAACGCCGCCTACGACGTGAAGCTCGCGTCGATCATGATCCGCCGCGGCGAGGACCTCGCCGCGGCCACCGCACGACTGAGCGCCGCCGCTGGCCGGCTGCGCGCCGCACTGGAGGAGAACTGATGCGCGTCCTCGGATTGATCTCCGGCACCTCGCACGACGGGATCGACGCCGCCGTCGTCGACTTCACGACCAGCGGCGGCTTCACCGCGCACGGCGTGGATCTGCACGGCACGGTGCTCGCGTCGACGAGCGTGCCCTACGCCCCCGAGCTGCGCGCCCGGCTGATCGCTGCGCTGCCGCCCGCGCAGACGACGCTGGCCGAGGTCGCCGAGCTCGACACGCTCATCGGGCAGGCGTTCGCCGAGGTCGCGGCCGACATCGCGTCAGAGGTCGGCGGGGTCGACGCGGTCTGCTCCCACGGACAGACGGTGTACCACTGGGTCGACGGCGCGCACGCGCGGGGCACCCTGCAGATCGGACAGCCGGCCTGGATCGCCGAGAAGGTCGGCGCTCCCGTGGTGTCCGACATCCGCATCCGCGACATCACGGTGGGCGGCCACGGCGCCCCGCTGGTGTCCTTCCTCGACGAGCTGCTGCTGCGCTCGCGTGCCGGGGTCTCTGCCGCCCTCAACCTGGGTGGCATCTCGAACATGACGGTGGTGCGGCCGGTCGGCCTCGTCGCGTACGACATCGGCCCCGCGAACGCCCTGGTGGATGCGGTCATCGTGGAGCACGGCCTCAATCCGCTCGGCTACGACGACGACGCCGCGATCGCCCGCACCGGACAGGTCGACGAGGCGCTGCTGGCCGCGCTGCTCGAGGACCCGTACTACGCCCTCACCCCGCCCAAGAGCACGGGCAAGGAGCACTTCCACCTCGGTTACGTGCATGGGCACCTCGCCGCCCAGGGCCGGGGGATCGCGGTCGCGGATGTCGTGCGCACCCTCACCGAGCTCACGGTCCGCACGGTCGCGCGCGACGTGGAGGCCGCGGGCATCGGGTTCCTCGCCGTGTCGGGCGGTGGATGCCGCAACCCGCTGATCCTCGACGGTCTGCGCGCCGCGCTGCCCGCGACCGAGGTCGTGCTGGCCGACGAGCTCGGCGCTCCCGCCGACAGCAAGGAGGCGATCCTCCTCGCCCTCATCGGCTGGTCCACGATGCACGGGGTTCCCGCGATCGTCCCCGGCGGCACCGGTGCACGTGAACCGCGGATCCTCGGCACCATCACGCCGGGCGTCGGTCCGCTGCAGATGCCGGAACCCGTCGCGGCGATCGACTCCCTCGTGCTCACGGAGGCCGCGGCATCGTGAACCTTCAGGTGCGCCCCGCCACCCCGGACGACCTGTCCGGGGTGCTCGAGGTGTTCCTCGCGTGCTGGCGGGAGAGCTACCGGGGCATCCTTCCTGAGACCGCGGTCGATGCGATGACGGATGAGCGTGCCGAGGGGCTGTGGCGCCGGGTGCTCGCCGACCCGGTCGGGGTCGTGCTCGTCGCGGAGCAGGACGGCGGGATCGTCGGGATCACCCGGCACGCCGCGACCTCCGATGACCGCGGTCGAATCGAAGGAGCCGTGCACTCGCTGTACGTCTCGCCCCGCGCCCACGGCGGGGGAATCGGGGGAGCGTTGCTGGCGCAGGCGACCTCGGAGCTGCGGGATGCCGGGGCAGGGGCTGCGACGTTGTGGGTGTTCGCGGCGAATCAGCCGTCGATCGCGTTCTACGAGGCGAAGGGCTGGCGTGCCGACGGAGCCACCCGTACGCAGCCGGAGTTCGGCGAGCGGGAGCAGCGTATGCGCAAGGAGTGGGAATGAGCGCCGTGGAGAGGATGCGCGTGCTCCGGGTGCCGTCCCCGCTGGTGCGCCCGTTCGTGACGGCCGTGCGCCGCGCCGAACACCTCGATGTCGTGCTCGTCGAAGTGACCGACGCCGAGGGGCGGTGCGGATACGGTGAGGCGGCGATCAGCTGGCGCGTCACAGGCGAGAGCCCGCAGAGCGTGGCGGCGGCTGTCGCGGGGCCGCTCGCCGAAGCCGTGCTCCGTCGTGATGCGGCCGACCCCGCGCTCGTCAGGGACATCGCCCGTGCGGTGTGGGGCAACGCCGCCGCACGCAGCGCGGTCGAGTGCGCCGTCGCCGACCTCGCCGCCCAGCAGCGGGGTCTTTCCCTCGTCGCCGAGCTCTCTCGGCGGTTCGCGGTGCACGACTCCTCAGAAACCTCCCGCATCCGCACGGACATGACCCTGTCCGCGGGGGAGCCCGCCGCGGTCGCCGCACTTTCCGAGGAGTTATGCACGGCGGGGTGGGGTGCCCTCAAGATCAAGGCCTCGGCCGCGCACGACACGGTCGCCGTGATCCGGGCCGTCCGCGCTGTGGTGGGCCCGGAGATCACACTGCGAGTCGACGCGAACCAGGCCTGGGACGTCGAGACGGCGATCCGCGTGATCCGTGCCGCAGAAGACGCGGGCTTCGGGCTCGAGTTCGTCGAGCAGCCGGTCTCCGCACATGACCTCGACGCGCTCGCGGCCGTCACCGCCGCCGTCGGCACGCCGATCATGGCCGACGAATCGGTGCGCACGGCCCATGACGTGCGCGGAGTCGCCGACCGTGGCGCGGCCGACCTGGTCAACATCAAGCTCGCCAAGACCGGCGGCCTCGCCGAGGCGCTCGCCGCATCCGAGGCCGCGCGGGCAGCGGGTCTGGGCGTCGTGATCGGCTGCATGATGGAGTCGCACGTCGGGGTCACCGCGGCCGCGCACCTGGCCGCGGCCGTGGCGCCCGATGTGGTGCATGACCTGGATGCCGCATCGTGGCTCCGGGCCTCGCCGGTGGTGGGCGGCGTGGTGCTGTCCGGAGCGACGCTCGACCTCGGCGGCGCCGCCGGTCTGGGGATCACCGCGCTCTCGGACGACGCGCAGCCCGAGGTCCTCGTCGACATCTTCGCGCGCGCGGAGGTGACCGCGTGACCGCCGCCGCAGCCGTGACCGCCGTGCTCGCCGCTGCCGCCGCCCCGCGCGGAGCCGTCGCGGGAGTCGTCACCGACGCCGGGCGAGACATCGCCGCGGGCGGCCTGGCCGACCTCGCCGGTACGCCGATGACCACCGCGACCGCCTTCGACATCGCCTCGGTGTCGAAGGTCGCCGCGACCACGACCGCGATGCTGCGTCTGGTGAGCGGGGGTGAGCTGGGCTTCGACGACCCGGTCGACCGCTTCGTCCCCGGCGCGGCGTGCGTGCCAGGCACCACCGTGCGCCACCTGCTGCAGCACCGCGCGGGACTGTGGGAGTGGCAGCCTCTCTACCTCGACCGTGAGCATGACTCGGACCCGTGCGCCGCGATGGACGCCATCCCGCTGCGCTACGGCCTCGATGAGGGCCGGCACTACTCCGACCTCGGTTTCCTCCTCCTCGGCCGCGTCATCGCGGCCGTGACGGGATTGCCGCTGGACGCGGCCGTCCGCGAGCTCGTGACCGGACCGCTCGGGCTGACCCGCACCGGATACGGTCCGTTCGCAGGGCCCGTCGCCTCGTCCGCCGTCGGTGATACGGCCGAGCGTCGCATGGTCGCGACCGGTGAGCCGTACCCGATCCTCACCGCCCGCCGCGACTTCGCGTGGCGCGAGGGCGAGATCACCGGCGTCGCGAACGACGGCAACTGCTTTCATGCCTTCGGCGGCGTCTCCGGCCATGCCGGACTGTTCAGCACGGCCGAAGACCTGCTGACCCTGGGATCCGCACTCGCCGCGCCGGAGCGGCATCCCGAGCTGTGGCATCCCGACGCCGTGGCCGACCTCTTCCATGACGGCCCGGACGCCGGGCAGGCGCTCGGGTGGCGGAGCGACACGGTCGTCGTCTCCGGCAGACCGACCCGGATGCTCTGGCACCCGGGCTTCACAGGGTGCGCGCTCGGCGTCATCCCCGGCGCCGGCACCGCCGCCGTGCTGTTGAGCAACCGCCTCTTCGCCCCCGAACCCGCGCCGACCGAAGCGCTCTGGCGCATGGCGCTCCCCGCGCTTCTGGACGACAACGAAGGAACGAGAACACCATGAGCACCACCGAGCCTGTGCTGAGCATCAGCGGCCTCGCCGTCGCCTTCCGGACCGGTTCCGAACTGGTCACAGCCGTCAGCGACATCAACATCGACGTCGCCGCCGGAGAGACCGTCGCGATCGTGGGGGAGTCGGGGTCGGGCAAGTCGACCACCGCTGCTGCGGTCAACCGGCTCCTGCCGGAGAACGGCGTGATCACCGCCGGCAGCATCCGCTTCGACGGTCGCGAGCTGACCGATCTGCCCGAGAACGCGATGGTGTCCCTACGCGGTGCCGGTATCGGCCTCGTGCCGCAGGACCCGATGTCGAACCTCAACCCGCTCATGCGCGTGGGCGAGCAGATCGGCGAAGCGCTCGAGGTGCACGGCCACACCCACGGCGAGGCCACGAAGGCTCGGGTCGTCGAGCTGTTGGAGATGGTGGGGATCGCGGATGCCGCGCAGCGGGCGCACCAGTACCCGCATGAGTTCTCCGGCGGCATGCGCCAGCGTGTGCTCATCGCCATGGGTCTCGCCTGCAAGCCGCGCCTGCTCATCGCCGACGAGCCCACCTCGGCGCTGGACGTGACCGTGCAGCGGCGCATCCTCGACCAGCTCGACGCCCTCACCGACGACCTCGGCACCGCTGTGTTCCTCATCACGCACGACCTGGCACTCGCCGCCGAGCGCGCCGACCGCATCGTCGTGATGTTCCGCGGGCACATCGTCGAGGAGGGCACCTCGGCCGAAGTGCTCGGCAACCCGCAGCACGAGTACACGAAGCAGCTGCTCGCCGCGGCACCGAGTCTCGCCTCCCGCCGGAACGCCCTGCCGCAGCGCGAGGCTGCCGCCGGGACGCCGTTCGTCGAGATCCGGAACCTCCGCAAGGAGTTCGCCCTCCGTGCGCCCAAGGCCGGAGAGCCGCAGACGTTCACGGCCGTCGACGGGGTGAGCTTCGAGATCCGCCGCGGCACCACCGTGTCGATCGTCGGCGAGTCCGGGTCGGGCAAGTCGACCACCGCGAACATGGTCCTCGGCCTCGAGGACGCCACCTCGGGCTCGATCCTGTTCGACGGGCTCGACCTGACCACGCTCCGCCGCAAGGAGCTGTTCGCGCTGCGCCGCCGCGTGCAGCCGGTGTTCCAGAACCCCTACGCCTCGCTCGACCCCCGCTACACGGTCGAGCAGTCCATCGCCGAACCGCTGCGGGTGCACCGCATCGGCACCGCAGCCACCCGTCATTCACGCGTGCTCGAACTGCTCGAGCAGGTCGCCCTGCCCGCAGCGATGGCTGAGCGCCTGCCGCACGAGCTGTCGGGCGGGCAGCGTCAGCGCGTGGCGATCGCCCGGGCGCTCGCGCTCGAACCCGAGCTGGTCGTGCTCGACGAGGCCGTGTCGGCACTCGACGTGCTGGTGCAGGCCCAGATCCTCGATCTGCTCGCCGATCTGCAGCGACGCCTGGGCCTGAGCTACCTGTTCATCAGCCACGACCTCGCGGTGGTGCGGATGATCTCCGACGAGGTGCATGTGATGCAACGCGGCGTCGTGGTCGAGAGCGGCACGCCCGAGCGCATCTTCGACGACCCGCAGCATCCGTACACGCGCGAGCTGCTCGCCGCGATCCCCGGAGCCTCGCTGGCGTCCTGAGTGGGCCGGGTGGCGGCAGGCGGTCAGCGGGACTTGTCGTCCTCGTCCCAGGGCCCTTCCCACCAGCCCGCGCGGCCGTCGTCCGAGCCGCCGCGTCCGCGACGGGAGCGCACGAACTGCACGATGATCACGGTCAGTGAGCTGAGCAGGATGAGGAAGACCACCAGGAACAGCACGTCGCTCTGATTCATGGACGCTTTCCTTCCGCGGCATCCGCCACGATCTTCGCGATGCGGGCCGACCGGGTCTCCGGACGCTTGGCCATCGCGATGTGAGTGAGTCCGAACTTCTTGACCGACTTCGGGAACGCGTCCCAGTTCTCCCGCGCCGCGGGCACCGCGTCCAGCGCGGCGGCGAACTCCTCCGGCTCGATCCCGGCCTCCGGGCCGTCGAGCAGGGTCCACGAGCCGTTCGCCTTCGCGACCTCGAGCACGCGGAGGCCGGCGGGCGCGAGCATGCCCGCCGCCTCGAGCTCCGCGATACGCGCCTTGTTCGTCGCGGCCCAGCCGCTTCCGGGGCGGCGTGGCGAGAACCACTGTCCGTTGGCCCGCTCGTCGGTCCCGTCGTCGAAGACCCGCACGGGGCCGTCGATCCATCCGAAGCACAAAGCCTGCCGCACGGCATCCTCGTAGCCGACACCCTCGGACGATCCGCGCACACTCAGCAGCCAGACTCCCGCCGCCCGCTCATGGTTCTCCTCGAGCCAGGCGCGCCAGGCCTGGGCATCAACCGCCCGGAGCCGTTCGCCCTCGTCGAGTGCGCCCATGGGTTACTTCTTGATCTTGACCGTGGTGATCGTCTCGGTGATCCGCGGCAGCAGGTCGGCGACCGACTGCACGATCTCGTCCGGACGGAACGGATACTTCTCGATCTCGGCCTGGTCGCTGATGCCGGTGAGCACGAGGATCGTGTGCAGGCCCGCCTCGATGCCGGCGACCACGTCGGTGTCCATGCGGTCGCCGATCATGCCGGTGCGCTTCGAGTGCGCGCCGATCTTGTTCAGGGCCGAGCGGAACATCATCGGGTTCGGCTTGCCGACCACGTACGGCTCCTTGCCCGTGGCCTTCGTGATGAGCGCGGCGATGGCGCCCGTCGCGGGCAGCGGTCCGTCGGCACTCGGGCCTGTGGCATCCGGGTTCGTGACGATGAAGCGCGCGCCGCCGATGATGAGGCGGATGGCCTTGGTGATCGCCTCGAAGGAGTAGTTGCGGGTCTCGCCGACGACCACGAAATCGGGGTTCGTCTCGGTCATGATGAAGCCGGCGTCGTGCAGGGCGGTGAGGATGCCGGCCTCGCCGATCACGAAGGCCGAGCCGCCGGGGAGCTGCTGCTTCAGGAAGTCGGCGGTGGCGAGGGCCGAGGTCCAGATGCGCTCCTCGGGCACGTGCAGTCCGCTGGTGCGGAGGCGGGCCGACAGATCACGCGCGGTGAAGATCGAGTTGTTGGTGAGCACCAGATACGGGATGCCTGC
>JAQZBG010000118.1 GCA_029239165.1 Microbacterium sp. | reverse complement strand
ACGACATGGCGGCGGATGGCCTTGGGCAGCGCGCGCAGCAGCCCGGTCACGAGCTCGGCGCGGAGGCCGGGTACCTGCCAGTCGAAGCCGCGGTCCTCGAGCTGTGCGAGCAGCGGCAGCGGCACGACCACGCTCACACCGTCGTCGTCGGCACCCGGCTCGAAACGGTACGCGAGGCCGAGCACCTGGTCGCCCTGCGTCCACCGCGTCGGGAACTCGCGTTGATCCGCGCGCTCCTCGTCGTCGATCAGGTCGCTCTCGCGCATCACGAGCAGCTTCGGCGTCGCGGCCATCGCCTCCCGCCACCAGCTCTCGAACGAGCGCACATCGAACACCTCGGCGGGGATGCGCTCGTCGTAGAACCGGAACACGGCCTCGTCGCCGGCGAGGATGTCGCGGCGGCGCTCGCGCTCCTCCAGCTTCTCGAGGCGCTTGCGCAGTTCGGCGTTGCTGCGCCAGAACGCGCTCACGCGCTTGTCGATGCGCGTCGGATCCCACTCGCCCTCGACCAGGGCGTGACGCACGAAGAGCTCGCGCGAGGCGGCCCGGTCGATGCGGGCGAACTGCACCCGGCGACGCGGGATGATCTCGAGTCCGAACAGCGTCACCTTCTCGAACGCGACGGCGGCGCCGGCATCCTTCGACCAGTGCGGCTCCGTCACCTGACGCTTCGCGAGGTCGCCCGCGAGCGGCTCGGCCCAGGCCGGATCGATCGCCGCGACCGTGCGCGCGAAGGTGCGGGAGGTCTCCACGATCTCGGCCGCGATCACCGCTTGCGGACTCTTCTTGCGAAGACCCGACCCGGGGAAGATCGAGAAGCGGATGCCGCGGGCGCCCCGGTACTCCGCGATGCGACGGCCCTTCGGCTCCTTCGCGGGGGAGTGCGACTTGCCGGCCGGCGCGGTGCGCTCGTCCAGCAGGCCGATCTGCGAGAGCAGACCCGACAGCAGAGCGCGGTGGATCGCATCGGGGTCGCTCGCCCCGCTCTCGTCTCGGGCGCGTTCCGGGGTCTTCACGAGCGTGCGCAGCTGGCGGTGCACGTCGAACCACTCGCGCACCCGCACGTAGTTGAGGTGCTCCGAGCGGCACAGCCGACGGAAGGCACTCGATCCGAGTTCGCGCTGCTGCTCACGCAGGTGGTTCCACAGGTTCAGCAGCGTCAGGAAGTCACTGGTCGGGTCCACGAAGCGGGCGTGCAGGCGGTCGGCCTCCTCGCGGCGCTCCTCGGGTCGCTCCCGCACATCCTGGATCGTCATGCCCGACACGATCGCGAGCACATCACGTGTCACCGCGCCTGCGGAGCCGGAGCGCCCCGCCTCGATCAGCATGCGCGCGAACCGCGGGTCGATCGGCATGCGCGCGATGTCTCGGCCGATGCGGGTGAGGTGCGGGGAGCCGTCTCGGCGGGACGGCTCGACCGCGCCGAGCTCGGTGAGCAGGTCGAAGGCCGCCTTCACGCCACGCGAGTCGGGCGGCGTGAGGAAAGGGAAGGCCGTGAAGTCGCCGAAGCCGAGCGACAGCATCTGCAGGATCACGGAGGCGAGCGAGGTGCGCAGGATCTCGGGCTCGGTGTACTCCGGACGCCGGTCGTAGTCCTCCTCCGAGTAGAGGCGGATGGCGATGCCGTCGCTGGTGCGACCCGCTCGACCCGAGCGCTGGTTCGCCGAGGCCTGCGAAACCGCCTCGATCGGCAGACGCTGCACCTTGGAGCGGTTGCTGTAACGCGAGATGCGTGCCGTGCCCGTGTCGATCACGTACTTGATGCCGGGGACGGTGAGGCTGGTCTCCGCGACGTTCGTGGCGAGGATCACGCGGCGGCGGACGCCGGCCACCCTGCTGCGCTCGAACACGCGATGCTGGTCGGCGGCGGAGAGCCGCCCGAACAGCGGGAGCACCTCGGTCGGCGCGCGGTCGTTCGCGTAGGCGGCGCGCACGGCATCGGCCGCATCGCGGATCTCGGCCTCACCGGGCAGGAACACGAGAACGTCTCCCGGCGCCTCACGGTCGAGCTCGCGCAGGGCGGCGACGATGGCCGAGACCTCATCCTCCGGCTCGGCCGGTGCGTCCTCAGCGTCGGCATCCTCGGCCGGACCCCGGTAGCGGATCTCGACCGGGTACGTGCGGCCGGACACCTCGATGATCGGGGCGGGCGTGCCCTCGCCCCCGTCAGGGGAGGGCACGGCGAAGTGCTTCGCGAAGCTCTGCGGATCGATCGTCGCCGAGGTGATGATCACCTTGAGGTCGGGGCGCTCCGGCAGGATCCGGGCGAGGTAGCCGAGCAGGAAGTCGACGTTGAGGGAGCGCTCGTGCGCCTCGTCGATGATGATCGTGTCGTAGCGGGTGAGCAGCCGGTCGCGGTGGATCTCGTTGAGCAGGATGCCGTCGGTCATCAGGGCGATGCGAGTGGCGTCGGAGACCTTGTCGGTGAAGCGCACCTTGTAGCCGACCAGGGTGCCGAGCTCGACCTGCAGCTCTTCTGCCACGCGTTCCGCGATCGTCCGCGCGGCGAGGCGGCGGGGCTGCGTGTGCGCGATGCGCTCCCGCCCGAGCTCCAACGCGATCTTGGGAAGCTGCGTGGTCTTGCCCGACCCGGTGGCACCCGCGACGATCACGACCTGGTGGTCGCGGATGGCGTCGCCGATCTCGCCCCTGGCAGCGCTGACGGGCAGCTCCGGAGGGTAGAAGATCACGGGGGAGGACATAGCCCTCCATCGTATGACGGGATTCGCCCCCTACGATCATCTGGTGATCACCGCGCTCCCTCCCGTCCGCTGGTTCCGCGAGTTCGGGCGGCCGCCGCGCATCCTCGGACTCGACGTCGCCCGCGGGCTCGCGATCCTCGGCATGGCCGGCGCGCACGTCGGCGAGACCGAGGCTTTCGAGTGGATGGACCCGGCCACCTGGACCGACCTCGTGCACGGGCGGTCCTCGATCCTCTTCGCGCTCCTCGCCGGGGTGTCGATCGCCCTGATGACCGGACGCAGCGAGTTGCCGGAGCGCGAGCGCATTCCGGGCATCCGCCTGAACCTGGTGGGGCGTGGCGCGGTGATCTTCCTGATCGGGCTGGCGCTGGAGATGCTGAACACCCCGATCGCGGTGATCCTCACCCTCTACGGAATCCTGTATGTCGCGGTGATCCCGTTCCTCCGGTGGCGGCCGTGGCAGCTGCTGCTCGCGGCGGCCGTGCTGGCGCTTCTCGGCCCGGCACTGCTCGCGTTCCTCGGTGTCGTGATGCTGCAGCCGTTCGGCACCGGCATCGGGTTCGTGCTGTACGGCACCTACCCGATCACGGTCTGGCTGGCCCTGGTGCTCGGCGGCCTGGCGCTGGGGCGGATGCACGTGCAGCGCGTGCGCACCGCCGTGATCGCGCTCGCCGTCGGCATCGTGCTCGCGGGGGTGGGCTACGGCCTCGGAGCGATCGGTCAGGCCGCAGGTCTCAGCTCGCCTGCCGAGGACAGCAGCTCCTCGTTCATCGACAGCTCCTTGTCCATCGACAGCTCCTCATCCGTCGACGGGTCGTTCACCGAGAGCGACGGCGGCGAGCTGCCGGTGCCTGACGGATGGGCGGGGTATCCGGAGACGCTGGCCGCTTCGGATCCCGTCGGCACCGTGCTCGCGGCGGTGTTCGCGGTCGAGCCGCACAGCGGCGGCACGGCCGAGGTGCTCGGCTCCGGGGGCTTCGCGCTGATCGTGATCGCCTCGTGCCTCCTGCTGAGCCGGCCGCTGCGCTGGGTGCTGCTGCCGCTGGGTGCGCTGGGCTCCATGCCGCTCACGGCATACAGCGCGCACGTGGTGTCGATCATGCTGGTCGGAGGGCCGGGAGGCTTCTTCTCCAGCAACGCGTTCTGGGCCGCGACGGCCATCGGACTGGTGGTCGTGACGACGCTCTGGTCGATGTTCTTCGGTCGGGGACCGTTGGAACGGCTGGTCGGACGCGGGGCGTCTGCGATGGCGGCCATCCCGCGTCACCGGTCATAGGCTGGAGGAATGAGCATTCCTGCACTCGAACTGAATGACGGCAACTCCATCCCGCAGCTCGGCTACGGCGTCTTCAAGGTGCCGCCGGCAGAGACCGAGCGTGCAGTGAGCGAGGCGCTCGAGATCGGCTACCGGCACATCGACACCGCCGCCATCTACGGCAACGAAGAGGGCGTCGGCGCCGCGATCGCGGCCTCCGGCATCGCTCGCGATGAGCTGTTCATCACGACCAAGCTCTGGAACGACCGCCACCACGGCGACGAGCCGCGCGCGGCCATCGGCGAGAGCCTCGAGAAGCTCGGCCTCGAGAAGGTCGACCTGTACCTCGTGCACTGGCCCACCCCGGCCAAGGACGACTACGTGCACGCGTTCGCGAAGCTCGTCGAGCTCCGCGACGCCGGCCTCACCCGCAGCATCGGCGTCTCGAACTTCCTCGTGCCGCACCTCGAGCGTGTGGTGAACGAGACCGGCGTCGTGCCGGCCGTGAACCAGATCGAGTTGCACCCGGCGTACCAGCAGCGCGACGTGGTCGCCTGGGCCGGTGAGCACGGCATCCGCATCGAGTCGTGGGGCCCGCTCGGCCAGGGCAAGTACGACCTGTTCGGTACCCCGGCAGTGGCGGATGCCGCGGCAGCGCACGGTGTGACTCCCGCGCAGGCGGTACTGCGCTGGCACCTGCAGAAGGGCATCATCGTGTTCCCGAAGTCGGTGCGCGCCGAGCGGCTGCGCGAGAACCTCGACGTCTTCGGCTTCGAGCTGACCGATGCCGAGATCGCGGCGATCGACGCCCTCGACCCGCTCGACGGTTCGGGCCGCGTCGGCTCGCACCCCGACGAGGTCAACTGACCCCGGTCGGGAGTAAGCACCTCCCGGCCTACATGACGCCCCGTGTCGCTTCGCGCGACACGGGGCGTCGTCGTGGGTAGCTTCGAGGCATGACAGCTCCGTTCCGCGTCGTGGCCGTGTCGGGATCCCTGCACGAGCCGAGCAAGACGACTGCCCTCGTCCGCGCGATCACGGACGCGATCGCCGAGCGCGCAGAGGTGGAATCGCAGCTCATCGAGCTGACGCAGATCGGTCCGGGACTGGCGGGCGCGCTCCAGCGCGACCAGCTGCCGCCGGAGGTCGAGGCGCAGCTGCAGGCCATCGAGTCGGCCGACCTGCTGATCGTGGGCAGCCCCGTCTATCGCGCGTCGTTCACCGGACTCTTCAAGCACCTCTTCGACTTCGTCGGCCAGTACGACCTGGTGGGCAAGCCCGTGCTGCTCGCCGCGACCGGTGGCGGCGAGAAGCACGCCCTGATCATCGAGCACCAGCTGCGGCCGCTGTTCGCGTTCTTCCAGGCGCTCACCCTCCCCGTGGGCGTCTACGCGAGCAACACCGACTTCGACGGCTACGAGATCGCCTCGGACGTGCTGCAGGCGCGCATCGGACTGGCCGCCGAGCGTGCTCTCCCGCTGGTCGGCTACGCGGCCTCGCGCCCCGTCGAGCTCCTCGTCAGCTGACCGCGCATCCTCCGCGCGGGCGGCGTAGCGTGAAGGTATGACGAACCGGCTCGCCGACACGCTCAGCCCCTATCTGCGCCAGCACGCCGAAAACCCGGTCGACTGGTACCCGTGGGGCGAGGAGGCCTTCGCCGAGGCCCGGCGCCGCGACGTGCCGCTGCTGATCTCGATCGGCTACTCGACCTGCCACTGGTGCCATGTGATGGCGCGGGAGTCGTTCGCCGACCCGACCACCGCTGCCCTCATCAACGAGGGCTTCGTGGCGGTGAAAGTCGACCGCGAAGAGCATCCGCAGGTCGACGGCGCCTACATGGCCGCGGCATCCGCCTTCACGCAGAATCTGGGCTGGCCGCTCACGGTCTTCACCACGCCGCGGGGCCGCACGTTCTACGCCGGCACCTACTGGCCGCCGGAGGCCCGCGGCCAGATGCCCGGCTTCCGCGATGTGCTCGCCGCGGTGCGCGAGGCGTGGACGCTGCGGCGGGAGCAGGCCGAGGAATCGGCGGATGCCGTGACCGACGCCCTCGCCCGCGCGGCGGAGTCCACGCCCTCGGACCTGCCCGACGTGGTGGCGATCGCGACGGCGGCGGAGACGATCGCGCAGCGAGAGGATCGGGTCTACGGAGGTTTCGGCGGTGCCCCGAAGTTCCCCGTCGCCACGACGCTCCGGTTCCTGCAGCATCCGCTGGTGCGGGAGGGCGCACCCGAGGCGGCAGCTTCGGCGGAACGGGCGCTCGCCGCGATGGCCGCATCCGACCTCCGCGATGCCGACGGCGGCTTCTTCCGATACGCCACGCAGCGCGACTGGACGGTACCGCACTACGAACGGATGCTCACCGACAACGCGCAGCTCCTCGACATCGCGCTCGATGCCGGGGACGAGGCGACCGTGCGGGGGATCGCCTCGTTCCTGATCGACGTGCTCCGGCGCGACGGCGGCGGATTCGGGGCCGCGCAGGATTCCGAGTCGACGATCGACGGCGCGCGCAACGAGGGCGGCTATTACCTCCGTCCCGTCGCCGAGCGCGCCGACCTGGAGCCGCCCGCGGTCGACGGCAAGGTGATCACCGGCTGGAACGGCCTGGCGATCGGAGCGTTGTCCCGGGCGGGCGCGGCATTCGGGGAGCAGGCCTGGATCGATGCCGCCGCTGCGGCCGCCGACTACGTGCTCCGGGCCAACCGGAACGCCGCGGGTGCGCTCGTGCGCACCTCGCTCGACGGCCGCGCATCCGCCGCTGTCGCGACCGCCGCGGATCTCGGGCTCTTCGCCGCCGGATTGTTCGCCCTCGCCCTCGCGTCGGGGGAGGTGGAGTGGGCGGTCAGTGCGCGCAGCATCCTCGACGACGCTCTCGGCGGCACCGGCGGCGACGATCCTCTGCTCTCGGCGCAGGGCATCGCGACCTCGCCCGACCAGACCGACGGCGACCTGCCCTCCGATGCCGCTGCGGTCGCCGACGCCGCGCTCACGGCCTGGTGGCTGGGAGCGGGGGACCGGTATCGCGAGGCCGCCGCGGCGACCGTGGGCGCCCTCGCATCGCGTTCGCTCGAGCAGCCGTTCGCCCACGGCACGCTGCTGCGAGTGGCGGCCGGCCTCGCCCTCCCGCCCCGCCAGCTCGTGGTCATCACCGCCGACCGCGACGGTGCGCTCGCCGCAGCAGCCCGAGGTGCGGATGCCGAGGTGGTCGCCGTCGTCAGCCCCGCGCAGGCGCAGGCGTTCGCCGAAGCCGGCTTCGACCTGTTCGAGGGCAAGGATGCCGCCGAGGACCGTGCCTACGACTGCCGCGCGTTCGTGTGCCGGTTGCCCGTGAGCGACCCGGCGGAGGTCTCGGCTGCGCGATGACCCGCCCAGCTGCACAATCTGCCTAGCGCTTCTCGTCGCAGCCCGGTCCGGTTGCGCGAGTTGCGCAGTATGCGCTGCACCGTTTGCCCAGTAGTCGACATCCGTTCTAGTGTTGCGCGACCCCACCCGCGATCACAGCAAGGATGCTCTGACGATGCCTCTCCCCACCCGCGCCGGCCTCGACGCCGTTCCCGCGTACCGTCAGGGGCGCTCCGCCCCGGCCGGTGCCTCCAAGCTCTCCTCGAACGAGTCGCCGCACCCGCCGCTCGCCTCGGTCGCCCAGGCCGTGCGTGACCGGATCGACGGCATCCACCGCTACCCGGACATGAGCGCCGCCGCCCTGCGCGAGCGACTCTCCGCCCGGTACGGCGTCGACCCCGCCGAGGTGACCGTCGGTGCGGGGTCGGTGGAGATCGCCTCCCAGCTCATCCACGCGGTCGCCGGCGACGGCGACGAGGTGATCTTCGCCTGGCGGTCGTTCGAGGCGTACCCGTCGCTGGTCCGCATCGCCGGGGCCACGCCCGTGGCCGTGCCGCTCGACGAGAATCATGCGCACGACCTCGCGGCCATGCTCGCCGCGATCACGCCGCGCACCCGCCTGATCTTCGTGTGCAACCCGAACAACCCGACCGGGACCGTGGTCGGCGCCGACGAGCTGGAGCGCTTCGTCGCCGCGGTGCCGCAC
>JAQZBG010000117.1 GCA_029239165.1 Microbacterium sp. | reverse complement strand
GCACGCTCCTTGTAGATCAGGATGTGCATCGGGCAGTTCATGGGCTTCAGGTAGTAGTCCTGACCCTGCTTGGTGATGTTGCCCTCGTCGTCGCGCTCCTCGTCCATGACGATCGGGGGGAACATGCCCTCCTTGTACGTCACGAGGTGGTTCGAGGTGAGGAACAGGTCTTCCTTCGAGATGTGCGGCGTGTACACGTAGGTGTAGCCGCCCTCGATGTGGCGCTTGCGCGCGTGCTGCTCCATCTCGCCGCGGATCACTCCACCACGCGGGTGCCAGACGGAGAGGCCGGAGCCGATCTCCTCGGGGAACGAGAACAGGTCGAGTTCCTTGCCGAGGCGGCGGTGGTCGCGCTTGGCGGCCTCCTCCAGCCGGTGCTGGTAGGCACGCAGCTCGTCCTTGGTCGGCCAGGCCGTGCCGTAGATGCGCTGCAGCTGCGGGTTCTTCTCGCTGCCGCGCCAGTACGCCGCGGCGATGCGAGTCAGGTCCCAGCCGTTGCCGATCATGCGCGTGTTGGGCAGGTGCGGTCCGCGGCAGAGGTCCTTCCAGACGACCTCGCCGTCGCGGTTCGTGTTGTCGTAGATCGTGAGCTCGCCCTCGCCGACCTCGACGGAGGCGCCTTCGGCGGCTTCCTTCCCGCCCTTGAGTCCGATGAGCTCGAGCTTGAACGGCTCGTTCGCAAGCTCGGCGCGCGCCTCTTCGTCGGTCACGACACGACGGACGAAGCGCTGCCCCTCGCGGACGATGCGCTGCATCTCCTTGGTGATGGCCTTGATGTCCTCAGGCGTGAACGGGGTCTCCACGCCGAAGTCGTAGTAGAAGCCGTCCGTGATGGGCGGGCCGATGCCGAGGTTCGCCTGCGGGTTGATGCGCTGCACCGCCTGCGCCAGCACGTGGGCCGCGGAGTGGCGGAGGATGTTCAAACCGTCCGCGCTGTCGATCGTGACCGCTTCGACCTCGTCGGTGTCGGTCACGGTCGTGGCGAGATCCTTGAGATCGCCGTTGACGCGCATCGCGACGACGTTTCGGTCAGTGAACAGGGCGAAGCCGTCATTCGGCCGGGCGTTTTCAGGCACAGAAACTCTCCATCTGGGTCGGTGTCCAGGTTACTCGCATGATCACGCGGTCCAGACCGCTGCCGGGGTCGATCATCCGGACGACGCGGACCGATCCGCGATCACCCGCCGGCCACGACGATGCCGGCCTCGTATGCGAGGATCACGAGTTGCGCACGGTCGCGCGCATCCGCCTTCGACATGATGCGGTTGACGTGCGTCTTCGCCGTGTGCGGGGAGATCGTGAGGTCCGTGGCGATCTCCTGATTCGTCCGCCCTCGGGCGACCAGCAGCAGCACCTCCTGCTCGCGGGCGGTCAGGCGCGCGAGGACGTCCCTGTGGGTATCGGAGGCCGGCGGTGCGGTTCCCCGCACCGAGCGTTCGATGAGCGCACGCGTCGCGGTCGAAGAGAGCAACGACTCCCCCGCGTCGATCGTGCGCACGGCGCGGACGATGTCCTCGGGCTCCGCGCCCTTCCCGATGAAGCCGCTGGCGCCAGCGCGGAGAGCGGCGACGACGTACTCGTCCTCCTCGAACGTCGTGAGGATCAGCACGCGGGGCCGCGCATCTCTGGCTGGTGCGCAGATCGCTGCGGTCGCGGCGATCCCGTCCATGCCGGGCATCCGGATGTCCATCAGCACCACATCGGGCGAGAGTTCTGCGGCCGCGACGACCGCTTCTCGTCCGTCGGCGACCTCTCCGACCACGTCCAGCCCGCCATCGGTGAGGATGTCGCGGACGGCCTGGCGGACCAGCGGCTGATCGTCGACGACGAGCACGGAGATCATGCGCGGATGCTCCGTCCGGCCGCCGGAATGCGGACGGCGAGCCGGAACTCCTCGTCCGTACGTACCATCGACACGTCCCCGCGCACGGCGGAAACCCGCTCTCGGAGCCCGCGGAGTCCGTGGCCGCTCGGCGAAGAGTCGATGTCATCGACCGCGACCGGGTTCGCGAGTGTCAGGATCAGCGCATCCGCGTCTCGGCCGACCGTGACGATGACCGTGCCGTCCGTGCCGTGCTTGTGGGCGTTCGTGAGACCCTCCTGCACGACCAGGTAGGCGACGTGGTCGCTGGCCGGCGACAGCGAGACGCCGTCTCCGGACCGCCTCAGCTCGACCCGGAGTCCGGCTTCCCCGAACCGCCGAACGAGTTCGTCGAGGTCGGCAAGGCCGTGCTGGGGGCGCAGGTCGCCCGATTCGCCCGGGTCGTCCGCCCGGAGCAGTGACATCAGTCCGCCGATGTCGCTCAGCACGGTACGCGACGCGCTGCGGATGGTCGTGAGTGCTTCCCGCGCACGCTCAGGGCGGGTCTCGAGTGCCGACGATGCCACTCCGGCGCTGAGACTGATCACCGAGATCTGGTGGGCGACGACATCGTGGAGGTCCCGTGCGATGCGGACTCTCTCGTCGGACACGCGTCGGCGAGCCTCGTCGTCACGGCTGCGTTCGGCCCGTTCGGCCCTCTCGGTCATCGCCGCCGCGAACTCCCGACGAGAACGTGCAGCATCTCCCAGCGCACCGGCCAGCAGGACGAAGAGCACGAACTGCAAGGTGGTCGAGTCGAACAGGTCGCCGCGCAGGGCCAGTCCGTTGGAGAAGAAGACCACGCCAGCCGCCCCGAGGACGGTGACCAGTCCGATGCGACGCCCGCGCAGATCGATGACGGAGTAGCAGCTGACGGCCGTGGCGAGCAGTGCGCTCGGCGATACGACCCCTGCCGCCGCAAGGGCGACCCCGCACGACAGGCCGATGCCGAGCGTGATGAAGGGCGCGCGGCGGCGAACCGGCATCGAGGCAGCAGGCAGGAGCGCGAGGATGAGCTCCCATCCGGTCGCGCGGAAGAGGGTATCCGGGAACGGGAGCACGGCGAAGACGGCGATCACCGCCACGACGACGACATCGCGCATCGGCGCCGAGACTCCACGAGTTCCAGGTACCGGCATGCCCCCAGTATTCCGCGGTCTGCCCGGCGGCGAATCCCCCGCCGGGACGACACACGAGTACCGCGAGCGCAGTACGCAGGTGTCCACGCCAGGGCGACGCAACCCGGCGTGCATCCGGGAACGCTGGAGGACAGGACCGCAGAGCGCGTTCCTGGAGAGGCAGCCATGAAGAAGTTCGCGAAGAGGGCGCTCGTGACAGTGACCGGGATCACAGCGGTGCTGGCAGTCGGATTGGCCACCACCACCGTCGTGAACACGGTCGCGAGCGATCTCGAGCACGACCGGATCGAGAGCTACGGCCAGACCGTGACGGTCGACGGCCGCGACATGAACGTCCTCGACACCGGCCAAGGAGCCGAGACCGTGGTCCTGCTGCCCGGCTTCGGCACCGCTTCGCCCGTGCTCGACTTCGAACCCCTCGTCGCCGACCTCGCCACGGACCACCGCGTCATCGTCGTCGAGCCCTTCGGCTACGGTCTGAGCGACGGCACCGCCCGCCCGCGCACGACGCAGAACATCGTCACCGAGGTGCACGAGGCGCTCCAGGCCCTCGACGTCGAGAAGTACACGCTGATGGGACACTCCATCGCCGGCCTCTACGGGATCGAGTTCGCGAATCGCTACCCCGACGAAGTCACCGCCTTCGTCGGCATCGACTCGAGCGTCCCCGACCAACCCGGAATGGACATGGAGTTCCCGACCGATCTGATGGCGACCGCCAAGAATCTCGGGCTCGTGCGCGTGATCACCGCCATCAGCGGTCCCGGCTACGACTTCCCCGCCTACACCGACGACGCGAGGGAGCAGATCGCACTGATCAGCAACCGGAACTCGATCAGCCCCACCTATCTCGACGAGATGACGCACATCCGCACCAACTTCGTTGATGCCGTCGGAGCAGTGTTCCCCGCGGACCTACCGCTGCTCCTGTTCGTCGTTGCCCACAACGAGAAGACGCCCTCATGGCTCTCCCTGCACGAAGAGCAGGCCGCGACGGTGTCAGATGGCACGGTGGTTCCGCTGGACGGTGAGCACTACCTGCACCACACGCACTCCGCCGACATCGTCGACGGATTCCGCGAGTGGGAGCAGTCGCGTACCCCCTCCACCGACTGAACGACCGCGACGGACGCCGGGGCCTGTAGCGTGACCGGATGAGCAGAGCAGTCGCGCGCTGGGTCCTCGCCGCAGCCCTGGGGATGATCGGCGTCATGCATTTCGTGAGCACTCGTGGGTTCCGCGTCGTCGTGCCGGACTGGGCGACGCGCCTGACGCGTCTCGACAAGAACGAGATCGTCCTCGCCTCGGGTGCCGCGGAGGTCGCGCTCGCTGTCGGGTTGGTGGCCCTGCCCCGCGAGCAGCGGCGCATCGGCTGGGCGACAGCGGCGTTCTTCGTGGCCGTCTTCCCGGGAAATGTCCACCAGTGGCGCACTCGGCGCTCGACACCGGGCCTGGACACCGATGCCCGACGACTCGGGCGGCTCTTCCTGCAGCCCTTGCTGGTCGCCTGGGCACTCTGGGCTACCGCGGCTGCCGCTCCCCGTCGTCGGCGACGCCCCTAGACCGCGCACTCACTCCCGGTGCAGCTCGCCCGAGCCGGATATCTCTTTCGTCACCCGCGGATCACCGGAATACGAGATCTGCCCGCTGCCGTCGATCCTCGCGTCAAGGCTGCCGGACACCGAAACGTTCGCGTCGCCCGAGCCGAGGACCCTCACATGGTGCCGGAGCCCTTCACACGACGATCACCGGCTCCGCGGCACCCGACAGGTCGACCGTCGCGTCCCCGGAGCCCAGGACGCTGATCGAGGCCAGGGCCCCGACGACGAGCTCGTAGCGGATCTCGCCGGCGTACCCAGCGGACGTACCCGTCATCTCGAGGTGCAGCACGCCCGACTCGACGTCGGCGGTGAGACGGTCGATGACCTTCTCCCCTGCGGTGATCGTCAGAGACGGCGAGTCGCCGCGGGTGATGTTCAACGATCCCCCGGTGGCGAGCTCGACCACCGACACATCGTCGATCGCTCGTTGCTCGGTCGCCGGCGGCCCCGGGTCCAGCGAGGCGCATCCCGCCAGGCTCGCCCCGATGAGGAGCAGGCCGGTGAGGAGACCGAAAGCACGTGAACGCATGCGGCCGAGCGTAGTTTCGCGCGCGGGAGCCGACCAGCTACCTGGGTATCGTCTCCTGCCCGTACCGCGGAGGGAGGCCGATCGGGGAGAATGTGGCGATGGCTTCCCCCTCGCTCGTCTGGTTCCGCGACGACCTCCGTCTCGCCGACAACCCCGCCCTGCGTGCGGCTGTCGAGCGGGGCGAGCCCGTCGTGGCGGTGTTCGTGCTCGACGAGGAGTCGCACGGCATCCGGACTCTCGGCGGAGCGGCGCGGTGGTGGCTGCATCACTCGCTCGCCTCGCTCGAAGCCCGCCTCCGTGATCACGGTGTCACGCTGGTGCTGCGCCGCGGCGCGGCCGACCCTGTCCTGCGTGATCTCGTGGCGGACAGCAACGCCGGTGCCGTGTTCTGGAACCGTCGCTATGGCGGACCCGAACGGGCGGTCGACGCCGGGCTCAAGGCCGCGCTGCGCGAGGACGGAGTCGAGGTCACGTCCTTCGCCGCCTCTCTGCTGCACGAGCCGTGGACGGTCACCACCGGGACCGGTACCCACTACTCCGTCTTCACGCCGTTCTGGCGCGCGTGCCTCGCCCTTCCCGCGCCGCGTGCGCCGCTCCCCGAGCCACGGGTTATCCCCGGTGCGAAGAGTGCACCGGCGTCCGACTCGCTCGACGACTGGGGTCTCCTGCCCACTCGTCCCGACTGGGCTGCGGGGTTGCGAGACGCCTGGGCGCCAGGGGAACCAGCCGCCCGGCGACGCCTCAAGGAGTTCCTCGAGCACGACCTTCCTTCCTACGATCGCGCACGCGACGAACCCGCTGGCGGAGCGACCTCGCTCCTCTCTCCGCGGCTGCGCTGGGGTGAGCTGAGCCCGTTCACGGTCTGGCACGAGGCGGTCGGTGTGGACGGCGCCGGCGGCTTCCTGTCCGAGCTCGGCTGGCGCGAGTTCGCCTGGCACACGCTGTTCCACTCCCCCGAGCTCGCGACGAAGAACCTGCGTCGCGAATTCGACTCCTTCCCCTGGCCTCCCCTCGATCCTGCGCAGCTCGAGGCGTGGCAGCACGGAGAGACAGGCGTGCCGCTGGTGGATGCGGGGATGCGCGAACTCTGGAACACCGGCTACATGCACAACCGCGTCCGGATGGTCGTGGCCTCCTTCCTGGTGAAGAACCTGCTCATCGACTGGCGACTCGGCGAGGAGTGGTTCTGGGACACGCTCGTCGACGCCGACGAGGCGAACAACCCGTTCAACTGGCAGTGGGTCGCCGGCTCAGGAGCCGATGCCGCTCCGTACTTCCGTGTGTTCAACCCCGAGCTTCAGGCGAAGAAGTTCGACCCGCAGGGTCTCTACATCTCACGATGGGCGTCGGAAGCGCCGAGCGAACCGATCGTCGACCTGGGCGAGACACGCAAGGCCGCGCTCGCCGCGTACGACGTCGTCAAGCGGGCGCCGCGGGCATAGCACCCCGAGTCGCCCGCTCGACGCCACCTGTGACGTCGCGGCAGTCATGCCAGACTGGAACCGTGACCGAGTCCAGGAAGCCAGCCTTCATCCGCGGCTTCGCGGCCTCGTCCCTGGCGATCTTCATCGCACTGGCCGGTCACGTCTCCGGCGGAGGGCAGATGCCCGGTGCCGTCGGCATCCTCGTGCCCTGGGTGTTCTCGTTCATGATCAGCGTGCTGCTCGCGGGCCGCTCGTTGTCGACGATCCGCCTCAGCATCTCCGTCGCCGCGAGCCAGTTCCTGTTCCATGTGCTCTTCGTCCTCGGCACGGTCACCCCGTCCGGTGCCTCGATGCCGCACGTGCACGGCGCGCCCCTCGTGCTGCCGGCCGTGAGCGGCATCCCCGAAGTTGCCACCGCTGACGCCTCGATGTGGCTCGGGCACGCGCTCGCCGGCCTGCTGACCGTGGCCGCCCTGCACCGTGGCGAACGCCTACTGCTCGCGCTGCGCGCCCTCGCGGTCCAGCTGGTGCGGTGGGTACATCGTCGTGCCGATCAGGTGCTGACTCTCCCCGCGCTTCGCGTCGCCCGCGGACTCCGCGGCCGGTTCGATGTCGCGCGCGCATCCGATCTGGTTCGCCTCGCGACTCTGCGTGGTCGAGCCCCACCTCTCACCGCGGCGATCTGATCCGCATCCTCGGCCGGACTCGGCCGAGTGTTGTGTCCCGCCGCGCGCATTCGATGTGCGCGGACTCTGAACGCATGCACGCTCGTCGCTCCGGCGACGTCCGATGAGAGGCCATTCCCATGTCCCCTGTCCGCAGGATCGCGGCCGGGCTGGCGTTGGCGACGATCGCGACCCTCGCGATCGCGACGCCCGCGTCCGCCCACGACCAGTTGATCTCCAGCACACCCGCTGCCGACGAACGATTGACGACCCCACCCGAGAACATCACGATGACGTTTTCGGGCGAGCTCCTGGTACTCGATGAGTCCCTGACCGGGGCGGTCGTCCTGGTCGTCGACGCCTCGGGCGAGGACTGGGTCGCCGGTGACGTGACGGTGGCGGGGCGCACGGTCACCGCGTCGCTCTCGCCGGGGCTTCCGACCGGCAGTTACCAGGTGCGTTGGCAGGTCGTCTCGGAAGACGGTCACCCGATCGCGGGCGTCATCCCCTTCACCGTGGGGAACGCCGATCCGATGCCCCCGACACCGGTCGACGATGCGACGGGCACGCCCGTGGACACTTCGGAGCAGACGGATCAGAACGCGGACTCGGGTGGCCCTCTCCGAGTGCTGCTCATCGGCGCGGGCGGGGCGGCCACGGCCGTCCTGATCCTCGTACTCATTCGATTCCTCCGCCGTCCTCGGACGGCAGCCGCACCGCCGGAGACCGGCGGCCCCGCGGCAGATGACCTGTGAAAGGCACCATTGTGAACACCACCAGAAACCTCCCCCGACTCGCGGC
>JAQZBG010000493.1 GCA_029239165.1 Microbacterium sp. | reverse complement strand
GGCTTCTTCGTGCAGTCGTTCGACCTGGCCGGACAGTACGAATCACACGCCGCCGGGGCGCACCGCAGCTACACGTACGAGCTGTTCATCGGCGACCTCATCGCCTTCCTCGAAGCCGGCACCCCCGCACATCTGCTGGGGTACTCGTTCGCCGGCACGATCGCGCAACTGGTCGCCGTCCGTCGTCCCGAACTCGTGCTCTCACTGACCCTCCTGACCACTCCCCCCGGCGTCGGCAACGTGTTCTCGACCATGAAGTGGCTGGGTCCGATCGCCCCGATCGCGAGCCCTCGTCGTGGCGCGGGACTCATGATCTGGGGGATCGTGACGAACAAGAACCGGGTCCCGCCCCGGCGGCTCGAGTTCGTCCGCTCCCGGTTCGCGCTCACCAGCAGACGCAGCGTCGACGAGATCGTCGGACTGATGATGGCGGCACCGGATGTGCGGAGCCGGGTACGCGCCCTGTCGATTCCGAAGTTGGTCGTCGCCGGATCGCACGATCTGTGGCCACTCGCCGCCCACGAGCGGTATGCGCGCGACATCGACGCCGACTTCCGCGCCTACGCGACCGGCCACAGTCCGAGCGAGACCACCCCGCACCAGCTCACGGCCGACCTGCTCGATCTCTACTCGCGCGCCGACGGCTGAGTCACCGGCCGACCGAGGCGGCGTCCGCATCGCGCCGTGCCCGCCGACGCAGGCGCAGCGGCTCGTGCGGCAGGTGCAACCGGACCGTGGGGAGCACGTAGCTCAGCCGGCGTCGTAGTGACGCCCAGTCCCGGAACGGGCGGGCCGACACCTCGACGACGAGACTCCGGTCCCGGATAACCGTCATCTCGGGCCGCACATGGAACGACAGATCGAAGTCGTCGTGGATGTTCTGCTCCTCGCGGTGCACCTCGCCGCTCAGCAACCGCCAAGTCTCGGCGCGCATGGCCATGTTCGAACCGAACAGCGGCGCATGCCCGAGCAGCGGGGTGAGCACCGAGTACATACCGCCGATGTAGAGGTGCTCCCCCATCCAGTGCACCAGGGGCGTGGAGCCGTAGAAGCTCGGATCGCCGGTGAGGAAGTCGAGGCCGTCGTGGCTTCGGAACGTCCGTTCGATCCGTTCGATCCAGTCGGGCCTCGGGCGCGAGTCGGCATCCAATCGCGCGATGATGTCGCCGGTCGCCGCGTCGTAGCCGGCCGCTGATGCTCGGGGAATCCCCTGCACGGGTTCGGTCACGACACGCGCCCCGAACCGCTCGGCGACGGCCACCGTGTCATCCGTGCTGCCGTTGTCGACGACGACGACCTCGGCGGGTCTGCGCGTCTGCCGATCGAGGGCGCCCAGGCACTGCTCCAGAAGGACGGCGTCGTTCCGCACCGGGATGACCACGGAGACGGAGCGGGGGAAGACGGTCGTCATCGTTCTCCTGTCATGCGCGTGAGGGCGTCGGGGACAGTCTGCCGCGTGCCGCCCCGTCGTACGGCCATTGAGAGAGGATGGACGGATGATCCGTGACGAGATCGGCAGATCGCCTCGATGACCGGCACGCGCATGACCGGGAAACCACTCGCCGCCATCGCGGCGGCGGTCGCTGCCTTCGCGGCCGTCGGCGCCATCGCCTACCGACGCATCATGTTCCCACCGGTGCTCGAGCGGATCCTCGGCGACGGATACCAGGTGCTCAACTACGGCGTGAACCGGTGCACGCTGCAGCAGGAAGGCGACTGGCCGTACGACGCGACTCCCCAGGCCACGGCTTCCCTGCAGGCGGGGGCGGACATCGTGCTCGTCATGCTCGGCTCGAACGATGCCCGCGGCGACAACTGGAACGCGGAGCGCTACGAGACCCAGCTCGCTGCGTTCGTCGAGCGCTATCGCTCGCGCGGCGCGACCGTCTTCCTGCTGACTCCGCCCGTCGCATTCCCGAACCGCCGCGGAGTCCACGAGCGGATCATCGCCGACGAGGTCGCGCCCATCGTCCGCGCCGTCGCGAGCAGGTTGGGGGTCGACCTGATCGATGTCTTCGACGTCACCCGCCGATCCGTCACGCGGCACCCGGACGGCATCCACCTCGATGTCCGCGCCAGCGCGATCGTCGCCGAGACGGTTGCCGAAGCCCTCGTCCCGCCGACCGCGCCGCCGCCCGACTCTCACCCGGAGGGGTGATCCGCCGGCCCGAAGCCGCGTGAGAGCATGAGGGCGATGCGGTCCGAGGCCTCTGTCGCGAGTCCCCGTCGGCACGCCTGGCTGCGTGCCGACGTCATCGTCGCGCTCATCGCGCTCGTGGTCCTGCTGCCGTCGAGCATCGCGCTCCTGACCGAACCGGCCGCCCGCCCCGAGCCGTGGATCCTCGCGCTCATGATCGCCCTGTACGTGGTGCTGCACCTCACCACGCTGCTCGCCGTGCGGCATCCGGTCGTCGCCATCGTGATCGCGAACGCCGTCATGTGCGCTCTCGTCCTGGTGCCGGGCATGCGGGCGGCATCCGGGGCATTCCTCCCCTCGGCTGCGGCCTACCTTCTGGTCATCGGCCAGGTCGCGGCGCAGACACGCACGACCGTGCGGATCCTGGCGCTGGCGGGCGGCATCTTCGGCGCGGGCCTCATCGCCTTCACGGAGCTGCGGCTCGACGAGCCGGAGCTGCGGCTCGGTGCTTTCGTGGGGCTCAGCGGTGCCATCGCGGCAGCCTGGGCGCTGGGGCTGGTCCTGCGGGTGCGGCGCGATCAGGCCGAGGAGCGGATGGCGGCGCGCGTCTCGCAGGCGATCGCCGACGAGCGCGGACGGATCAACCGCGACCTGCACGACCTCGTCGCCCACTCGATGACGGTGATGATCGCCCAGGCCGAGGTCGCCCGCACATTGCGTGCCGATGATCCCGACCGGAGCGACACCGCTCTCGGCATCGTCGTGGACACGGGCCGCGAGGCTCTGCGCGGAATGCGCTCGGTCGTCGCCGACGATGCCCCGCGCGAACCGTTGCCCACGATCGACACTCTCGAGGAGCTCGTCGCGAGCGTGCGCACTCCGTCGACGCATGTGCGGGTGACCGAGTCCGGCGCCAGGTCACCGTTGCG
>JAQZBG010000116.1 GCA_029239165.1 Microbacterium sp. | reverse complement strand
ACGTCGGCCGGTTCGGGGGAGGGGCGCCGGCTCGCTTCTACGACACCTGCGTCCAGTGACGCACCACGTCGTCGCGTTCGACGAGGAACCGATCATCCTCGGGGTAGTAGACGGCGGTGTCGATGTCGGCGCCGGCGAAGCCCGAGATCGCCTCCAGGCTCTCCCAGCGCGAGACCGTCACGATCTCGGTCGTGCCGTCGCCGAGTTCCCGCGTCAGCATCCACGCGTCCAGGTTGCCGGGCGTCTCGCGGTACTCCGTCATGCCGGTGCGCTCGATGTAGGCGACATACTCGTCGACATCCTCGCTCCGCACGCTCCCGCGCCACATCCGGACGATGCTCCTCTGCCCTGTCATGCCGCCATTGTGCGCGGAACACGGATGCCGCGCACCCGGGTCAGCCGACAGATTCCACGCGAATCCCGCCAGCCCTCATCGGAACTTCGGCATCATGGCCGTCCCGCAGAGGCTGAGTCCGTCCGCTGAAGGCGGGCGAAGATCCAGCTCGTGAACCATGCGAGCAGAAGCGCCCCGACGATGGCCAGTCCGAACGAATCGAGGTTCGTCGCGGCGATGGCCTCCACGGGCGCCCATCCCACGCCCGCGGCGTCGACGAGCACGCCGCACAGTCCGACGGTGCCGACCGTGAACGCGACCGCGACCGAGATCGAGATCAGCGTGGCGTTGTAGCGGCTTCGCCGTTCGGGATGGTCCGCGGACCAGCGGTAGATCTTCGCCGTGACGATGCTGTTGAGGCCGTCGCACATCACCATGCCCGCGGTGAACAGCAGGGGCAGCACCATCGCCGCGTACCACGGCATGACGATGCCCGCTCCGCCGGCGATGAGGAGCAGCGCGATCGTCGATGCCGTGTCGAATCCGAGGCCGAAGAGCAGGCCCACGACGAACATCTTCCAGGGGGCGTCCAGCGTCGCGGAAGTCCGCGCGATGAACGCCGAGACGACCCCGCCGCTCACGGGTCGGTCGTCGTCGGCCGCCGCGCCGCGACGCTCGAGGCGGAAGAGGCGGATGAGGATGGTGAGGTTCACCGCGGCCAGGGCAAGGAGGAACAGGCTCGAGACGGTCGGTCCCCACACCCCGGTGAAGATCGCCAGGGGCGAGTCGTCGACGCCGATCTGCGAGGTCAGGGCGCCGACGCCGGCTGTGACGAGACCGACGGCGACGAGCACGACGGTGGAGTGGCCGAGGGCGAACCACAGGCCCACGCTCGAGGGGTCCTGTCCGTCGGCGACCAGCTTGCGGCTGGTGTTGTCGATGGCTGCGATGTGATCTGCGTCGAAGGCGTGACGCATGCCCAGCACGAAAGCCGTCACGGCGAGACCGATTCCGAACGTGGTGGTGCCCGCCTGATAGTCGCCGGGCAGCACCACGCTCGCGAAGAGCGCCCAGCCGACGACGAGCAGTGCGACGATGGTGATCAGCACGCGACGGGCTGTCGGGGTCAGGCGGCTCATGGGTGCTCCGTTCTCAGCGGGGTTCGATGATGGTGGGCGGGATGCCGGCTGCCGACCGTCCCGGTCAGCGGACAGCGGCCGGCTGCCGTTCGTGGACCACGGCCCCGATGCCCGCGCCGCGCAGCGGGCTCTCGTGGAGGGCGTCGCCGAGATAGCGCAGCATCACACCGCCGCGTTCGAAGTCGAGGCGCACGGCCCCCGGGACCTCGGGGACGTGGGTCTGGTCGCCGAGGGTGAGGATGCTGTCCACGATGCGGTCCGTTCCGAGCACCCCGGGCACGGGCTCGGCCCCGCTGACCTCGAGCGTGTCCCGCAGGATCGGACCGACGGCATCCGCGGCATCCGTCTGCGCCGTCACCCGGCCGCCGCGCTCGCCGGAGCGGCCGAGGACCAGCGTCTCGTGCAGCGTGGCCGACGAGCCGGCAGCAAGTCTGACCGTCAGCGATCGCCGCAGGTGGCCGGCATCCGTGATCACCGTCGGAAGGCCCTGCCACCGCAGACGTGCCCCGTCGGCGAGGTCCGCGCGCGCGTGCCAGTGAGACGGTTCGCCCGTCTCGCCGGCCCGGCCGTAGACGACGAGGCCGCCGATGTCGACGAGGCTGAGCGTGCAGCCCTCCCCGACGCTGATCTCGATGCGCACGGCATCGCCGGGCAGGAGCATCGCTCGCCCGGCGACGAGCGCCACCTCGACGGAGCGTCCCTCCCGCCTGACCAGGCGAGGGACGACGAAGTCTCCGGCCAGCACGCACGACACGCGGTCGCCGCGCGGCGAGATGTCGACGACGGTGGCGCTCACGGGTGGGCGTGCACCGCGTGGCTGTGCGCGCCGTCGCCCGACCCGCCCGCGTGCAGATCCGCTCCGTCCTCGTGGGTGTGCAGGTAGCCGTTGCCATCCTCGTCGGCGTGGAAGTGCGGCGCCATCGGCCCGGGGTCCTGCGGCACGTGCACGCCGGATCGGTGGGCGGCGAGCATCGCGAGCACCCACCGGCGCAGCTCCGCCACCGACGGCGGGTCGGTGCGGGAGAGGGCGAGGACCGGTCGGCCGTCGCGCGCGGCGGTGGCATCGGCGACCATCTGCGGGACGTCCACCCCCACGTAGGGGGCGAGGTCCGTCTTGTTCACCACCAGCAGGTCGGCGCGGCCGATTCCGGGTCCGCCCTTGCGGGCGACGTCTCCGCCGCCGGCGACATCCAGCACGAAGATCTGCGCGTCGACCAGCGCCGGCGAGAACGTGGCGGTCAGGTTGTCACCCCCCGACTCGATCACCACCATGTCCAGGGGTGCGAACATCCGCTCCAGGTCCTCGGCGGCGAACAGGTTGGCCGTCACGTCGTCGCGGATGGCGGTGTGCGGGCACGCGCCGGTCTCGACGGCGACGATCCGCTCGGGGTCGAGCACTCCGGCAGACCGGAGGAAACGCGCGTCCTCGTCGGTGTAGATGTCGTTGGTGATGACGCCGATGCGGATCTCGTCGGCGAGGGCACGGCAGATCGTCGCGATGAGGGACGACTTGCCGGTGCCGACGGGGCCGGCGACGCCGAGACGCAGGGCACGGGATGCGGGGGAATCAGGCACGGAAGAGCCTCCTGGTAGATCGGGCGTGGACCTGCGCCCACGCTTCGGACTGGGGTGCGCTGAGCGCGGGGATGTCGGCGGGGTCGGTGATCGTGGAGATCGCGCTCACGCGGTCCTCGACCCCGCTGCAGAGCTCGACGACCAATGTGACGAGGTCGAGCGGGTCGCACGGCTCGAGCTTGAGGACGGCGGCGGCGGCCGCCTGCATGTCCTCGTACACGACGAGCCGCGCGAGTTCGAGCGGCGAGAGATCCAGCCCGGCGCCGATGACGCCCAGCACGCATGGTCGTGGGGGCGGTGTCGCGCGGCGCCGCCAGCCGTCGATGACCTCGTCGCCGGGAAGCAGTGCTGCGCCCACACGCAGGTACCCACGCGCGAGCATCCGTGCAGCATCGCGCTGCGCCTGGCTCGGCGTGCGCGCCGCCCACGCCGCCTCGACGGCGTCGAGATCGCCGCTCCCGAGCCGCGCGTGCCGCGCGACCACCGCGGTGCCCGCCTCGACGAGGGTGGTGGTCGAGACTCGGCCGCGCAGCAGCGCCGGGAGCTCGGCAGGACGCACTCCCGCCGTCACCGCGGGCTCCACTCCGGCCGAGTGCGCGTGGCCGCCCGACGGCAGGCGCGCGTCGGCCAGGAGCATGGCGGCGGTGGAGGCGGCGAGCGGCGGCATCAGAACAGCTGGTAGAGCTGGGCGAGCGGCAGCCGGGCTGCTGGTGCCGGCTCGACGCGGTCGCCGTCGATGGAGATGTCGAAGGTGTCGGGCTGGATGTCGATCCGGGGGAGTGCGTCGTTGTTGCGCATGTCGGCCTTGCCGACCGTGCGCGTCGACCCGAGCGGCAGCAGGCGGCGAGTGAGCCCCAACCGCTCCTCGAGCCCCGCCTCCAGCGCCGCTGGGGCGACGAACGACACCGAGAGGGAGCCGCCGATCGCATCCGCGAACGACGGGCGCATCAGCACCGGCTGAGGCGTCGGGATCGAGGCGTTCGGATCGCCGAGCGCTCCCCACACCAGCCCGCCTCCCTTGATGACGACGCTGGGGCGGAATCCGAAGAACCGCGGATCCCACAGCACCAGGTCGGCGAGCTTGCCGACCTCGATCGAACCGACCTCGCCGTCGATCCCATGCGCGATCGCGGGATTGACGGTGTACTTGGCCACGTACCGGCGGGCGCGCTCGTTGTCGGCGGGCAGCCCGGCGCCGAGGGGTCCGCGACGGGCCTTCATCACGTGGGCGACCTGCCAGGTGCGGGTCACCACCTCGCCGATGCGGCCCATCGCCTGGGCGTCGGAGGACGTGATCGAGATCGCGCCCATGTCGTGCAGGATGTCCTCCGCGGCGATGGTGGTCGCCCGGATGCGGGACTCGGCGAACGCGAGATCCTCGGGCACGCCGGGGTTGAGGTGGTGGCAGACCATCAGCATGTCGAGATGCTCGGCGACCGTGTTCACCGTGTGGGGCAGGGTCGGATTCGTCGAACCGGGGATGACGTACGGCAGGCTCGCGATCGACAGGATGTCGGGGGCGTGGCCGCCACCGGCTCCCTCGACATGGAAGGCGTGGATGCTGCGCCCCGCGATCGCCGAGATCGTCGACTCGACGAACCCCGCCTCATTGAGGGAGTCGCTGTGCAGAGCGACCTGCAGACCCCACTCCTCGGCGGCGCGCAGGCTGGCATCGATGGCGGCCGGCGTCGAGCCCCAGTCCTCGTGCACCTTGTAGCCGGCGGCGCCGGCGAGCGCCTGCTCCTCGAAGGCCGCGGCCGAGACGGTGTTGCCCTTGCCGAGCAGCAGCACGTTCACCGGGAACGCGTCGAGCGAGCGGTGCATCTGCTCGAGATGCCAGGCGCCCGGTGTCACGGTCGTCGCCTTCGATCCCTCCGAGGGCCCGGTCCCGCCGCCCACGATCGTCGTGACGCCGGCCGCCAGCGCCTCGTGGAGCTGCGAGGGCGAGAGCAGATGGACATGCGAATCGATCGCCCCCGCGGTGAGGATCTTCCCCTCACCCGAGATCACATCGGTGGACGGTCCGATCACGAGCCGGGGATCGACCCCGTCGGCGATGTCGGGGTTGCCCGCGCGCCCGATGCCCGCGATGCGGCCGCCGCGGATGCCGACATCGGCGCGGACGACGCCCCACCAGTCGAGGATGACCGCGTTGGTGATGACGGTGTCGAGGGCTCCGTCAGCGCGGGACAGGGTGCTCTGCGCCATGGACTCGCGGATCGACTTCCCCCCGCCGAAGATCGCCTCCTCGCCGCCGACGGTGAGGTCGTCCTCGAGCTCGATCCACAGATCGGTGTCGCCCAGCCGGACCTGGTCTCCCGTGGTCGGGCCGTAGATCCGCGCGTATCGCTCCCTGTCGATGCGCACCATCAGTGTGCCTCCTCGGTCGGTCGCAGCTGGATGCCGGGAACCCGTCGCCGTCCGCCGAGGCTCACCGCGGCGACGCGCTTGGATGCGCCGGGCTCGAACCGTTCGGACGTCCCCGAGGGGATGTCCAGCCGGAAGCCCTGCGCCGCGGAGCGGTCGAAGTCGAGCGCCGTGTTCGCGTCGGGCAGGTGGATGTGCGAGCCGATCTGCACCGGCCGGTCGCCGGTGTTGAGGATCACGAGCTCGAGCCGCTCGTGGTCGGCGCGGTCCGCGTTGAGTTCGATCCATCCCGCTCGCACGCGGATGGCGCCGGGGCCGGATGCTGAACCTGATGCCATGGCGGCTCCTCAGTCGATGGGGTGGTGGAGGGTGACCAGCTTGCGGCCGTCGGGGAACGTCGCCTCGACCTGCACGTCCGCGAGCATGTCGGCGACGCCGTCCATCACGTCGCCGCGGCTGAGGACGGTGCGGCCCTCGGCCATCAGCTGTGCCACCTCCGCGCCGTCGCGGGCACGCTCGATGACCCATGTCGAGAGCAGGGCGACGGCTTCGGGGTGGTTGAGCCTGACCCCGCGGTCCTTACGGTCCCGCGCCACCATTCCCGCGACTGCCAGCAGCAGCTTTTCCGTGTCTGCGGGAGACAGATGCATCCGGGCTCCTTCCGTCGTCGATTCGGGGCGACCGTCGCATCCGCTGCCGGTTCGCTGACACCGGCTGCGGCCTTCGAGTCGCCGTCGCGTGTCAGAAGTCTGCCATCAACTTTCGCGCGCCTTGATCACCTCGGGGCGGGGACGGATCGGTACTCGCCCGTATTTTCAAGGCTGAGTGCGCGATGGCCCCGGCGACTGTTTACACGCCCGATATGTGCGAGCAATGGCAATGTAATGCCGTAGCCCCATCGTTGGAGCACCTGCAGCCGTCGACGGATTTCTGCCGTCGGCGAGGAGAGGGCCGGATCGCCCGTGAGTGTGACGATCCGCCCGAGAAGCACCAAGAGCAATGCCTGACCCGGCGAGCCGGCGCATCCAGACGGATCCGCCTCGCGGGCGGTTCGTGCGCCGGTCGCTCGCCGTTCCGCAACTCGCACCCTGCATCACCGAAACGGAGCACAGCATGATCACAACGAGCAGGAAGCGCCTCAGGGCGATCCTGGCAGCGGGGGCGCTCGCGACGAGCGCCGCGCTGGTCCTGTCCGGCTGCGGCAGTCGCGCCGGCGACGCCGCCCCGGCCGAATCGGAGCCGGCCGCGGCAAGCTGCGTCGACACCTCCGGCGACACCATCAAGCTCGGCTTCCTGAACTCCCTCACCGGAGGAATGGCCATCTCCGAGAAGACGGTGTCGAACGTCCTGCACATGGCCGCGGACGAGATCAACGCCGACGGCGGCATCCTCGGCAAGCAGATCGAGTACGTCCAGGAGGACGGCGCCACCGACTGGCCGACCTTCGCGGAGAAGACGGAGAAGCTGCTCACCCAGGACTGTGTCGCGGCGATCTTCGGTGGCTGGACCTCGTCGTCTCGCAAGGCCGTCAAGCCGGTCGTCGAGGAGCACAACGGACTGTTCTTCTACCCGGTGCAGTACGAGGGCCTGGAGTCCTCGCCCAACATCTACTACACCGGTGCGACGACCAACCAGCAGATCATCCCGGCGATGGACTTCCTCGCGTCCCAGGGCGTGCAGAAGCTGTTCCTCGCGGGTTCGGACTATGTGTTCCCGCGCACGGCGAACGCCATCATCAAGCTGTACGCGGCCGAGCTCGGCATCGAGATCGTCGGCGAGGAGTACGTGCCTCTCGACAAGGACGACTGGACCACGCAGGTGGCGAAGATCGTCGAAGCCGATCCCGACTTCGTCTTCAACACCATCAACGGATCGTCGAACGTCGGCTTCGTGAAGGCCTACTACGAGGCCGGCCTCACGCCCGAGACGACTCCGATCATCTCGGTGTCGATCGCCGAGGAAGAGGCGCCGGCGATGGGGCACGAGGTCACCGGCAACTACGCCTCGTGGAACTACTTCCAGTCGCTCGACACCCCGAACAACCCGGCGTTCATCGAGGCCTGGAAGGCCTACCCCGGCTCGAGCGGTGTGACGTCCGATCCGATGGAGGCCGCGTACATCTCGATGTACCTCTACAAGGCGCTGGTCGAGAAGGCGGGGTCCTTCGATGTCGACGCGGTGAACGAAGCCGCCGCCGACGGCGGGATCACCGTCGACGCGCCGGAGGGCGTCGTCACGCTCGACGGTGAGAGCCACCACATCTCGAAGCCCGGTCACATCGGCAAGATCAACGCCGAGAACCAGTTCGACATCGTCTGGGAGTCCGACGAGTTCATCGAACCCGACCCGTACCTCTACGGCTACGACTGGTTCCCCGAGGACATCCGCACCTCGCTCGTCGCCGCCGCGGGCTGAGCCTGCACTCGTCGCGGGGCTCCGTGCCCACCACGGCACGGCTGCTGCTGGCCGCCCTCGGCCTCACGCTCACCTTCGGTCAGATGGGGGTGATCAACATGGCGCACGGCGAGTTCATCATGGCCGGCGCCTTCGTCGCATACCTGACCCAGCTCGTCATCCCCGACAGCAACCTCTCCATCCCGGTGGCGCTGCCCCTCGCCTTCCTCATCGCCGGCTTGCTCGGACTGCTGCTGGAGGTGAGCATCATCCAGTGGATGTATCGCAGACCACTCGACACCCTGCTCGTCACCGTCGGTGTGGCGCTCATCCTGCAGCAGGCCGCGCTGCAGATCTTCCCCGCCCAGGGCGTCCCGGTGGAGAACCCCGGGTGGCTCCAGGGCCAGATCGACGTCTTCGGCTACGCATGGCCCCTGCGTCAGGCGTTCACGATCGCGCTCGCCGGAGTGTGCGTCGCGGCCCTGGCCGCGTGGCTCAAGTTCACATCCTTCGGTCGCCGCATCCGTGCGACCGTCCAGAATCGCGACCTCGCCGAGACCGTCGGCATCCGCACCCGCCGGGTCGACCGCCTCACGTTCTTCGTC
>JAQZBG010000492.1 GCA_029239165.1 Microbacterium sp. | reverse complement strand
ATCGACCTCACCGACGACAACGTCGACGCGCTCCGCGAAGCGTTCTCCGACTACATCGCCGCCGCACGCAAGATCACGGGCCGCTCCGGCCGCCCTACGGCCGGCAGCGCGCCGAAGCGTGGGAACTCGGAGGAGCTCGCGAAGATCCGCGAGTGGGCGAACGCGAACGGCTACGAGGTTTCCTCCCGCGGGCGCATCAGCCAGGCTGTCCGCGACGCGTACGACGCCGCGCACTGACGCCGCTCCCCTACGCAGAACAGCCGGCCACCTCGCGAGGTGGCCGGCTGTTTCCGTTTGCGCCGATACGGCGCTCTTATGTCAGGTCGACTGCACCCTCGCAACTCGCACGCAACACCCTGACACGCGTCGCGTTGCAGACTCTCCATTAGAGCCCTGCCTCAAAATGCCGGCCAGGATCAGACGTTGCATTGCGTCTTCACAGATCAACTTCACTCTCGATCTGCTGCTCTACGAAAGCAGAGAAAGCAGTCGTGTTTGCGAAGTAGTTCGGGTAGGCGGATTGCAGCATACCAACCTTTGATGATGACACGAGCACGGCGTCGATATTATCGTCTCCGAGCGCTTCAAGATCTCCGAGCTTAGCCTCAGCTTCACTGGAATTATTGAACAGCTCGAGGTACAGAGTGTGTTCTTGCCGATGAAGCTGCATAAGGAAGGTAGTACGCTTTTCCGACCCAAATTGTTTGACAAGAGCCACGTAACTACTCAGCCGTGCCAGCACTCCAAGGTCTGCTTCAAGCTCACGCAGCTCGGCGCGCAAGACCTCGGGGTCTTCCTGCGCCAATGGAGGCTGAGGCAGCCCCTCCGCGACCGCCATCAGAGCGCTAACGAGCAGAAAGAATCTCTTCAATGACGCGTCGCCGGATCCGTACTTCAGACGCGTACCTCCGAAAAGATCCAGCGTCTCGACAGCAGTTGCCCAAGCATGCTGTAGCTCGGTTCTGATCTGAACTTCAACGAGCGAGCCAACAAACTCTGGCTTGGTTGCTCGATACTCGTAGACAAGGTGCATGCCACGATAGCCCGTTGCCTGGGGGCCCGGCTCGCGCAAGTAGTCATATGAACGAACGATCGCATTTTGGGCGCGCGTAGCACCAGTCAACCGCCCGATCAGTGCGTCAACATCTGCGACAGATGGGAGGATCACACGACAACCACCAAGGTCGTGCATCGTAGTGACATTCATGTTTGGATGCCGCTCGAGCTTATCGATGATCGTAGGTAGTCGCTTCAACCTGCGTGCGACAATCGCATCACCACTGACCGCAAGAGCGTTTTTTCGGACGTGAATTGTCACAGAAAAAAGAGGATACGCATGCGCACTGCGGTAATTAGCGACTTTTTCGCGCGCCTCGCTTAGCTCAGATAAAGTGGCACCTCCTGCGCCAATCAACTTACCCGCCTTGTTCACCTGCGTCTTCGAGAATTGCTTCACTACCCAAGCCATGCCGAGACATTAGCGGTTATAGAGACCTCGGCGCTCCCCCCGTCCGGGTCTAGTACGCGACGGGTCGAAACGCGTGGTTTTAGGGTGCTGTTTCGTACTTCTGCGGCAGGAGTGTGCGAGGGTCTAGGGGTGGTGCAACACAAAACGCAGATCGTCGCCTACGTCCGGGTGAGTTCGATCGATCAGAACCTCGACCGGCAGCTCGAGGCCCTCGGCGACGTCGACCGCGTGTTCGAGGAGAAGATCTCCGGCGGCGCACGCACCGACCGGTTGGCCCTGGCCGACTGCATCGGATACGTCCGTGACGGCGATGTCGTTCGGGTCGCTTCCATGGACCGGCTCGCCCGTTCCCTCGGTGACCTGCGCGACATCGTCGACGAGATCACCGCCAAGGGCGCCTCGGTCGAGTTCGTGAAGGAGCAGCAGACCTACAGCCGCGACACCGACGACGCCATCGGCCGGCTCATGCTCAACCTCCTCGGCGCGTTCGCCGAGTTCGAACGCACCCTCATCCGCGAACGGCAACGCGAAGGCATTCGCATCGCGAAGGCCGCCGGCAAGTACAAGGGCCGCAACCGCAAGCTCACCGACGGCCAGATCGCCGAAGCGCGCCGCCTCATTGGCACTGGGGTTCCGAAGACGACTGTCGCTCGAGGTCTCGGCATCGATCGCAGCACCTTGTACCGGATGCTCGCGACGCCCCTCTCCCCCACTGCCGCAGACGATGCCCGCAACGGGTAGCGTTCCGCGCCCCTTCACCGGGCAGTTTCGCGGGAACGGCATACACGAAGCCCCAGGGCAGTCGCGGCGCGGGCGGGACTGCTGCAGGTTCGGTTGACTCCTGAAAAGTAGAAGCATTCGCTCCTGCGCAGCGGGTGCTCTTGAGCTGGACGGGTCTCGCGCTGACACGTGCACGCACGGACACCGCGCGTGCAGCACGGCGCGTCAGGCTGTTCGGAGCCGGGTGATGCGCTCTCGGATGCGGGCGTCGAGGTCCTCGAGTTCGTCGAGGATCTCCATCGCGGCGTAGGCGCGGCCGCGCACGCGCTCGGTGACGGCTTCGACGATGCCACGTTCCGCCAGCGCCTGGACCGCGCGGTAGACGCTCCGTTCGGGGACGTCCCCCAGCTCGGCGGTCAGCTGCTCGATGGTGAAGACGGGCAGCGTCAGCAGGACCGGCAGGATCCGGTCCGCGGCGCTGCCGGCGCGGTGGGCTGAGCGCTCCCGCCAGGTGTCCTCGTACTGCTCGAAGGCGCGAGCGGTGCCGCGGGCCTCGCGAGCGGCCGTCTCGACGCAAAGCGCCAGATCCGTGACAATCGACTCGGCGTCGCCGGTGCGATATGCGGTGAGGAGCGAGAAGTAGTGCGTCGTCTCGGCGGCCAGAGCGCTGGCGACCGGGAGCACGGTGTGCGGGGTCACGGCTCGTCGTCGGAGGATCGCACCGATGAGCGCGCGGCCGATGCGTCCGTTGCCGTCGGTGAACGGGTGGATGCTCTCGAACTGCGCGTGCGCGATCGCGGCCTGGGTGACCGGCTCGACGTCGTCGCGGTTGGCGAACACGAGCAGGTCCTCAAGGAGCGCCGGGACCTCCTCAGGTGGCGGCGGGACGTAGAGCGCACCGCGGGGCGAGTGCTGGGAGCCGCCGATCCAGTTCTGCACGTCGCGGACCCGGCCAGCGTAGGGGCGCTCGGACAGGTCCGGGTCGTCCTGCATGAGCGCCTTGTGGGCGGCGAGGATCTCGTCGAGGGTGATCGTCGTGCTCGAGGCGTCGATGAGCTTCGTGATCGCCGCGCCCGCGGCGACCATAGACATCGCGGAGGTGTTCTCCTTCAGCCCGCCGATCGCGCGAGCGAATGCTCGAGGTGTCGCCTCGACATGCTCGATGCGGCTGGAGGCGACCGACTCCATGCGGATCAGGAA
>JAQZBG010000115.1 GCA_029239165.1 Microbacterium sp. | reverse complement strand
AGCTCCATCGGCCGCTCGGACAACCCTCCTCGACAGACGCATCTGTCGACAAGGCGTGAGTCTAGCCGAGTTCTATTCTCCCGCGCTGACCTGGGCGGGCGCTGGAAGCGTGTCGAGCGCGTGCGCCAGCCCGCCGTCCTCGACGTCGGCGGTGACCTCGCTCGCGGCTTCCTTCACCTCGTCCGGAGCCTGCCCCATCGCCACGGCCCGCCCCTCGAGCGCGCGCGCCCAGCCGAACATTCCGATGTCGTTGCGCCCGTCGCCGGCGACCAGGATGCGTCCGCCGTCGAGCCCGAGCTCGGTGCGCACCTGCTCCAGCGCCGTGCCCTTGTCGACGCCCTGCGGCGCGATGTCCAGCCACGCCGTCCAGCCGATCGCGTAGGAGACCTCGTTGAGCCCGGCGTCCGCCACCAGACGGTGGAAGTCGTCTTCGTCGTGCCCGGGCGAGACGACCACGATGCGGGAGACCGGCAGCGCGCCGAGCTCCTCGAAGTCCACCTGCCGGCCGCCGTCGAGCGTCCAGTCGTCGAGCTGCGCGGTGAACAGCCGCTGACCCGACGCGAGCTCGACCATGTACCTGGCGTCCGGAAGACGATCGCGCAGCAGTCCGAGGACGGGAGTCGGATCGAAGGTCTCGACGTTCCAGCGCTCCCAGTCGTCGCCGTCACGGCGCATCGTCACCGCGCCGTTGGAGCACACGACATAGTCCGCGGTGAGACCGAGCTCCTCGACGTAGCGACGCGTGGCCATCCAGCTGCGCCCGGTTGCGATGGTCACCACGTGCCCTGCGTCGCGCACCCGCGCGACGGCTTCGGGCACACCGGGACTCATGGTCTCGTCCTGCAGGAGGATGGTGCCGTCGACGTCGAGACCGACCAGCCAGGGACCCGTCACCGGGCGGCCCGCCCGTCGCCGAGGGGCTGGATCACTTCGAGCCCGCCGAGGTACGGACGCAGCACCTCTGGCACTCGCACCGATCCGTCGGCCTGCTGGTGCGTCTCGAGCAGGGCGACGATCCAGCGTGTGGTCGCCAGCGTCCCGTTCAGCGTGGCGACATGCTGCGTCTTCGCCGCACCCGGCGCGGCGGCATCCGTCGCATCGACGGCCGGGCGGTGCCGGACATCGAGTCGGCGCGCCTGGAATGTCGTGCAGTTCGAAGTCGAAGTGAGCTCGCGGAACGCACCCTGCGTCGGCACCCAGGCCTCGATGTCGTACTTGCGGGCTGCGCTCGAGCCGAGGTCGCCCGCAGCCACGTCGATCACGCGGTATGCGAGCCCGAGGGAGGTGAGCATCTCCTCCTGCAGCGCGACGAGCCGCAGGTGCTCCTCCTCTGCCTCCTCGGCGGTGGTGTAGACGAACATCTCGAGCTTGTTGAACTGGTGCACCCGGATGATGCCGCGGGTGTCCTTGCCGTGCGAACCCGCTTCACGGCGATAGCAGGTCGACCATCCCGCATAGCGGAGCGCCCCGTCGGTGAGATCGACGATCTCGTCCTTGTGATATCCGGCGAGCGCGACCTCACTGGTCCCGACGAGGTACAGGTCGTCGTCCTTGTCGAGGTGGTAGACCTCATCGGCGTGCTCACCGAGGAACCCGGTGCCCTGCATGATCTCGGGGCGCACGAGGGTCGGCGTGATCAGGGGCACGAACCCGTTCTGCAGGGCCTTGTCCAGTGCCAGGTTCATGAGCGCGATCTCGAGGCGCGCCCCGATGCCGCGGAGGAAGTAGAAGCGCGCGCCGGAGACCTTCGCGCCGCGCTCCATGTCGATCGCGCCGAGAAGCTCACCGAGTTCCAGGTGGTCGCGCGGCTCGAAGTCGAATGCGGGCACCTCGCCCACTCGGCGCAGTTCCACGAAGTCGGCCTCGCCGCCGGCGGGAACCCCGTCGATCACGACGTTCTCGATCCGGGCAAGAGCGACGGAGGCCGCATCCGCCGCCTCGTTCGCCGCGTGCTGCGCCTGCTTCACACGCTCAGCGAGATCCTTCGCCTGTGCGACGAGGGCGGCCTTCTCCTCCTTCGGAGCCTTCGCGACCTGCTTGCCGAACGCGTTCTGCTCGGCGCGCAGCTCCTCGAACGCGGAGAGTGCGGCCCGGCGCGATCGATCGGCCTCGAGTGCGACGTCGACGGTGCTCTGGTCGTTTCCACGAGCAGCCTGTGAACGGCGGACGAGCTCCGGGTTTTCGCGGAGGAGTGCGAGGTCGATCATCTCCCAAGTCTACGGTGCCGTGCCGTGCGCGAATCCGGATGTCACACCCTGGCGGCTGCATCGTCTTCCTCTGCGATGGTCGGCAATCGGCCGACCCTGGAAAGGAATTCCATGACTACCCCTGTGCCCTCCCTCGACCAGCTGAACCTGGCTTTCGCCGACCGGTTCAACGCCCGCGACCTCGACGGGCTGATGGCCCTGAACACATCGGATGTCGTCTTCGTCCCGGCCCCCGGAACGGCCGTCACGGGAACCGCAGCCGTGCGCGGCGCGCTCGAGCAGTTCCTCGGGCTCAACCTGCCGATCTCGATGAGCGTCCGTCACGTCTTCGAGAGCGCGGGCACCGGTCTGGCGATCGCGGACTGGACCATCAGCGGCACCGGTCCCGACGGCTCCGAGATCGCGCTCGCCGGAACCACGGCCGACGTCGCGGTGTACGACGAGGCGCACGGCTGGCGCTACGCCGTCGACAATCCCTTCGGTACGGCCTGAGCCACTCGGGGAGGTCCGACGATCGGGCCTCCCTCAGTCTTCGGCCCTGCCCGTCGTCCGACAGGCCCGCAGCGCCCGACGGGCTCGTGAGATCCGCTGCCGTGCGGCTGCGGGCTCGATCCCGAGGCGCGTTGCCACCTCCTCCGTGGAGAGACCGTCGACCACGGTCAGCAGCAGCGGCTCGCGGATGGTCTCCGGCAGCGAATGCAGGGCCTCGAGCGCGCCATCGAGGAAAACGCGGATCTCCACCGCGGCGTCCACATCCGTGTGCTCCCCGGCGATGTCGTCGTCGAGCACGGCTTCGGGCCGGCGCGCACGCTGCCGGGCCAGGTCGATGGCGACGTTCCGCGCGATGGCGTCGAGCCACGAGCACACGCGGCCGGGTTCCGGCGTCTCCAGATGCGCGACCGAGCGCCAGGCGCGCAGCAGGGACGTCTGCGCCGCGTCCTCGGCATCGGCGGCCGGCACCCCGAGCGAGATGCTGCGTCGTCGAAGCCGGTCCGGTTCCGCCGTGATCAGCCCGGAAAGCACCGAACGGGCCGCTTCGTCAGAGCCAGCGTGCATCCGAACGCTCCTCGTCCTCGCTTCGAAATAGCCCGGTCCGTATGTGAGGCGACTCGGGCGCGTCCCGGTTTAGAGTAGCGCCATGACCTCCAGCGCCCCCGTCCTGCGACAGGCGGCGCTCATCTACAACCCGATCAAGGTCGACGGGAAGCATCTGCGTGAGACGGTTCGCGACATGTCGCGCGCAGCGGGGTGGGACCATCCCGCCTTCTACCCGACGACGATCGAGGACGCCGGGCAGGGCGCGACCGCGCAGGCACTCGCACGCAACGTCGATGTCGTGCTCGTCGCCGGCGGCGACGGCACCGTGCGCGCGGTCTCGGAGGCGATCGCGAACTCCGGAGTCGCCCTGGCGATCCTGCCGAGCGGCACGGGAAACCTGCTCGCGCGCAATCTGGGCCTGCCGCTCGCCGATCCGGCGGAGATGATCCGTGCGGCCCTCGGCGACTTCCGCCATCCCATCGATATCGGTCGCGCGCGGCTGACGCGTGAGAACGGCGAGGACGAGGAGCACGCATTCGTGGTCCTGGCCGGCATGGGTCTCGACGCCGACATGATCGCGAACACGCGCTCGGATCTGAAGAAGTCCGTGGGGTGGATCGCCTACGTCGATGGCGCAGCCCGATCCCTCCCCCGCGCGAAGCCCTTCCGTGCCGTCTACCAGGTCGATGAAGGGCGGCTGCATTCGCACCGCGCGTACAGCCTACTTTTCGCCAACTGCGGCACGCTTCCGGCCGGCATCGCCCTGATCCCGGACGCGTCGATCACGGATGCCGCCCTCGACATCGCCGTCATCCAGCCCACGGGAGTGCTCGGCTGGTTCGCGGTGTGGCGCAAGATCTGGTGGGACAACTCCGTGCTGCGGCGCTTCCGTGCCGGGCGCCGGGTGCTCGAACGCCGCGGCAAGAACGCATCGGTGCATTATTTCCACGGAGCTGCAGCCGAGGCGGCCGCTCCCGCGCCGATTCCGATCGAACTCGACGGCGACGAGTTCGGCACTGCCGTGCGCATCACGTGCTGGGCCGACCCCGGTGCCCTCCTCCTCGCGCTGCCGCCCGGCCACCCCGTGCACATGCTCTGAAGCAGGGAATCGTCAACCCTTGCGTCGCTTTCGCACGATCATCACGGTCATCACGGCCAGGAAGATGAGCGTGAGCCCGAAGATCTCCACGCCGCGAGCGGTGCTCTAGCGGACCTCGACAGTGCCGTCGAGCCCGCCTCCGACCAGCGTCAGCGTGAAGGTGCCGTCGTCGTCGACTGTGTCGTCTCCGAACGCGAGCAGGGTCGCACGGGGGCCCATGTCCATCGTGCAGACCTGGTTCTCGTCTGTCACGAAGGTCGCCGTTCCCGCGTTGCCCGCACCCTCGAGGGACTCGACCTGCGGCAGGCAGGTCGAGGAGCCCCAGGTGAGCAGGACGAGGCCGTCGTCATCGAACCAGCCGGCAGAGGGCTGATATTCGGTCGGCGTGCCCGGCATTGCCGTGGCTGCCGGGTCGCCGTCGATGTCGATGTCGTCCGTGAGGTCGCCGTAGGTCACGTTCAGGGTGATGTCCGACTTCGGGTCGACGCCGTCCGGCAGCACGCCGATGCTCGCGCGCGGAGCGAGGTCCTTCGTGCACGGCTGCGGCGATTCGCCCTCGGGGTCGACGAGCGTCACGGTGACGGTCTGCCCCTCGGCAGTGACCTGGTCGACCTGCGGCACGCACGTCGAGGACCCCACCGTGATCACGGCGAACATCCGCCCGTCGTCGAGCAGCGTGCCCTCGAAGTCGTTCTGGTCGTCGACATCGACCCCCGGTGCCGGCGAACTCGTGGGGCTGTCGGAACCGGGACCGGCGGTGCATCCCGCGACGAGGAGCGCTGCGGCGACGAGGCCGACGGCAGAGACGAGGGGGCGAAGCACAGAGGTCATGCTCACAGGCTAGCCGCGCGCAGATGGCCCGGATACCCCGGATATGGCCCTCGACGACTACTGGAGAGCCGAGGTGAGGCGGGCGAGGTTGTCGAGCACGGTCGAGCGCAGCGGCTGCTGCATCCACTCCTCGAGTGTCAACTCGCGGCTGAGCGAGCGGTACTTGTCCTCGACCTCGCGCATCTCGGTGACGAACTCCTCGCCGCGGACCAGCATCGAGACCTCGAGGTTCAGACCGAAGGAGCGCATGTCCATGTTGCTGGATCCGATGACGGCGACCTCGTCGTCGATCGTGAGCGTCTTGGTGTGGAGGATGTAGGGCTTGCGATACATCCAGATGCGGACGCCGGCCTTGAGCAGCACCTCGTAGTAGCTGCGCTGGGCGTGGTAGACCATCGCCTGGTCGCCCTCTTCCGAGACGAAGAGCTCGACGTGGACGCCGCGATCGACGGCGGCGGTCACCGCGAGCAGCAGCGCTTCATCGGGGACGAAGTACGGACTGACGATCATGATCTTCTTCTTCGCCGCATACAGCAGCCCGAGGAAGAGGCGCAGGTTGTTCTCGACCTCGAAGCCGGGCCCCGAGGGCACGACCTGGCAGTCGAGGTCACCCGAACCGATGTTCGCGTGGGCGATGTCTATCCCCTCGAGCACCGTGTCGGTCTCGCTATACCAATCGGCGACGAAGATGGCATTCACGCTGAGCACCACCGGACCGTCGAGGCGGACCATGAGATCCACCCAGTGCAGCCCGCGCTTGATGTTCCTCGGCAGGTTGTAGGTCGAGTCCGTGATGTTCTGCGATCCGAGGAAGGCGATGTTGCCGTCGACGACCAGCAGCTTGCGGTGATTGCGCAGGTCGGGGCGTTGCATCTTGCCCTTGAGGGGCTGCACCGGCAGCATCAGATGCCAGTCCGCCCCCATCGCGTTGAGTCGGGCGATCGTCTGCCGGTACCGGGGCTTCCCGCGGTTGGCCCAGTGATCGAGAAGCACCCGCACCTCGACCCCGCGCGCGCACACCTCTTCGAGCGCCATGAAGAAGTTCTCCGTCGCCGTGTCCGACTGGAGGATGTAGAACTCGACGTGCACGTACTCCTGAGCGGTGCGGATGGCCTGGGCCATCTCGTCGAGGGACTCCTGATAGTCGGAGATCAGGTGGGCGCCGTTGTCACCCGAGAGGGGAAGCGCCCCGAGTCTCTGGTTCATCTGGACGATCGGCCCGAACCACGCGGGGGCGTTCGGACGCAGCGTTCCGAAGTGCAGGTGTTCGCTCGTCTCGGCGATGTACTCGTTGATCTGATCCTGCTTGCGTCGTCGGGCGCGCGGCAGGCGCGGATTTCCGATCAGCAGGAACAGGAAGACGCCGACGAACGGGATGAAGAACACCGCGAGGAGCCAGGCCATCGCGGCGGTGGGCCGACGATTGCGCGGGATGACGATGATGGCCGTGACGCGGATCACGAGGTCGAGCACCAGCAGGAAGGCGGCGATCCACCAGCCCCAGGTCTCCGCCGTCATCGTGCACCCTCCCCACCGCGGTGACGATCACCGCGGGAGCGCACCGGAGCCGGTGCGCTGGCTTCACAGTAGCGGATGGGTGGGACTCAGTCGCGCGGCGGGAGGCCCCGCGCCGCACGCTCTTCCGCCTCGATCTGCGCGTGGACCTTGCGCTCCGTACGGTCGAAGCGGAGGATGCCGCGGAGGACGAAGACGAACACGAGACTCACTCCGATGGTCGGCAGAAGCGACCATGCCGCGGCGAGCCAGAAATTGTCCATCTCCCCATGGTACGCGAGCCACTCCTCGTGCACATTCCCGCACGTTCAGGTTCTGCGTCCACAGGCCGACATTCCCGCCCCCTCGAGATCGCGGTTCCGCGACACTCTCGGGATGACAACACTGCTCCGCGCCACCGATTCCGCCGACTTCCTCGGTATCGTCCCCACCCTCGCCGGCTTCACTCCTCGTCGAAGCATCGTGCTGCTGCCTTTCCACGGCACGCGAACCGATGGAGCCATGCGACTCGATCTGCCCCATGACGGTACCGATATCGAGGCCTACGCCGACGCCGCGGTCGGCCTCGTCGCGCGCGTCTGCGGAACGGATGCCGTCGCCGCGGTGGTGTACACGGACGAGGAGCCGCACGCCACTCGCGACGGCCTCGTCCTCCCTCATGCGGTGGCCGTCGACGAGCTGCTCGGCTGCGCGGAGGACGCCGGGCTCCGCATCGTCGATGCGCTCTGCGTGACGCCGTCGGGGTGGTCGAGTTATCTGGAGAGCGATCCGGACCTCCATCCACTCGCAGAGATCTGCAGCCCCTCCGTAGATCCGACTCCGCCCGGCATCTCGGAGGACCAGTCTGCGGGGGCGAGACTCCCCGAAGTGGATCTCGCAGAGAAGGAACGAGTGGGGCGAGCGATGCGGGAACTTGCGGCTCTGCTCGACGGAGAAGAGAAGGGAAAGGGGCGGCTGACCGGACGGGAGAACCCCCAGCTGATCGCCGCTCTCGTACTTCTCGAAGACGTGCCGGCGTTCTTCGAATCGGTGCTCGCGGCGCCCGACGCCCTCCCGCCGTATGCGACCGCGGCGCTCCTGTGGTGCGTGGAACGTCCGATGCTCCGAGACGTCGCGATCGCGCAATGGGCAAGCGACCTGGAGGGAGGCGTCCGCGCGCTCGACGCGCAGAACTCGTTCGCGAAATGCGGTGAGATGGTCCCCGACGAGCTCGGGCGGCTCTTCCTCGGCCAGGGCCCCGCTCCGGACGTCGATCGTCTCCGTCGCGCTGCTGGAGACGATGATCGCCGGGGCGATGCTTCCGGAGTGGGCGTTCCGTCGAGGCCCGCAGCGTGGCCGCGGGGTCGCAGGGACTACTTGACGAGCGGGAAGAGGATCGTCTCGCGGATACCGAGGCCGGTGATCGCCATCAGCAGACGGTCGATACCCATTCCCATTCCGCCGGACGGCGGCATGCCGTGCTCGAGCGCCCGCAGGAACTCGTCGTCGACCGGCATCGCCTCCACATCGCCTCGTGCAGCGAGCTTCGCCTGCTCGACGAACCGCTCGCGCTGAATCACGGGGTCGACGAGCTCGGAGTATCCGGTCGCCAGCTCGAAGCCACGGATGTACAGGTCCCACTTCTCCACGACGCCGGCGATCGAGCGATGTTCGCGCACGAGGGGCGACGTATCGACGGGGAAGTCCATCACGAAGGTCGGGCGAACCAGATCACCCTTCACGAAGTGCTCCCACAGCTCCTCGACCAGCTTGCCGTGGGTGGCCTGCGGGGGGAGATCGACGTCGTTCGCCTCGGCGAAGGCGATGAGGTCCTCGACCGAGTCCTGTGGTGTGACCGTACGACCGGATGCCGCAGAGAGCGACTCGTACATCGAGATGCGATCCCACTCGCCGCCGAGGTCGTACTCGGTGCCATCGGCCCAGGTCACGGTCGTCGAACCGGCGACCGCGATGGCCGCCTTCTGCACGAGTTCCTGCGTGAGAGCGGCCATCTGGTTGTAGTCGCCGTACGCCTGGTAGGCCTCGAGCATCGCGAACTCGGGGCTGTGCGTGGAGTCCGCTCCCTCATTGCGGAAGTTCCTGTTGATCTCGTACACGCGCTCGATGCCGCCGACGACCGCGCGCTTCAGGTAGAGCTCGGGCGCGATGCGCAGGTACAGCTCGGTGTCGAACGCGTTGGAGTGCGTGACGAACGGTCGCGCCGACGCCCCACCGTGCTGCACCTGCAGCATCGGCGTCTCGACCTCGAGGTAGTCGTGGCTCGTGAACGTCGCGCGCAGACTGGCGTTCACAGCCGCGCGCGCACGCACCGTGGTCCGCGCCTGCTCGCGGACGATGAGGTCGAGGTAGCGGCTGCGCACGCGGCCTTCCTCGCTGAGCTCGGAGTACGCGTTCGGGAGCGGAAGGATCGCTTTGGAGGCGATAGCCCAGCCGTCCGCCATGACCGACAGCTCACCGCGGCGGCTGGAGATGACCTCACCGTGGACGAAGACATGGTCGCCCAGGTCGACGTATTCCTTCCAGTCCGCGAGCGACTCCTCACCGACGTTCGCGAGAGAGATCATCGCCTGGATGCGCGAGCCGTCACCGGCCTGCAGGGTGGCGAAGCAGAGCTTGCCCGTGTTGCGGCTGAACACGACGCGACCCGCGACACCGACGACGACGCCCGTCTCCGCGCCCGCCTCGAGCTCGCCGTACTCCGCTCGCAGCGCGGGAATCGTGTGCGTGACCGGCACGTGGACCGGGAAGGCTCCCCCGCCTGCATCCGCGCGCTTCTCGATCAGACGCTCGCGCTTGGCGAGCCGCACGGCCTTCTGCTCGTGGACGTCGTCTTCGAGAGAAGGGTCGGTCGAGGCCGATTCGGGCGCGGCGGACGCGTCAGTCATGTGGGG
>JAQZBG010000114.1 GCA_029239165.1 Microbacterium sp. | reverse complement strand
ACCGACGAGGGCCAGGAGCCCGGCTACTACTCGCAGGCGATCGTCCCCGCCGACAGCGACATCTCCAGCCTCGAGGACTTCAAGGGCAAGAAGGTCTGCTTCGTCGACCCGTCCTCGACCTCCGGCTACCTGTTCCCGTCGTACAACCTGCTCGAGGCCGGCATCGACCCGAAGACCGACATCACCCCCGTCTTCGCCGGCAAGCACGACGTCAGCGTGACCAAGGTCGGCGAAGGCGTCGAGTGCGAGGTCGGCTTCGCCGAGGACTCCGAGGTCGAGAAGTCGGACAAGGTCAAGGTCATCGCCGAGACGATGGTCCCCGGCGCCCCGCTGGTGTACTCGTCGGCGCTTCCCGACGAGGTCTCGAAGCAGCTCGTCGACGGACTCTCCGAGGTCACGATCGACGACATCATCGCCGCCGGCATCGACAGCGCGGACACCGACTCGTTCCGCAGCGTCTTCTACGCCACCAAGCCGGTCGACGACGCGTACTACGACCTGATCCGCGACATCTGCAAGGAGACCGAAGCCGAGCAGTGCCAGGGCTGAGCCCGGCCTGACCGCTTCGCCTCACCCCGGTGCCCTTCGTCTCCGCCGCTCGATGCGGGGACGAAGGGCACCACCGCAGCACACACCACACCACAGGAGCTCCGACATGACCGCTTCGGCATCCGACGCCCTCATCCGTCTCGACGGCGTGACGAAGACCTTCGGCACGACCACCGCACTCCAGGGTGCCTCGCTCGAGGTGTCTCGCGGCGAGATCGTCGTCCTCCTCGGGCTCTCCGGCTCGGGAAAGTCGACGCTGCTGCGCCACCTCGACGGGCTGGAGACCCCCACGTCCGGCTCCGTGGAGGTGCTCGGTTCGCAGGTGCCCTCGCTGAAGGGGCGGGCTCTCCGCGAACTCCGTAGCCGCGTGGGCTTCATCTTCCAGCAGTTCGAGCTCGTGCCGTCGCTCACGGTGCTCGAGAACGTGCTCACCGGCTCGCTGTCGGGTGTGCGCGGACCGCGCCTCGGACTCTGGGGCTACTCGCGAGCCTCGAAGCTCGCCGCGCTCGGGCACCTCGACCGCGTCGGCCTGCTCGACCGTGCCTACCAGCGCAGCGACACGCTCTCCGGTGGACAGCAGCAGCGCGTCGCCATCGCCCGGGCACTCATGCAGAAGCCCGACATCCTGCTCGCCGATGAGCCGGTCGCCTCGCTCGACCCGGAGTCGAGCGAACAGGTCATGGCACTGATCCGCGAGATCGCCGCCGATGAAGGACTCACCGTGGTGTGCAGCCTGCACCAGGTCGACCTGGCGATCAGCTGGGCCGACCGCATCGTCGGGCTCCGCCACGGCGAGGTCGTGCTGGACACCCCCACGACCGACCTCACCAAGGCCGAGGTCATGGAGATCTACGGCCGCGTCGCGACCACGACCGCCGAGATCCGCGCCGTGCGGGAAGAGCTCGTCGTGGCCGCTGCGCAGGTGGCGGCATCATGACGCTCCTCGCCGATCGTCCGCCCGCGGCCGCCGCCTCGACGGTCGCGGAGCGCGCACCGAAGCGACCGATCTCCCCGGAGCGCATCGCGGCATCCCTCACGCTCACCGCCCTCGTCGTGCTCGGCATCCTCGCCGTCCGCGAGGTCGACATCTCGATCCCGGCCATGGTGCAGAGCTGGGGCAACGCCGAGAACTTCCTGGCTCGCGTCGGCGGTCTCTCCTTCCCCGAACCGGCCGACCTCGCCTGGTTGATCGCCCTCACCGTCGGACTCGTGCTCGTCGGCACCCTGCTCGCGGCCGTGCTGTCGGTGCCGATCGCCTACCTCGCGGCGTCCAACACGACGCCGGGGAACGGCTGGCGCGCGGCAGCCCGGTTCATCGGCGTCCTCACCCGCGCCCTGCCCGACGTGGTGCTCGCGATGGCGTTCGTGCTGATGTTCTCCCTCGGCACGCTCCCGGGCATCCTCGCCATCGGCATCCACTCGATCGGCATGATCTCGAAGATGTTCGCCGATGCGATCGAGCAGATCGACGAAGGCCCCCGCCTCGCGATCCGCGCCGCCGGCGGCTCGAAGATGCAGGAGTTCTCCGCCGGCATCCTGCCGCAGGTGCTGCCGAGCTGGGTGGCGACCGTGCTGCACCGCAACGACATCAACCTGCGCGGCAGCGTCGTGCTCGGCTACGTCGGCGTCGCCGGCTTGGGCCTCGAGATGTCGTACGCGTTCAAGTCGCTCAACTACGGCAAGGGCCTCGGCATCGCGCTGGTCATCTTCCTCCTCTGCATCGCGATGGAGATCGTCTCCAGCATGGTGCGCGGGGCGATGCTGGGCGAACAGAAGCACACCCGCTCCTGGATGGACCGGATCCTGCACCCGCGGCTCGGCGCGCAGACCGCCCCGACGCCCGCCGCACGCCCGGCGTGGGCCGCCAGCCCGCAGACGGCCGTCCGCCGCCCCTGGACCGGGCAGCGCGTCCGTCACACGATCGCCGGCGTCGTCGCCGTGCTCGTCGTGATCGGCAGCGTCGTGGTCAGCCAGATCAACTGGATGGACTTCTTCACCTTCTGGGCCAAGCTGCCCGAGGTCGCCGCCCGGTTCTGGCCGCCGTCGTTCGGCAGCTACGACGCGAGCGCCATGTTCGAGGCCATGCGCGAGACCGTCGCGATCGCTCTCGCCGCCACCGTGCTCACCCTGCTGCCGTCGCTCGTGCTCGGGTCGCTCGCCGCCCGCAACGTGGCTCCGAGCCCGGGTGCGCGGGGCACGGCGCGACTGCTGCTCGTCGGCATCCGCGGCATCCCGGAGCTGATCCTCGCGATCGTGCTCGTCGTCATCACGGGCCTCGGCGCGCAGGCGGGCGTCATCGCCCTCGCGATCGGCGGAATCGGACTGCTCGGCAAGCTCATCGCCGACTCGTTCGAAGAGGTGGACCGGGGGCCCGAACGGGCGCTGCGCGCGGTCGGTGCGACGCGTCTGCAGACCTACGCCTCGGCCACCGTCCCGCAGGGCATGCAGGCTCTCATCGGACACAGCTTCTACATGCTCGACACGAACATCCGTGCGGCGACGATCCTCGGCATCGTCGGCGGCGGAGGAGTGGGGTACTACCTGCTCAACGCCAGCCAGGGTTCGCGCTACGAGACCGTTACCGCGATCGTGCTGATGATCCTCGCCACCGTGCTGATCGTCGAAGGGCTCGCGATGTGGATGCGGAAGGTGTTCCGATGAACGGCACGCAGCACACCGCCGACGTCGTGGTCGTCGGCTCCGGCATCGTCGGCCTCGGTGCGGCGTACGCGGCGGTCCGTCGCGGGCTGCGCGTGATCGTGGTCGACCGCACCGACGCCCCGGTCGGCGCCACGATCCGCAACTTCGGGCACCTCTGCATCGGCGCGCAGGGCGGGGAGGCGCGACGCTACGCCGATGCCTCCCGCGAGCTGTGGCTGCGCCTCGCCCAGGACGCGGGCTTCTGGCTGCGCGAATCCGGGACGCTCGTGGCCGCCCGCCACGACGACGAGCTCGCGGTGCTCGAGTCGGCCTCTCACGAGGGCGGCATCCGGATGCTGGACGCCGGCGAGTTGCTGCGCCTCGCGCCGCTCCGGGCCGAGGGTCTCGTCGGCGGCGCGCACATCGAGGTCGACCTGCAGACCGATCCGCGCACCGCTGCCACCGCGATCGTGCGTCATCTCGCGAACCTCGGGGTGGAGTTCCGGTTCCGGACCGCGGTCACCGCGGTGGGGGCCGGACGGGTGGAGACCAGCCGTGGCCCGATCGACTGCGCCGGCGTCGTCGTCGCGGTGAACCACGACATCGATCAGCTGCTGCCCGAGGTCGCCGAGCGGCACGGGATCGTGCGCTGCACCCTCGACATGATGCGGGCGGCGGTGTCGTTCCGGCATCCGCTCACAGCCCCGCTGCTCACCGGCTGGTCGCTCGTGCGCTACGGCCGCTTCGCCGACGGCCCGGAGGCGTCCGCGCTGCGGGAACGCCTGCACACCGAGCGCCCCGACCTGGCGGCCCTCGACCTCAACCAGATGTACACCCAGCTGCCCGACGGCACTCTCATCATCGGCGACTCCCACGCCACCGCGGTCTCGCCTGCGCCCTTCCAGCCCGAGGCGGCCTTCTCCGCGTTCCTCACCGAGGCCACCGCGCTGTTCGATGCGCCGACTCCCCGCGTGATCGAGCGGTGGCAGGGCGTCTATGCGAAGGGGCCGCAGGAGTTCCTGATCGACCGCGGCGACGATGGCGTGCTCGTGCTCGCCGCGACCACCGGCATCGGGATGACGACCGGACTCGGCCTGGCCGAAGAGAACCTCGCCGCAGCCTTCGGGTGGGCGGCAGCAATGGAAGGAACATCATGACCACTCCTCTCGAACTCGTCGTGCTCGACATGGCGGGGACCACGGTGCTCGACGACGGCGTCGTGGAGCAGGCGTTCCAGCGCGCCGCCGAGCGAACCGGCGTCGCCGACCGGATGCCGTGGGCCGAGGCTCTGGACTACGTCCGCGTGACCATGGGGCAGTCCAAGATCGACGTCTTCACCCACCTCGCTTCCGGGGACCGGGCCGCGGCGGAGCGCGCGACGGCGGCATTCGAGGGCGCCTACGCCGAGATCGTCAGCGAGCAGGGTGTCTCCGAGATCGCCGGCGCGGCCGACGCCATCCAGGGGCTGAAGGATGCCGGACTGACCGTCGTGCTGACGACCGGGTTCGCCCCGGTCACCCGCGATGCCCTGATCGACGGACTCGGCTGGCGGGGCCTCATCGACCTCGCCCTGTCGCCGGTCGACGCGGGCCGCGGCCGCCCGGCACCCGACCTCGTGCTCATGGCGCTGCTGCGCACGCAGACCTCGTCGGTGCAGGGCGTCGCGGTCGTCGGCGACACCGTCAGCGACGTCGAGTGCGGGCGGCGGGCCGGTGCGGGCTTCGTCGCGGGCGTGCTCACCGGTGCCCACGACCGACCGGCGCTGAGTGCCGCGGGTGCGGATGCCGTGCTCAGCGACGTGACGGCCCTCCGCGGCGTCCTCGCCCAGCGCGAGCTGCTTCCGCTCGTCGCCACCTCGTCCTGAGAGAGATCGCCATGGGAACGCTGCTGATCCGTCCGCCCGGTCACCGCCGAGACGTCACGCTGCGCCCGGCGGCGACCGCGATGGTGTGGATCGGCGAAGGGCATCCACACGAGACGATCGCCGTTCCGGGGGTGGCCCTCGCCGACGGCGACGTTCTCGTCGCGGTCGAGATGTCGACGATCTGCGGCTCCGACGTGCACACGGTGCAGGGTCGTCGACCCGCCCCGACCCCTGTCGTGCTCGGCCACGAGAGCGTCGGGAGGGTGATCGCGACGGGTGACACCGGCGCCCGCACGGTCGACGGCACTCCGCTGCGCATCGGCGACCGCGTGGTGTGGTCGGTGACGATCTCGTGCGCGAGCTGCGACCGATGCCTGCACGGAATGCCCCAGAAGTGCCGCAGCCTCGGCAAGTACGGGCACGACCGCGTCGGTGCGCACGGCGATCTGACCGGTGCCTTCGCGAGCCACGTGCAGCTGCGGGAGGGCACAGCCATCGTGCGCGTGCCCGAGTCGCTGCCGGCAGCCGTGCTGGCCCCGGCGGGGTGCGCGACCGCGACCGCATGGGCGGCCGTGGCGAGGGCTGCGAAGGACCGCGATCTCGACGGTGCTGCCGTGCGGATCCACGGTGCGGGGCTCGTGGGGCTCTCCGCCGCCGCGATCGCCGCGGAACAGGGTGCGACGGTCGAGGTGCTCGACCCCAACCCGGAGCGTCGTGCACTCGGCGCACGGTTCGGAGCGACGCGGCTGGACCGTGAGCCGGACGTCGTGATCGAAGCCTCGGGCCACGCCGTGAGCGAGGCGCTCGCCGGGGTGACCGTCGGCGGCACGGTGGTCCTGGTCGGCAGTGTCTTCCCCGCCGATCCGATCCCGCTCGATGCCGAGGGCATTGTACGGAGGCTGATCACGGTCGCCGGCATCCACAACTACACGGGGGCTGAACTCGCCGAGGCCGTGGCGTTCCTGGCCGGGCGCGGGCGTGCCTATCCGTTCGGCGAAGCCGTCGGCGCGGTGCGCGGGCTCCACGAGATCGATGCGGCGCTCGAGGAGGCGGCGGCGGCCGGGGCTCCCCTGCGGATCGGGCTGCTTCCGGGGCACTGACGCGCTGGCGTCCGCCAGCCACCCCGACGACCTACTCGGAGTGCTGCCCGCGACGGCGAGGACCCGCCTGTCGCAGGCCTTCCGCGTGGAAGGCGAGCAGTCGGACGGCGGCCTCGACCGTCGCCGCCAGCACCTCTTCGGGCTCGCCGGTGAGCGCCAGCCGACGGTGTCCGACCGCGTCGGCGGTCGCCCAGCCGAGGTAGACCGTGCCCGGAGCGTGGCCGCCCTCGGGATCGGGCCCGCCGACTCCGGTCGTCGACACGCAGAGGTCGGCCTCGAACAGGTCGCGAGCCCCCGTCGCGAGTTGTTCGGCGCACGCAGCGGAACACGGGTCCGTGCCAGGCGTCAGCCCGAGCACCCGTTCCTTCACGTCGGTCAGATACGCCACGATGCCGCCGGCGAACCACTCGGAGGCATCGGCTCCGGCACCCACCGTGCTCGCCAGCTGGCCCGACGTGAGGGATTCCGCCAGGGCCACGCGCAGGTCACGTTCGCGGGCGAGGTCGCTCAGCCGCTCGATGTCTTCCGTCACTGCGAGATGCTCTCGACCGTCTTGCCGGTCGTCGCCGCCGACAGGGAGCGGGCGATGTCGGCCTGGCTGACGATTCCCACCAGTCGGCGTTCCGCGATCACCGGGAGGCGCCGGATCTGGTGCTCCTGCATCTTGTCCAGTGCCACCCGGATGTCGTCATCCGCATCCACCGTGACGGGCTTGCCCTTCGCGAGCGCCGCCGCGGGAGTCGTCTCCGGATCCATGCCGAGCGCGATGGCCCCCACGACGATGTCCCGATCGGTGAGCATGCCTTTGAGTCGGCTGTCCTCACCGCAGATGGGCAGGGCTCCGACATCGAGATCCGCCATGACGGATGCGGCGATGCGCAGCGAATCGTTCACACCGATGCAGCGGGGGCTCGGGGTCATGAGGTCGCGTGTGATGGTCATCGTCTTCCCTCTCGTGTCATTCCTCGTCCTGCCGGATTCGTCTGATGCCGACGATAGGAGCAGCGTCGACGACCCCGGAGGGGGATTGACAAACCGTCTCTCGTCAAGCCCCTGGCTCGGCCGACGGCGCCGGATCAGGATCGGGCGGGTAGGACGGAACGAACGGAGGGACCATGCCGGAGAGCACTCAGGAGGATCAGACGATCGAGACACCGGGGATGAGGGCCATCTTCTGGATCTGGATGGGGATCATCGTCGGCGGCCTCGCCGTGATGATCGCGATCCCGCTGGGAGGGAACTGACATGCGCGCCCGCATCCGCGATCACGGTCTCAGCCTGTTCTTCCTCGCGCTGTTCGTGTTCGCCCTGGTCGGCCAGTCGGTCGCCGGGTACTTCCGCAACAACGACGAGCTCACCCAGCACGGGCAGGCTCCGATCGACTTCGGGACATTCGTCTGGTCGAGCGACTTCCTCGTCGACGTCGCCGAGAACTGGCAGTCGGAGTTCCTGCAGTTCTTCCTCTTCATCGCCGCGACCATCTGGTTCGTGCAGCGGGGGTCGCCCGAGTCGAAGAAGCCGGGCGACGAGGGCGCGGGCAACGACGAGGACCAGCTCGTGGGCGAGCACGCACGCCCGGACTCCCCGGTCTGGGCGCGCGCGGGAGGCTGGCGCACGCTGATCTACGGGAACTCGCTCCTCATCGTGATGGGAGTCGTCTTCCTGCTGTCGTGGTTGGCTCAGTCGCTCGCCGGCACCGTCGTGATGAGCGCCGAGAACGCCATGCACGGCGGCCCGCCGCTCACCTGGTTCGACTACGTCGGCTCTGCGGACTTCTGGGACCGGACGCTGCAGAACTGGCAGTCTGAGTTCCTCGCGGTCGGCACCATGGTGGCGTTCTCGATCTATCTCCGCCAGCGCGGATCAGCCGAGTCGAAGCCCGTCGGCACCCCGCATCACGAGTCGTCGGTCGAGTCGGACTGAGCGGTTCCATCCTGGTAGGGACGCCCGTGGTCGGCGAACTCGTCGCGGGCGAAGACGAGCGTCCACGGTCCCGCCGTGAAGCGTGCGCCCGTGCGCAGCGTCTCGGTGTCGTCGCCGGGGTGCGTCGCATCCGCGCCGGCGCTGGCGTTCATCTCGCCCTCGCCGTGCAGCGTCAGCACGTACTCGTCGCGGTCGTCGTGCGTGATCGTGGCGTGCACGGGGTCGGTGTCGGCCAGGCGCAGCTCATTGCCGGCGGCGGAACCGATCCGCACCTCGTCGGCCTCGAGCGCGAACTCCGCGCGCTCGTCGTCACGGGTGATGCGCAGCCGCGGGTTTCCCGCACCCCACTCTGCATGGGTGGTTCCGGGCGTGTAGCCCTCGTCGGGGCGGTCGTCGATGTGTCGTGCGTTCATGGCAGTGCCCTCCTCGAGCTCGGGTATCCGACATTAGGCGTGCGTCCTCGCTCTGCCGAGGGGGTTGACTTCGCGACGGCGGACACGCATCCGCCATCGTGCGGAACAGAGGAGGAATCCGGTCGCCGAGTGCGAGAGAATGGGAGGAAGCCGTCGTCTCGGCCAGACTGCGACCAAGGAGCACACAGAATGGGCAAGTTCGTCTACGAAGGCGGAGTGAAGACCGAGATCGAGGACCGCGCTCTCACTCATCTGCAGCTTGTCATCACCGCGAAGCTGCGCCGCGGGGAGCCCTTCCCGTTCAGCTGGCGTGAAGACGCGAGCGTCGGCGGCGGACGCACGACCGTGTGGATCCAGCCGGGCAGCTCCCTGGTGTTCAAGTACTTCGGCAGCCGCCAGCCCTCCATCAACCGGGCGTGGATCGAAGCGCTCGCCTTCACCGCGAACGCGCCGAGCGGCCTCTACCTGGTTCCCGAGCCCGCCGAAGCCGGCGTGGAGCCGGGCACCGAAGAGATCCCCGTCACGCCTCAGCTCTGACCTGCAGCGGCATCCCGCGCCGAGGTCTCGTCCAGCGGGAACGGGCGTGCGGTGATCGAGTCGATACCTGTGACCGTGATCCACCCCTCCGCGAGGAGGGCGGCATCGCTGCCCGGTTCGGGTGTGCGCGGCAGTTCCTCGACCGCCAGCCGCACGTAGTGCTCCTCCGCCTCGGCCATGCTGGTCTGCACGATGCCGAACGGCGCCAGCGTGGCCTCACGGACGCCGAGAGTGTTCGGCAGGTTGGGCACGTTGATGTTGATGACCGTTCCTGCCGGTTCCGCCCCGAGTCGTGGGAGCAGGCTCAGGGCGGCGTCGGCTGCGACATCCCAGTGGAAGTGCTCGGGGTGCATGCCCACGTCCAGAGACACGGCCATCCCGTGCGCGCCGTTGAGCCCACCGGTGAGGGCGGCGCCGACCGTTCCGGAGTGCAGGATGGCGCGGCCGACGTTCGCGCCGTGGTTCACCCCCGAGAGCACCACGTCGACCGCGCCGCCGAACGCACCGCGGGCGGCGATCAGGGCGATCAACCCCGGCCCGCCGTGGACCGCGTAGGCCGGAACATCGTCGAGCCCGGGGAGCGTCCGCCGGTCGACGGCGACGCGACCGTCGGCCTCGGCCGCGACGATCGAGGCGCTGGACCCGCTGGACTGTCGTACGGGAGCCGCGATCACGACGTCGAGGCCCGCCCCGACCGCCGCGCTCGCGAGCGCGGCCAGGCCGGGGGCATCGATGCCGTCGTCGTTGGTGATGAGTACGCGGGTCATGACTGCTCCTCCTCGTCCGTCGGTTCCGCAGGTTCTGCCGGGTCGGTCGATTCCTGCGGTTCTGCGAGAGCGGCCAAGCCATCCGGGCTGACGCGTCCGGTCGCCTCCTCCGCAGTCTCGTCCAGATCGCGCAGACTCACGCCGTCGCGCAGGCGCAGGATCGTGGCGGGGTCGCCCGTGCCGAGACCGTGCCGGGTGACGTTGGCCGCCCCCGCCGCCGCCCCCAGAGCGATCGCATCGCGGATCGATTCGCCCCGGGCGAGCCCTGCGGCGACTCCGGCGGTCAGCGAGTCGCCGGCGCCTCTGGTCTCCTTCTCCTCGAGCCGGGGGAGCGCGACCTCCACGAGTCCCCGCTGGTCCAGCAGCAGCAGCGACTCGCCCGCGCGCGTGGCGATCACCGTCTTCGCGCCGCGGGCCCGTAGCTCTCGCATCGCGCGCGCGACCGACTCGACCGAGGAGTCCTCGGCGAGCCCATCGGCGATGAGCTCTTCATGGCTGACCTTGATCACATCGGCCTGCCCCTCCACGACCGAGGCCAGGCGCTCTCCCGCCAGATCGGCCACGACGATGCGGTCGTCGCCGCGGAGGTCGAGCGCGAGCCGCCGGTAGATGTCGGCGGGCAGGGTCGCTTCGCCGGACGGCCCGCTGAGGATCACCACACGGGAATCCGTGCCACTGTGCAGCACCGCTCCATACAGGTCGTCGAGCACGTGCCGACCGAGCGGGTCGCCCTCCTCCTCGGCGATCTCGACCCGGTGGCCCTCCCGACGGTCGTGCACGTACGCCGACCCGCGGCCGTCGCGCTCCACCGCGAGCACCGTGATGCCCTCGTCCTCGAGCAGGTGCTTCAGCACCCGGCCGACCTCGCCGGTCAGGACGCAGCACATCGTGACGGAGACGTCCAGTCGCCGCAGCATCCGCGCCTGCCAGACGCCCTGACCGCCGGCGTGGACGTGGATCTCGGAACCCTGAGGATGATCCTCCACGGTGACGGTCAGCGTCGGTGACGGCGCGAAGATCGTGACATCGCTCATGTCGTCCTCCTCTGTCGTTCTGCGTGGACGCCACGATACGGGGCTGCTCCGGGGAGGGGGAGGGGGATTGACCCGCGTCGGCCGCTGCCCGTAGGCGGAGCTGTCAAGCCCCTGCACCCGGGGCTGCCGATCGGGGAGAGTCGGTCGGACACACATCGAGACGAGGAGGATCGGCCATGACCGACAACACTTCCGACCCGCGGCACGCGCATCGCGAAGAGGGCTTCCCCGCGCAGCAGCAGGATCAGCCGGGGCTCAC
>JAQZBG010000113.1 GCA_029239165.1 Microbacterium sp. | reverse complement strand
CCTCTGGTTCCTCGCAATCTGGTGTTGGGGTTCCTCACGGCGTACCGCAAGGTGATCTCTCCGATGTATGGAGATGTCTGTGCGTACTACCCCAGCTGTTCGGCCTACGCTGTAGGTGCGGTGCAGCAGCACGGCGCGGTGAAGGGAGCGGTGCTCTCGGCATGGCGCATCCTCCGCTGCAATCCCTGGACCAGCGGTGGCGTCGACGACGTCCGTCCGCATGAACACTTCCGCTACGACCTGACTGCACACGGTTTCGTCGTCCCTTCCCGAAAGGACTGATCGGTGGGTCTTGACCTTCTGCTAGCCAGCTCCACTCCCAGCGATGCCCCTGCCGCGGGTGGCTTCGATCTGATCGGCACGATCCTGTGGCCGCTCAAATGGGTCGTCGAGATGATCCTCGTCGCCTGGCACTGGCTGCTCACCGCAGTCGGCCTCCCGGCTGCATCCGGCCTGACCTGGGTGCTGTCGATCGTCGGACTCGTCATCGTCGTCCGTGCTGCGCTGATCCCGCTGTTCGTGAAGCAGATCAAGAGCCAGCGAAAGATGATGGAAATCGCTCCTGAACTGCGAAAAGTTCAGGAGAAGTACCGAGGCAAGAAGGATCAGCTCTCTCGCGAGGCCATGAGCCGCGAGACCATGGGGCTGTACAAGAAGCACGGCACGACGCCGATGTCGAGCTGTCTGCCGCTCCTGGTGCAGATGCCCATCTTCTTCTCCCTCTTCAGCGTGCTGAGCGATGTGAAGAAGCACGCCGAGAACGGTGTCGGCGGTGTCGGGCTCATGAGCCCCGAGCTGACGATGGAGTTCTACGACGCCAAGCTCTTCGGCGTCGCATCTCTGCACGAGACCCTCGGTGACGCCGTCGACGCGCAGAACACGACGGCGATCATCATCCTGGTCACGCTCGTCGTCCTCATGATCGGCTCGCAGTTCTTCACGCAGCTGCAGATCATCTCCAAGAACCTGTCTCCTGAGGCCAAGACCGGCCAGGCGTACCAGATGCAGAAGATCATGCTCTACGTGCTGCCGCTCGGGTTCATCTTCTCCGGTATCTTCTTCCCGCTCGGCGTGGTCGTCTACTGGTTCATCTCGAACCTCTGGACCATGGGGCAGCAGTTCCTCGTCATTCGCGAGATGCCGACTCCTGGCTCTGAAGCAGCCAAGGCTCGTGAAGAGCGGCTGGCACGCAAGGGCAAGGCGATCGACTCCTCCGGCAAGGTCGTCCCGATGGCCGCTTATGAGGCGGAGCAGCAGCGTCTGCTCGAAGAGGCAGAGAAGGCCAAGGCTGAAGCACCGAAGCGTCAGCAGCCGGTGGGCAAGAAGCGCGCGAAGAAGAAGGGGAGCGGTTCATGAGCGAGACCATGACCGAGAACATCGAGCCGACCGTGGCTCAGCTCGAGAACGAAGGCGACGTCGCGGCGGACTACCTCGAGGAACTCCTCGACATCGCCGACATCGACGGAGACCTGAATCTCGACGTCCGACAGGGTCGCGCGTACGTCTCCATCGAAGCTGAGGGCGATGGGCTCTCGCTGCTCTCTGCGCCCGACACGGTGCAGGCGCTGCAGGAGCTGACGCGACTGGCGGTGCAGAGCAAGACCGGCTCTTTCTCGCGGCTCATCCTCGACATCGCCGGCTCCCGCGACACTCGCCGTCGCCAGCTCGAGACTCTCGTGGACGCGGCGGCGGTGAAGCTCGATGAGGGATCGTCGCAGGCATCGCTGCCCTCCATGTCGAGCTATGAGCGCAAACTCGTGCATGACATCGCTGCGGAACGTGGGCTCGTCTCCGAGTCATACGGCGAAGGCGCGGACCGGCATACGGTTCTCCGCCGTCGTTGATGTTTCACGTGAAACATCGCGACTTCAGGAACATTCATGGGTGACCTCGAGCAGGAGCCAGCTGTCTCCGGCGATCTCTTCGGAGACCGGATCGATGTGGCCCGTGCCTTCACGGAGGCACTTGCTCGTGAAGGCGAGGAGCGTGGCCTCATCGGCCCGCTGGAGCTTCCTCGTCTGTGGACCCGTCACATCCTCAACAGTGTGATCGCTGCACCCCTCTTCCACGGCAGCGTCGCGGACATCGGATCGGGAGCCGGCCTCCCCGGCCTCGTCCTCGCCATTGCTCGCCCGGACGTTCAATGGACTCTGGTGGAGCCGATGGAGCGTCGTGTCACGTGGCTCAATGAGCAGATCGATGCTCTCGGGCTGACCAATGCGACCGTGATGCGCGCGCGCGCCGAAGACGTGCCCGCCGCAAGTTTCGACATGGTGACTGCACGCGCAGTGAGCGCGCTGCGCACGCTCATCCCGATCACGGCGCCCCTGGTGAACGACGGGGGAGAGCTCACCCTGCTCAAGGGCATGAACGCGGCGAACGAGATCGATGCCGCGCAGAAGCAGATCAAGAGATTCCGACTCTCCGACGTACGGCTCGAAGTGCTCGGCGAGGGCGTTCTCCCCGAAACGACTCGCGTGGTCCGCGCCCGCGTCCGCTGAGGCGGCATTCTTCCCTGACGGGGTGTTTCACGTGAAACACCCCGTTTTGTGTCTATGTCGGTCTTTCTCGCTGATGTTTCACGTGGAACATCGGCGTGGGGGCGCCGCTGCAGCGAAGGCCCCTTGGTCGAGAATTGATCTCGAGCGGCCTCGGAACCGCACTGGGGTCCGGGGTAGCACGATTCCTATTGGCTCTTCCCTTTTCTGGAAGGAGAGGCAGGCTCGGCGAGCGGGGCGCAGTCTTCGGCATTCGCTGCCGAAGCTGTGGCGCCGATGGCCGCTAGGACCCAGGCCCCCTAGCGGCGTTTGGTTTCCCACCGTAGGCGGGGCAAGGATCCCGTCTGGTGGAACGGCGGTAGCGGCAGGTTCTCCGCATCGTGAGCGAGAGCGCTACCGTTCCATGTTCGCCGTCGGCATCACGGAGAAGCCTCGATGTTTCACGTGAAACGGGGTCCCCGCGCAGACAGCCAGCCGGCCAGGTGATCTATCAGCATCAGCGCGCTGACTGTGTGGGACGAACGCGAGGGCGGTCGGAGCATCGGCGAAGCAGACACCACGCCGGGGAGGAATGCCCGCTCACGTCCGCACGCTCGCAGTGCGCCGCCGATGCTGTGGGTCAGCACTGCCATGCGGAGAGAACAAGGGCTCCTTGTGAAGCCGGGGTCGCCCTGTGCAGTGGCGGGGAGTGTAGGCGGAGTCATGCCGTGGGGCCCGGATGGGCACGATCACGGGCGAGCATGCGTGGCGTGGCGCGGGCGTACCTTCGATAGCGGGCTTCGGAAGTCGGTGTGGGGGAGTTCTTCGTATCTCATGTCGCTCAGTGAGCTCGGTCGGCATCGTGCTTCGACGAGGAGGCGAGGCGGGCGTGGCCTAGCTCTCCGCGTTGCGCATCGGCCGGGTCGTCGTTGCAGGCGAAGCGCAGGCTGCAACCCCCAGGGAAGTGCATGTTTCACGTGAAACACAGAGTTCGCGGGGCCCCAGGGACGAACGGATCGCACGAGGTGTTCCAGGTGTCGTGTCTGGTATTGAGCAGTCGGCTCCATGACGCGGGGGCTCATTCGGCGAGCTCACCGGGTGGACCAGGAGGCGTTGGAGACCCTCATAACGCCTTGGCGGAGATCGAGGGCAGTCATTCCGTCGCTGAACCTCCATGACCTTGGCTACCGGGAGCCGGCGTGAAAACTTCGCGGCTCTTACCGAAGGGGAGGGGCTCGCCCCGTCAGCAGTCCGGATGAGTCGACGGCTTCGCCCCAGAGGGAAAGGGAGGGGAACGCCCCCGTGGCTCGTCGGCCCCCGTAGGCACACTCTGTGCACGACGCCGAGAGCTGAGGTGTTCCGGATCGTGCACTCGGCGAGGGCGCGAGCTACGAGGGGCTTCCGATTCCCCGCGCGTGATGCTGGGGTAGCGGGGGCCGGGCTTACGCAGCGCTGCAGTGCCAGCGGCAGTGCCAGCGGCAGTGCAGTGGCCCCGTAGCGGTGCGACAGTAGTGATCCGTTGTTTCACGTGAAACAACGCCCAGCTAGTCCGATGTGGCGGGCGCCTCTCGGGAGAGCAGTGGCAGTGTGGGGGACGGGTTCCCGACGGTCGACGAGAGCTCCGTGCGATGGGCAGCCATGAGCCGCCCCACGTAAGCCAGCGTCGCCCGCAGCGATTAGAGTGGAACGCGGCCCCGGAAGGAGTGGATGTTTCACGTGAAACAATCCGAGAAGACATCGGCGAACGAATCGTTCGGGATGGATACGCCGCTCGCGCGGGAGATCGCCGACCTTTCCGCCCGCAGACGTGCCCTCGAGGCCGCGTCGGTCGAGTTCGGCGGCGAGACGCGTGTGCTCACGGTCTCGAACCAGAAGGGCGGCGTGGGGAAGACCACGACGGCCGTTAACATCGCCTCGGCCCTCGCCGGACTGGGTGCGAAGGTCCTGGTCATCGATCTCGATCCGCAGGGCAATGCCTCGACCGCGCTAGGGGTTCCTCACAGCGCCGACATTCCCAGCGTCTATGACGTCCTCATCGACGAATCCCCCCTCGCCGACATCGTGCAGCCCAGTCCGGAAGATCCCAATCTGTTCTGCGCCCCCAGCACGATCCACCTTGCGGGGGCCGAGATCGAGCTCGTCGCTCAGGTGGCCCGCGAACATCGGCTGCGCCGCGCGCTCGTGGACTACCTCGCCGACAACCCGATGGACTTCGTGATCATCGACTGCCCGCCGTCGCTGGGTCTCCTCACGATCAACGCCTTCACGGCGGCATCCGAGGTCTTCATCCCGATCCAGTGCGAGTACTACGCGCTGGAGGGACTGAGCCAGCTGCTCGGCAGTATCCAGATGATCCAGAAGCACCTGAATCCCGAACTGCATCTCTCAACGATCCTGCTGACCATGTTCGACGGCCGCACGCGCCTCGCCCAGCAGGTCGCGGAAGAGGTGCGCACCCACTTCCCGGATCAGGTGTTGGAGACGGTGATCCCGCGCTCGGTCCGAGTTTCTGAAGCCCCGAGCTTCGGGCAGACCGTGATCGCCTATGACGGACAGTCCGCCGGTGCCATCGCCTACCGCGAGGCTGCCGTCGAGATCGCATCGCGGACCGCGACGCAGAGCAAGGAGAAATGATGGCCAAGCGCACTGGACTGGGTCGGGGTATCGGAGCCCTGATCCCCACGGCTGATCAGGCGGAGCGTCCCGTCGATGTCTTCTTCCCCGGCGCGAGCCTGCGCGCGGCTGCCGCCGAGGCGACAGTAGGCCCGGACGCTGAGGTGCCTGCGTTGGAAGAGGTCCCGGGAATCCACCTGATCCAGGTCGACCCGAATGCGATCGTCCCGAACCCGCGCCAGCCGCGAACGCACTTCAACCCGGAAGACCTGGCAGAGCTGGTGCACAGCGTGCGGGAGTTCGGCGTTCTGCAGCCGGTCGTGGTTCGCAAGAACTCCGAGGGCGAGTACGAGCTCATCATGGGGGAGCGGCGCACCCGGGCAGCTCGGGAGGCAGGTCTTGAGACGATTCCCGCCATCGTCCGCGACACAGCCGACGAGGATCTGCTCCGCGATGCGCTGCTCGAGAACCTGCACCGGTCCGAGCTCAACCCGTTGGAAGAGGCTTCCGCCTACCAGCAGCTCCTGGAGGACTTCGGCATCACGCAGGAGGAACTGGCCACCCGTATCGGTCGCTCACGTCCGCAGATCAGCAACACGATCCGGCTTCTGAAGCTGCCTGTCCCCGTGCAGCAGCGCGTTGCCGCCGGAGTGCTGACCGCCGGTCATGCCCGTGCGATCCTCAGCCTCGAGAACCCCGAATCTATGCAGCGTCTCGCCGACAAAGTCGTGAACGAAGACCTCTCGGTGCGAGCCACAGAAGAGGCTGCCAAGTCGCAGCCCTCGGCCGGGAAGACGACGAAGGCAACCCCGGGAGCACGCCGGGCGTACCTCGACGAGGTCGCAGGCAAGCTCGGCGACCGCCTGAACACACGGGTCAAGATCGCACTTGGCGCGCGAAAAGGCCAGGTCACGATCGATTTCGCTTCGATCCAGGATCTCAATCGCATTCTCGAAGAACTGGGCGAGAGCGGCTACGGCTCCGCCCGCTAACACCACCGTCATCCGCCCTTCATCTAGACTCGCGTCATCTTGACGTCGAGGGGGAGTCAGTCATGTCCAGAGCATCAGGTCCAGTTGCCATCAAGCGCCGTGTGATCGCGGTGAGTATCGCGGCCGCGTTGGGTGGTTTCCTCTTCGGATTCGACACAGCCGTGATCAACGGAGCCGTCGATGCGCTCGCGGGTGACGTCTCCGGGTTCGACCTCGGTACCGCGCTGAAGGGCTTCGCGGTCTCCTCGGCCCTCATCGGCTGCGCCGTGGGTGCCTGGTTCGCGGGGCCGGTTTCCAACAAGTACGGGCGCATCCCCGTGATGGTGGTCGCCGCGGCGATGTTCTTCATCTCCGCGATCGGCTCCGGCCTGGCATTCGGCGTTATCGACCTGATCGTCTGGCGCGTCATCGGCGGTCTCGGCGTCGGTGCGGCTTCGGTCATCGCCCCCGCCTACATCGCGGAAGTCTCGCCGGCCGCCGTGCGTGGTCGCCTCGGATCTCTGCAGCAGCTCGCGATCGTGACCGGTATCTTCGCCGCCCTCCTCTCCGACGCGCTGCTCGCGAACATCGCCGGGGCCGCCGATCAGCCGCTCTGGGGCCTCACCGCCTGGCGGTGGATGTTCATGGTGGCGGCGATCCCCGCCCTGGTCTACGGACTCATGTCACTGCGGCTCCCGGAATCGCCGCGATACCTGGTGCGCAAGGGTGAGCTGGAACGGGCTGCCAAGGTTCTCGAGACCGTCACGGGGACCGTCGACACCGACGCGAAGATCCAGGAGATCACCGGGACCATCAACACGGAGCGCTCCGAATCGCTGCGTGACCTCCGAGGGAACCGCCTGGGACTGAAGCCCATCGTCTGGATCGGCATCCTGCTGTCGGTGTTCCAGCAGTTCGTGGGCATCAACGTGATCTTCTACTACTCGACGACGCTGTGGCAGTCGGTCGGCTTCGACGAGTCGAGCGCCCTGCTCACCTCCGTCATCACCTCGGTCACGAACATCGTGGTGACGATCGTGGCGATCCTCCTGGTCGACAAGATCGGTCGGCGCATCATGCTCCTCGTGGGTTCGGTCGGTATGACCGTGACGCTGGGATTGATGGCGGTCGCATTCTCGTTCGGCACGTTGGACGCTCAGGGCACGGCGACGCTTCCGGACCCGTGGGCAACCGTGGCGCTGGTCTGCGCGAACGGCTTCGTGGTGTTCTTCGGCGCGAGCTGGGGCCCGCTGGTGTGGGTGCTCCTGGGGGAGATCTTCCCGAACTCCATCCGCGCCGGCGCTCTCGCGGTCGCTGCGGCGGCACAGTGGGTCGCGAACTTCTTCATCTCCACGACGTTCCCGGCGTTCGCGGAGATCGGCCTCACCTTCGCCTACGGCTTCTACGCGTTCTTCGCCCTGCTGTCGTTCTTCTTCGTGTTCTTCAAGGTTCCTGAGACCAAGGGCAAGGAACTCGAGGAGATGACCGAGAACATGAAGGTCGTGCGCCGGGGGAGTCCGCAGCAGTCGTAGGCTGGATGTATGACCGAGTCCGTACAGCGTCGAGCCAGCCTGGAAGTGCTGCGCGCGGAGGCAGCGGACGAACTCGCGGTTCTCATCCAGGAGCGGCTGCTCGGCGGGGAAGACCCCTGGGAGTTCATGGAGGATCTTCCGAGCGTCGATGAGCTCGTCGTCTACCTCCTGCGCGCCGACAACATCAATGCGAACGACGGTGTGCGTCCGAATGCGGCTCGCCACTACCGTGTGCTGAGGCAGATCGCGCTGGAGTACCCCGAGCTCACCTCGGCCGTCTGGGGTCTGCTCGACGAGAAGCAGCGTCACCGCCGTTGGGACCCCAGCGTCGCCGACGCCTCCTGATCTGACGACCGCCTTCGTTCGTCGGGGTCCGGCGTACCGCGAAGGCGATGCATGACGTGGGGCGTTTCGATTCGCTGCGCTCGCTCAAGGAAAGGGCGAGGGGCCGACGCACGAAAAAGGGCCGCACCTCCCCGGGAGGCGCGGCCCTTTCGACGTCAGAGGATCAGCCGATGAATGCGGCGAGGTCCTTCTCGAGTGCGAACTTCGGCTTCGCACCGATGATGGTCGTCTTGACCTCACCGCCGTCGAAGACCTTCATCGCGGGGATCGACGTGATCTGATACTTCATCGCCAGCTCGGGGTTCTCGTCGACGTTGAGCTTGAGGATGGTGATCTTGTCGGGGTTGTCGGCCTGGATCTCG
>JAQZBG010000112.1 GCA_029239165.1 Microbacterium sp. | reverse complement strand
CCCCTCACCACGACTGTCAGTGGTGCCGACGTCCGCGTCCGCTTCTGCCCATCGCCGACCGGACTGCCGCACGTCGGCATGGTCCGCACGGCGCTCTACAACTGGGCGTACGCACGCCACAACGGCGGGAAGATGGTGTTCCGCATCGAGGACACCGATGCCGCCCGCGACAGCGAGGAGAGTTTCCGCCAGCTGGTCGACGCGCTCACCTGGCTCAAGATCGACTGGGACGAGGGAGTCGAGGTCGGAGGGCCCCATGCTCCCTACCGGCAGTCCGAGCGCCATGACATCTACCGCGGCGTGATCGACAAGCTCATCGCCACCGGCGCGCTGTACGAGAGCTACTCGACGGCCGAGGAGATCGACGCCCGCAACGAGGCAAACGGTCGCGCCAAGCAGCTCGGCTACGACAACTTCGACCGCGGTCTCACGGACGAGCAGAAGGCGGCGTTCCGCGCCGAGGGTCGCCAGCCCGCTCTGCGGCTTCGCGTGCCGGACGAAGACGTCACCTACGTCGACCTCATCCGCGGCGAGGTCACCTTCCCCGCCGGCTCGTTCCCCGACTTCGTGGTCGTGCGTCCGAACGGCGTGCCGCTGTACACGTTCGTGAACCCGGTCGACGACGCGCTCATGGGCATCACCCATGTGCTGCGCGGCGAAGACCTCATGCCCTCCACTGCGCGTCAGCTGTCGCTCTACGCGGCGCTGATCGACGCAGGCGTCACGACGTTCGTGCCGCGCTTCGCGCACATGCCGCTCGTGCTCGGCGAGACCGGCAACAAGAAGCTCTCCAAGCGGGACCCGCAGGCCGACCTGTTCCTGCACCGTGACCGCGGCTTCATCCCCGAAGGGCTGTTGAACTACCTGGCGCTGCTCGGCTGGTCGATCGGTCCTGACCGCGATGTGTTCTCGCTCGACGAGTTCACCGCGGCCTTCGACATCGAGAACGTCAACCCGAACCCGGCGCGCTTCGACCAGAAGAAGGCGGAGTCGATCAACGGCGACCACATCCGGATGCTGGGGGAGAAGGACTTCGCCGAGCGGACGGTCCCTTATCTCGCGGCGGCAGGCCTCTTCGACGAGCCCACGCACGAGCAGTTGGTGATGGCCTTCCGCGTCGCGCCCCTCGTGCAGGAGCGCGTGCAGCTGCTGGGCGATGTCCCTGGCATGGTCGGCTTCCTGTTCGAGGACGAGGTGTCCTACGCGGAGGATGCGCTCAAGGGACTCCCGGCGAATGCCACCGAGGTTCTCGATGCCTGCGTCGACGCTCTCGAGCCGGTGGAGGAGTTCACTCCGGAGAAGATCCAGGAGGCGCTGGCGACGGCGCTGGTCGAGAGGCTCGAGTTGAAGCCGCGCGTCGCCTACGGCCCGCCCCGCGTCGCCATCACGGGCCGCCGTATCTCCCCGCCGCTGTTCGAGTCGATGGAGCTGTTGGGCAAGGACGAGTCGCTGCGTCGCCTGCGCGCACTCTCGGCATTCCTCTCTCGCTGACGCGACGCGCCCGAGGGGCGGCACACACCGGTGGTATGGTGTAATTGGCAACACGGCGGTTTCTGGTTCCGTTGTTCTTGGTTCGAGTCCAGGTACCCCAGCAAGACGAAAACCCCCGCTCAGGCGGGGGTTTCGTCGTTTCCGGGTGGCATCTCCGATCGTTTTGCGGCGAGGTCAGATGAGCAGTTGCTGCGGCTCTTCGGTCAGGCGTGCCAGAGTCCGCAAGAATTGTGCGCCGAGAGCGCTGTCGATGATGCGGTGGTCCGCTGTGAGGGTGAGGCGAAAGCTGCTCTGACGGCGATCGGACTCGCGTTCGAGAACGTCGACGACGTGGTCGGATCGCGCAGGCTGCGGAGTAGTCGCTGTCTGGGGTGCGTGCGTCGATGTCCGCGGCATCCGGAAGAATGTCGAGGTGATCGGAATGACGAGTTTCTGGAACGCCTTGCCGACCGAGGGGCGTTGGCTGCTGTCGACCGTGGCGATCCAGACGCTGGGGCGCGGCATGACGCTGCCGTTCACGATCATCTATTTCCATGAGGTGCGGGGCTTCGATCTCGCCGTCTCGGGTGCGCTGATGAGCCTCATCGCGATCACCGGCCTCATCGTGACGGGACCGGGCGGAACACTCATCGACCGATTCGGTGCGCGCCGGGTGCTCATCGTGGGACTGTTGTCGATGATCGCCGGGTGCGCACTGCTGGCGTATGCCACGCATCCGGTGGTTGCCGCCGTCGCGGTGATGCTCATCGGGGTGAACTTCGGAGTCTCATGGCCCGGGTTCAACGCACTCATCGCCTCCGTGGTCGACGGAGAGGTGCGTCAGCAGTACTTCGGAGTCAACTTCGCGCTCGTCAATCTGGGTATCGGCGTGGGCGGGATAATCGGCGGGTTCTTCGTCGACGTGACCGATCCCTCCACTTTCACGACCATCTTCCTCATCGATGCCGCAAGCAGCCTGATTCCGTTGGCCTTGCTGCTCGGGCCGCTTCGCCGCGTGCGCACGCAGCATGACGCGGAGCCCGATGCGCCGCCGGTCGGCGGCTATCGCGAGATCCTGCGCCGACCGGCCGTGCTCTGGCTCACCCTCCTCACGTTCCTGTCGGTCTTCATCGGATACGGGCAGATGGAGGCCGGGTTCCCCGCGTTCGCCCGACAGGTGTCGGAAGTCTCGACGCAGGTCGTGGGTCTGGCCTTCGCCGTGAACACCGCCGTGATCGTGCTGTTGCAATTCGCGGTTCTCCGCTTCATCTCCGGTAAGAGGCGAACGAGGGTCATGCAGATCATGGCGCTCATCTGGGCGCTGTCCTGGGTGTTGCTGGGAGCGACGGGATTCCTTCCCGGCACGCTGGTGGCGGCCATCGGCGTGATCGCCTTCATGGGCGTCTTCGCGTTCGGCGAGACGATGATGCAGCCCACCATCCCCGCCATCTACAACGACCTCGCTTCGGACCGCACCCGCGGACGGTACAACGCCATCAACTCCGCAGCCTTCCAGGGCGGCGCCATCACGGGGCCGCTCGTGGCCGGCGCGATGCTCGGCGGTGGACTGGATGGGTGGTTCATCGGCGTGATGATCGCGGGGAGCCTCGTGATCGGCGTCCTTGCGGTGGTGCTCGAGCGTGCTGTCACCCCGGCCGTCAACGGCGTGCCCGACGCGGTCGGTGCCGACGCTGCATACGGTGGATAGCACGGCCGGACGCGCGACGCCACTCCCTACCGCTGTCCTGCGGGCACCGGCATCCTCGACGGACAGGACTTCAGGGGAGGAGCACGAATGGCCAGATTGGTGCGTGTCGCACCGGGTGAGGACCCGGGTTTCCGACGGGTGCGCTCGGGATCGGGCTTCCGGTACGTCGACCCCGCGGGCGAAACCGCACCGGAGGCGGATCGCGAACGCATCAGTGACCTGGTCATCCCACCTGCCTGGCACGATGTGTGGATCGCCGCAGACCCGCTCGCGCATATCCAGGCTGTGGGGATCGACGGAGCGGGGCGCAAGCAGTACCTCTACCACCCGCTGTGGCGAGTGAGTCGTGATCGCCGCAAGTTCGTGCGAGCGCTCGACCTCGCCGCCGCCCTGCCCAGCGCCAGAGCGCAGGTGACCAGGGCGCTCAAGGAAGAGGGGCAGACCAAGGAGCGCGCGCTGGCGATCGCCTTCCGCCTGCTCGACGACGCGGCGCTGCGCATCGGTTCCGAGCGCTACCTCGTGCGGCACGGCAGCCGTGGTCTCACGACGCTTCGCCGGCGGGACGTGCGCGTGTCCGGGAGCGACGTGGCGTTGTCCTTCCCCGCGAAGAGCGGCCGCACCGCCTCGATCGAGATCACCGACGAGTCGCTCGCCGACGCGCTGACCGACTTCGCCGCGGGGAAGTCAGGTGCTTTCCTCCTGGCCTATCGCCGAGGACGACGCCGCGTGCGCATCACGCCGGCGGAGGTCAACGCCTACCTCCGTGAGGTGACGGGAGCGTCCTTCACGGCCAAGGACTTCCGTACGTTGCACGGCACCATCATCGCGGCGGACGCACTCGCCCGGATCGGCGAGCTCGACCGGCGCCAAGATCGGGACCAGGCTGAGCGACTCGCCGTGCAGGCGGCGGCGACCGCCCTCGGGAACACGACCGCTGTCGCGCGCGGCAGCTACATCGATCCACGGGTGTTCCGCCAATACTCGCGGGGGCGGACGCTCGACCTTTCGGTGACGCCGGAGACGGCTATCCGACGGCTCCTCGGCGGCCCGGAGATATCGAAGAGCGTCACCCGGAGAGCTGCAGCCAGACGATCCCGATGAGCATCGGCATGAGTGGAGTGGCCACAGCGGCGATCACCGGCCACCATCGCACCCGCGTGTCCACAGTCCGGGCGCGCTCCGCGAGGGTGTCGCCGTCGCGGCGGTAGGACTGCAGGTCCAGGGGCGGGGCGGCCTCGTCGCGGTACAGCAGCGTCCGGCGCCCGAAACGATCGTGCAGCGCCGCGATCACGGTGAGGAATCCGCGGAGCTCGCTCTCATCGGTGAGGTCGACGGCGGGAAAGTACAGGTGCAGGGTGCTGTCGATGATCTCCATATCGAGGTCGGCGCTCTCGTCGAGCAGGATCGCCATCAGGTCGGGCGTGAGCACATAGAGAGCGTCGGTCTCGTAGCCATGCGGGACGGACACCTCGAACACGTCGCTGAAGTCGCCCTCCAGCCGGAGCTGCGAGCGGCCGGTCGGTCGCCGTGGGAGCACACTGAGTGCCCCGCCGCCTTTTCGTGAGCGAAGCGTGATCCTCGGCGATTCCGAGGGAAGAGGGATGCGCACGGCTCGGACGATGTGCGTGGTCGCTCCCTCGCGGTCTCCGACGACGAAGATGCGCTCGACGCTGTCGAACGGGAGGTCGGTGTGCAGCGCGTCGATGTGATCCTGGGCGGTCCGGCTCCCGCGATCGATCTGCTCGTCGATGGAGCCGCCCCAGATCCGGTCGCCGACGTCCGCGCGGTACGTCCAACCGAGCGTCTGCGCGATGGCTTCGAGGTTCGCACGTCGCCGTCGATGCTGCACGATCGTGAACATCGACGTGGCGACGAGCGCAGCGCCTGCGATGACCGTCACCAGCTGAGCGAGGACGAGAGCGGCGCCCCTGAGCCCGAATCCCACCGGCAGCAGGTAGAAGGTGATGCTGCCGGCGATCACCAGGTAGGCCGCCGACGCGGTGATGAGTCGGACGCCGCCCGGCACGCGGGTTCCTGCGTGCGGCGCGGGCATCGGATTCGAGTGGGCGAGCACCGTCAGGGTTTGTAGACGATGGCGATGTTCAGCTGGCCGTTCTCGCGCGCCCAGGCGAGCCAGCGGGGTTCGTTCAGCCCGTTGAGACGCTGAATCGGGACGACGTAGATGCCCTGATCGATCCGGCTCAGCGCGCGGAACTCCGGCTTCTTCGAGATCCAGATGGTGCCACCACCGTCCCACGGCTCGAGGCACGTGTACACATAGCCGTGTTCGCGGAGGTTGATCCGGTCGGTCAGGCTCTCCGCCTGCTGTCGCAGTTCCGCGACGACATCGGCGGGAACCGACCCGTCCAGGGTGAAGGCGGCGACGTCGTACACGTTTCCCTCACCGAAGTCCCGCGATGCCAGGATGGTCAGCTCCGTGACCCCCTTGTCCGAGGTTCGGGTCCACAATGCGTGGGAGTTCTTCGCGCGCTTGTTCATCAGGAAACCGCCGAAGTTCACCTTCTGGAATGAGAAGTCGTCGAGCTTCGCGGCGATCTCTGCACGTGTCGTCATGGGGAGTGTCTCCTTGTCCGGGAGGTCGGGCGGCCTCTCCGACGACCGAGCCTAGGAGTGCGTCGCGGGGGCTCGTCAGAGTCCGAACGAGCCCGAACGAGGCGCCGCGCCGGTGCCACCGGAGCCTGCCATAGGCTCGACTCATGCCTGCCCCGCGCACCCTCGACGAGCTCTGCAGCGGGCTGGGGAGGATGCGCGCGGAGGCTGGGGCCCCCTCGTACGCGGAGATCGCGCGTCGTATCGGACAGCTGCGCGAGGGAGCGGAACCGGCGAAGGTCACGGTCTATGACTGCTTCCGTCCCGGCCGACGACGAGTGGACGATCGCCTCATCGGTGACATCGTCCGTGCGTTGGGCGGCGAAGAAAGCGAATCGGAGCGCTGGCGCGACACGGCGCGAGCGCTCAACGGGGAGCGATCCGGAGTGCACATCGAGGTGACGCACGCTCCGCGGAACTTCCCGGGCGCGGAGATCGGCCGGGAAACGTTGCTCGCCTCCGTGCCGGAGGTGGATGTCCTCGTCCTGACCGGACTGCCGGGCGCGGGGAAGAGCACCCTCGCGTCAGTCCTCGTCGGTGCGGAGTCCGTGCTCACGGTGCACTTGCGTGAATCCGAGCCCGATCGTCCGCATGCCGACCCCATCGACATTCTGAGGCGCATGCTGGGCGCATTGGGTGCGCGTTCGCTGCCGTACGAGCTGCCGCGTCTGCGCGAGACGCTGCAGTCCGTTGCGCGCGGCACGACCGTGGTCGTCGAGGACGCGGGGGACGCCAGCCGTCTGGCCGCGCTCATCGTCCCCGGAGTGCGGTTCGTCGTGACTTCCCGGGTCGACCTCGCCGATCTGGAGCAGCGCGTGCGACGGGAGACGGTGACCGTCGCTCGGGTGGTCGTGCCGCCGATGGGGGAGTCTGACGCGCTGCGCCTTCTCGCGCATCTGCTCCCGGTCGACGGGACGTCGCCGCGTTCAGACTCCGACCTCGACCGCCGAGTGAGCGGGCTCCGGCGCATCGTGGCCGTCGGGGGCGGTCTGCCGCTCGACCTCGTGATGCTCGCAGGGATCGTCCGCGAGCATCACGGGTGGTCGTTCCAGGACCTCGCCTCGCGCTTCGAGCATGAGCCGCGTGATGCGCGGATCCGTCCGGTGCTCGAAGCAGCCACGCGCTCGTTGTCGCAGAGCGAGGCTGATCTTCTGGCGGACGCGGCGCTGCTGGACAGGGTTATCGACGCTGACGTGCTCCTCGCCGCGGGCGGTCCGTCCGCGGACGTGGACCTGCGTCGTCTTCATGCCCGCCATATCGTCGAACTCCACGACGGACACCTGCACATCCATGCCACGGTGTTCGCGTTCGCCGCGGAGCGATCGCGTTCGATTCGGCCCTCGTCGGAGCGGCGCCGGTTCGTGCGGAAAGCAGCGGCGGCGGTGCTGGCGCGGATGCGCGACGATCCTGACTACGCGGCGCGTGAGGTGGGGACCGTGCTCGCCGTCGCTGCAGCGGCCCGAGAGCATGAGGCCGACACCGCCGTGGAGCAGCTCGCCATCGAGGCGCACACGGCGCTCTCCCGCTGGTCGTTGTGGGACGAGTCGCTGCGCCTGCATGATCTCGCATCGCGCGGGGCGGGACTCGACCTCGTGCCGGAGATCGCTCTGGGCGTCGCGCACTGCGCCGAGAAGCTCGGACGTCTGGACGAAGCGTTGATCACGCTGCATCGGGTGCGACGCATCGCCACCGGCTCGTCGCTGGCGCGTACCTGGAATCAGATCGGGAACGTGCAGCGATGGATGAGTCATCTCGAAGAGGCGCTCCGGTCGTACGAGCTCGCGATCGATCAGGCGCGGGCCGCGGGGGATCGGATCGTGGAGGGGCGGGCGACCGGCAACCATGCCGACACACTGCGGATCCTCGCCCGATACGCGGAAGCCCGCGAGCGCTATGCGGTCGCGCTGACGATGGCCCGGGAAGAGGGCGACGATCTCAACGTCGCGGTCGTTCGCGGGAATCGGCCCCTGCTCCTCCTAGCGATCGGGCAGCTGGATGAGGCGGCCGTCGAGCTGCAGAGCCTGCTCGACGAGTCGAGTGTCGAGTCGCTGCCGTTCGTGCGCAGGACTCTGGCCCTGGTGGCGGAGGCGACGGGGGATGATCTGCTCGCCCGTGGGTTGATAGCGACCGCGAGACAGACTCTGCAGGTCGCGGGCGAGTTCGCGACCTCCGCAGACCTCGACCTCCTGGAAGCGCGCATCGACGGGCGAGCCGGCGACGTCGGGAAAGCACGAGCCGCCGCGGAACGCACGCTCCGAGAGGCGGAACGCGCCGGCTCCCCGCTGATCGCGACCGAGGCGGCGAATTCGCTGGCCGAGATCCTGGTGCGTGCCGCGGTGAGCGACTCGATCGCCGCCCGCGACCTGCTCGACGATGCAGAGCGGCATGCCGAGGAGGCGCGCAGCATCGCGGAGGCCACCGGCGATCGTGCCGAGGTGGCGCGTAGCGACGCCGTCCGCTCTTCGATCGCCGCTCTACGGGGCGATGCCGCTGCTGCGGAAGCGCTCGCGCACGACTCGGCGCTGCTGTACGCGGAGATCGGCCATCGCCTGCGCGGTGCCTGACGCGCGAAGGTGGGGCAGTCCGCGACTCGTCAGGATGCCAGGATGGAGGAATGGACACCGCCAACCTCACCCGGGAGGAGACCGCCGCGCGATCCGCAGTGGTCACCCTGCATCGCATCCGCGTCGAACTCGATCTGACGGGGGCACCCGAGCGGGCGCGAACCGGATTCCCGACCGCGACGACGCTCGAATTCGACTCCACGGCGGAGACGACGTGGATCGACTTCATCGGCGAACAGGTGAACCGGGTCGAGGTGAACGGCGTCGATCAGGAGGTCGCGTGGGACGGTGCACGCATCTCGCTCACGGGTCTCGCCGCGTCGAACGTGGTGCGCATCGAGGCGGTCGGGGCCTACAGCCGCTCCGGCGAGGGGCTGCACCGATTCCACGACCCGGCCGATGACGAGACGTATCTGTACACGCAGTACGAGCCGGCGGATTCACGTCGTGTCATGGCGTGCTTCGAACAGCCCGACCTGAAGGCCGAGTACACGTTCGTCGTCGATGCGCCGACCGGCTGGGAGGTCCTCTCCAACCAATCGCCCGCGCACGTCGACCTCGGAGTCGGCGTTCAGCGGGTGGAGTTCGCTCCGACCCTGCCGATCTCGAGCTACATCACCGCCGTCGCGGCGGGTCCGTACACGCGGGTCGACGGCGAGTGGCGGCGAGACGAGCAGCACGTTCGGCTCGGCGTGTTCGTCCGCCGGTCGCTGGCGCCCTACCTGGAGGCCGACGAGATCCTCGAGGTCACCCGGCAGGGGCTCGACTTCTTCACGGACGCCTTCGAGTACCCCTATCCGTGGGGCAAGTACGACCAGATCTTCGTTCCCGAGTACAACCTCGGTGCGATGGAGAACCCCGGCCTCGTGACATTCACGGAGTCGTATCTGTCCCGGGGTGCGGCGACGGATGCGCAGCGCGCCGCACGGGCGAACACGATCCTGCATGAGATGGCCCATATGTGGTTCGGGGACCTCGTCACCATGACCTGGTGGGACGACCTGTGGCTCAAGGAGTCGTTCGCCGACTACATGGGTGCGCACGCGTCGGCTGTAGCGACGCGGTTCCAGGACGCCTGGGTGAAGTTCGCCGCGAGCCGCAAGGCGTGGGCATACCAGCAGGATCAGCTCCCGACGACGCACCCGATCGTGGCGGACATCACCGACCTCGAGGCCGCGAAGCTGAACTTCGACGGGATCACGTATGCCAAGGGCGCGGCCGTCCTCAAGCAGCTCGTGGCGTTCGTCGGGGACGACGCGTTCTTCGAGGGAGCTCGACGCTACTTCGCCGCGAACGCGTTCGGGAACACCACGCTCGACGACTTCCTCGTCCAGCTCAGCGCGGTATCCGGCCGCGACATGAGTGACTGGTCGGCCGCGTGGCTGCAGACCTCTGGTGTGTCGACGCTGTGGACCGAGACGGACGACGACGGTCAAAGCCACCTCGTCCAGACGGATCCGCGCCCGCACCGACTGCGTATCGGGTTCTACGAGCGCCAGGACGGGCGCATCGTCCGCCGCGAGCAGCAGGAGCTCGATGTGAGCGGAGAGCGGACA